>NZ_JBHSHZ010000001.1:0-1019 GCF_042653365.1 Flavobacterium sp. GCM10023249
GATTTAGGAGCTTCGTTTACTGATGTTCCCGGCGGAACGGCACATTGGACGTTCTCGAATCCGAATTATGAAGACGAATCGGGCGATGTATCCATAATGATTAACAAAGCCGATGCGAACATAACTGTGAATGGTTATACTGGTATTTATGATGCTCAGGCGCATGGTGCTTCTGGCTCAGCAACGGGTGTAGGCGGAGTGGCTTTAACCGGATTGGATTTGGGAGCTTCGTTTACTGATGTTCCCGGCGGAACGGCACATTGGACGTTCTCGAATCCGAATTATGAAGACGAATCGGGCGATGTATCCATAGTGATTAACAAAGCCGATGCGAACATAACTGTGAATGGTTACACTGGTATTTATGATGCTCAGGCGCATGGTGCTTCGGGCTCAGCAATTGGCGTAGGCGGAGTGGTTTTAACCGGATTGGATTTAGGAGCTTCGTTTACTGATGTTCCCGGCGGAACGGCACATTGGACGTTCTCGAATCCGAATTATGAAGACGAATCGGGCGATGTATCCATAGTGATTAACAAAGCCGATGCGAATATAACTGTGAATGGTTACACTGGTGTTTATGATGCTCAGGCGCATGGTGCTTCGGGCTCAGCAACGGGTGTAGGCGGAGTGGTTTTAACCGGATTGGATTTAGGAGCTTCGTTTACTGATGTTCCCGGCGGAACGGCACATTGGACGTTCTCGAATCCGAACTATGAAGACGAATCGGGTGATGTAGCAATAGTGATTAACAAAGCCGATGCGAATGTAACTGTGAATGGTTACACCGGTGTTTATGATGCTCAGGCACATGGTGCTTCGGGCTCAGCAACGGGTGTAGGCGGAGTGGCTTTAACCGGATTGGATTTAGGAGCTTCGTTTACTGATGTTCCCGGCGGAACGGCACATTGGACGTTCTCGAATCCGAATTATGAAGACGAATCGGGTGATGTATCCATAGTGATTAACAAAGCCGATGCGAACATAACTGTGAATGGTTACACCGGTGTTTATGATGC
>NZ_JBHSHZ010000002.1:0-213403 GCF_042653365.1 Flavobacterium sp. GCM10023249
CTTTCCAAATCTTTTTGCGATTTTTTTTAAGTTTTTCTCTCTCGATTCAAACTCAATCACTTAGACTTTTTTAGAACATTATTATAAAGAACTTTGCGGTTTCGCATGTCACTTGTTGTTCAATGCGGGTGCAAAAGTACCACTTCTTTTTACATTTCCTAACCTTTTCATAACCTTTTTTTGTATCTTTTTTTACTTCATCTGAACCTCAGTAAGTTAGACGTTAAAGTTTTTTACAGCTTTGTAGCACATCCGCTAAACTACCCTATCCCCATTGCACCATACAATACACAAAGTAAGCTTTTAGCAGGAGCGATGGCATGATTTTATATCCTTTACTGGTAGCCTAACACTACCTTAATATTACTTTGATACTACTTTGATACTACTTTGATACTACTTTGATACTACTTTGATACTACTTTAATACTACTTTAATACTACTTTAATACTACTTTAATACTACTTTAATACTACTTTAATACTACTTTAATACTACTTTGATACTACTTTGAACAATTCGACACAAACCTTATATCTTATTTAGGAATTATCATCATTGTAATTCTTGTGGCAGGCTATTGAAATCACCGGCTTATCTAAGTTCTACTTTTGGAAGCAACCGCTGTCAGGGTTGGAAACCGCTGACAGGGTTAACTACTTAGTCGTTTCCAATTCTACACACCTATATATTTACTCCTATATATATAGGTGTACTTTCTTTGAACCCAATGTTCGCGTGAGCGGGTGAAGTGGCATCCTTTTATGGTTGACTGAGGCTCACGAAGACAACAATAAAAGATACAACGGAACACGCGACCCGAAGGGACGAAGGGACACGCCATTATCTAGACTACTTAAACAATTCAGATTACTTAGACGCTAATCGTCGGTTGCACTCATTAAAGACCAAGGACTCTTCACTAATCACTAACTACTAATCACTAGTTACACGAAAGAATATACCTATATATATTGTATGTGTTTTGCGAAAGGTATATATTTGCGGACTTAAATTAACAATAATGATTAAGATTACTTTACCAGACGGTTCGGTTAGAGAGTACGCAAGTGGCGTAACTCCTATGGATGTGGCTAAATCTATCAGTGAAGGTTTAGCAAGAAATGTGATTTCGGCTTCTTTTAACGCTACAACGATTGAAACCGAAACCCAATTAACGACCGATGGTACGCTTACATTATTTACATGGAATGATGCAGATGGTAAAAAAGCATTCTGGCATTCGACTTCGCACGTGATGGCGCAAGCTCTTGAAGAGTTATACCCTGGCATCAAACTAACAATTGGTCCAGCAATCGAGAGAGGATTTTACTATGATGTAGATTTTGGCGATCAAAAAATTACCGATGCTGATTTCAAGAAAATTGAAGACAGAGTACTTGAAATTGCTCGTGAGAAACACGAATTTAAGATGCGCTCCGCTACTAAAGCTGAAGCATTAGAACTATACAAAAACAATGAGTTCAAAACGGAATTGATCCAGAATTTAGAAGATGGCACCATTACGTTTTGCGACCACTCCACTTTCACCGACTTATGTCGTGGAGGACACATCCCGAACACAGGAATCATCAAAGCAATGAAGATCCTTTCGGTTGCGGGTGCGTACTGGAGAGGTGACGAAAAGAACAAGCAGTTGACACGTGTGTACGGAATTTCGTTCCCGAAACAAAAAGACTTGACTGATTATTTGGAGTTACTTGAAGAAGCGAAGCGACGTGATCACAGAAAACTAGGAAAAGAATTAGAATTGTTTCATTTCTCGCAACGCGTAGGTCAAGGTTTACCGTTATGGTTACCAAAAGGAGCTGCGTTACGTGATCGTTTGGAGCAATTTTTAAAAAAAGCACAGAAAAAAGCAGGTTACGAGCAAGTAGTTTCTCCACACATTGGTCAGAAAGAATTGTATGTTACTTCTGGACATTATGCAAAATATGGAGCAGACAGTTTCCAACCGATTCATACACCGGCAGAAGGCGAAGAATTTTTGCTAAAACCGATGAACTGTCCGCACCACTGTGAGATTTACAATGCTAGACCTTGGTCGTACAAAGACTTACCGAAGCGTTATGCTGAATTTGGTACTGTATACCGTTATGAGCAATCAGGAGAATTACACGGATTGACACGTGTGAGAGGATTTACTCAGGATGATGCGCATTTATTTTGTACACCAGATCAATTGGATCAGGAGTTCAAAAATGTAATTGATTTGGTATTGTATGTATTCGGATCATTAGGGTTTGAAAACTTCACTGCACAAGTATCGGTACGTGATTTAAGCAATCCAGACAAATACATCGGAAGTGTTGAAAACTGGGAAAAAGCAGAGAATGCAATTATCAGCGCAGCGAAAGACAAAGGTTTGAACTATGTTATTGAAGCAGGAGAAGCCGCTTTCTATGGCCCGAAACTTGACTTCATGGTAAAAGATGCATTAGGAAGAAGCTGGCAGTTGGGAACTATTCAGGTAGACTACAACCTACCAGAGCGTTTTGACTTAACCTACAAAGGAGCGGACAATGAATTACACCGACCGGTAATGATTCACCGAGCGCCTTTTGGATCGATGGAACGTTTTATAGCGATTTTATTAGAGCACACAGGAGGAAATTTCCCACTTTGGTTGATGCCGGAGCAGGCTATTATCCTTAGTTTGAGTGAGAAATATGAAAATTATGCGAAAAAAGTTTCAGATTTGCTAGAAAATCACGAAATTCGCGCCCTAATTGACAACCGTAACGAGACGATCGGTAAGAAAATCCGTGAGGCTGAAGTGAAGAAATACCCGTTTATGCTGATTGTCGGCGAAGAAGAAGAGAAAAACGGAACGGTATCGGTACGACGTCACGGTCAAGAAGGAAAAGGAAATATTACCATTAAAATAGATGAGTTTGTTGCTCTTGTTAACGAAGAAGTGAACAAATCATTAAAGTCATTTGATGTTTAACTAAAAAATTAAAAGTTATCGCAATTAGAAACAACAGGGGATTTCAACCCAGAGTAGAAAAAAAAGACGAGCACAGAATCAATCAATTCATTCGTGTTCCAGAAGTACGTCTTGTAGGAGATAATGTAGAACCAGGAGTAGTAAAAACTTCAGAAGCTTTACGTTTAGCAGATGAACTAGAATTAGATTTAGTTGAGATTTCTCCGAACGCAGAACCGCCGGTATGTAAAATTATGGACTATAAGAAGTTCGTTTACATGCAGAAGAAGCGTGAGAAAGAACTAAAGGCAAAATCTACTCAAATTGTAATTAAAGAGATTCGTTTTGGGCCTCAGACAGATGAGCACGATTATGAATTCAAAAAGAAGAATGCAGAGAAATTCTTGAAAGACGGTGCGAAATTGAAAGCTTTCGTATTCTTTAAAGGACGTTCTATCATTTATAAGGAGCAAGGACAAATCTTATTATTACGATTGGCTCAGGACTTAGAAGAAGTTGGTAAAGTAGAAGCTATGCCTGTTCTTGAAGGAAAGAGAATGATTATGTTCATTACTCCGAAAAAGAAAAAATAATAGCTACAAGTTATAAGCAATTGCTTAAAGCTTACAGCCAAGATAAGTAAGTAAGTTGAATTAAATAAATTTGGGAAATTATGCCTAAAATGAAAACTAAATCTAGTGCTAAGAAACGTTTTAAAGTTACTGGCTCTGGAAAAATTAAAAGAAAACACGCTTTTAAAAGTCACATTTTGACTAAAAAGTCTAAGAAACGTAAATTAGCGTTAACTCACTCTGCTTTGGTTCACCCATCAGATGAGAGAAGTGTTAAAGAACAATTAAGAATGATGTAATAAAAACTGTACACTTTGAGCGAAGGCTTAGAGAATACAATTTTATAACATAGAACTTTCAAGTTCTTTGGTTAAAAAAATCAATAACCCTGGGGTGGGCTTTATTAAGAGTCTGATATCGATCAGAACGCCTTACTTCAAAAAAAAGTAAAATTATGCCAAGATCAGTAAATTCAGTTGCTAAAAGAGCAAGAAGAAAAAAGATAATGAAGCAAGCCAAAGGTTTCTTTGGTCGTAGAAAAAACGTTTGGACAGTTGCTAAGAATGCGGTAGAAAAAGCAATGCTTTATGCTTACCGTGACAGAAAGCAAAAAAAGAGAAACTTCCGTTCTTTATGGATTATGCGTATTAACGCTGGTGCAAGATTAGAAGGAATGTCTTACTCTCAATTCATGGGTAAAATCAAAGCGAACAACATCGAGTTAAACCGTAAGGTATTAGCTGATTTAGCGATGAATCACCCAGAAGCTTTCAAAGCTATTCTTAACAAAGTAAAATAATAAACGTTTAACAATATATTTGACTTACTTACCTCAAATCCCATTCTAACGAATGGGATTTTTTATTTCTTAAGGTTTTCTAAAAATTAAACATTAGTATCTCATTTTTAATACATTTGCCAACAAATCAAATTACTCTATTATGAATAAAAGAATACTTTTGGTGTTGAGCCTTTCTTTAAGTATCGGTGCTTTTGCCCAAAGCAAAAAACTAACTTTAGAAGAATCGGTTTTACAACAAAACAGACAATTCAGAGCGGACCGACTAACCGGTTTTCAGTGGATACCGAATACCAACAAATATGTGTACTACACTGATGCTTGGACCAAAATGGTAACAGCTCAAGCCACAGACAACACGACTTCAGAATACTTAAAGCTTACCGAAATTAATGAAGCATTAGGCACCAAACTGAAGAATTTTGGAGGATTGGAATGGATTGACGCCACTACGGTTTTACTCACTGATGGTGCAAACTATTATACTTACAATATTCCTACTAAAACAGGAAAAAAAATACAACAGATTGGAGAAGGCGCAGACAACCTAACCTTTGATAAAGCGAAACAAAAGTTAGCCTTTACCGAAAAAAACAATTTATATTTCTACAATCAAAATCAGGAAAAAATTGCAGTAACTAACGAAAGTAATCCTGAAATCATATCAGGCCAATCGATAGCGAGAAATGAATTCGGTATTAATGGCGGTATTTTCTGGTCACCAAAATCAAACTATTTGGCTTTCTACCAAAAAGATGAATCTGAGGTTGCCAACTATCCATTGTTAGACATTACTCAAACACCAGGAAAATTGGTCAATATTAAATACCCAATGGCAGGTCAGTCTTCCGAAAAACCAAAAGTTGGTATTTACAATGTGTCGACTGGCAAAACCGTTTTCATTGCACCAAAAGGAAATCCGAACGATTACCTGACCAATTTAAGTTGGACACCGGATGAAAAATACATCATCATAGCGGAACTAAATCGCGGTCAGAATGACATGAATTTGAATTTGTACGATGCGAATTCGGGTGCATTTGTTCATACCATACTGAATGAAAAAAGTACCAAGTGGATAGAACCTGAACATGAAGCATTCTTCCCATCAGCAAAAACCAACAACTTCATTTGGATTTCGGAGAAAGACGGATTCAACAATTTGTACTACTATAATCTAGAAGGAAGATTAATTAAAAAGCTAACGCAGAATAAATTCCCAACCCGAACAATTTTAGGAACGAACACAGCTGGTACTGAAATTTATTTTATGGCTACCGGAGAAAACGGCACTAATATGTTGGGTTATAAAGTAGATTTAAAAGGAAAACAAACCCTAATCACTAAAGACCAAGGAGTACATACCTTAGCTGTTAGTTCTGACGGCAATTGGATTTTGGATGAATATTCTAACCATGCAACACCGTCAAAATCTGTTTTATACGATAAAAGTTTAAAATCCAAGCTACTTTTAGAGAGTGCAAATAAATATGCGGATTACTTCATGGGTACGGCGGATATCAAAACCATTAAATCGACAGATGGTGTAACCGATTTATTTACCCGTGTTATCAAACCAAGTAATTTCGATCCCAACAAAAAATATCCGGTTTTGGTATATGTTTATGGTGGTCCACATGCCCAGTTGATTACCAACTCATATTTGGACGGCGCTAATTTATGGATGTATTATATGGCTGAGCAAGGCTATTTAGTATTTACATTAGACAACAGAGGATCAGACAACAGAGGAGTAGCATTTGAAAGCGCCATTCACGGCAGATTGGGAGTCCATGAAATCGAAGATCAACTATTAGGAATTGAGTACTTAAAATCGTTACCCTATGTGGATGCCAACCGTTTAGCGGTTCACGGATGGAGTTTTGGAGGATTCATGACCACTTCATTAATGTTACGTCAACCCAATATTTTCAAAGTGGGTGTAGCAGGTGGTCCAGTAATTGATTGGAAATGGTATGAAATCATGTATGGAGAGCGTTATATGGACACTCCTGAAGAAAATCCTAAAGGATATGATGAAGCCTGCGTATTGAATTATGCCAAAGACTTAAAAGGAAAATTGTTATTGATTCACGGCACAAGCGATGATGTGGTTTTAGAACAACATAACCTATCTTTGGTTAAGAAGTTTGTTGAAGTGCAAAAACAAGTGGATTATTTCCCTTATCCAATGCACAAGCACAATGTAATAGGCAAAGACCGAGTACATTTGATTCAGAAAGTTTTGGATTATGTAATCGAAAACAACAAATAAAATAAAAAGAGCCACTGATTAGTGGCTCTTTTATTTAAAATATAGACATTCCGGTTTTGGTTGTCAATTGTTCCAGAGCGAACATTCCCAATTCCGAATTTCCTTTTTCATTCAATCGGGGTGACCAGGAAGCTACCACAAAATTCTTAGGATAAAGCGCTACAATTCCCCCGCCTATTCCACTCTTTCCAGGCAACCCAACCTTATAGGTAAACTCACCGGATTCGTCATAAAACCCGCAGGTTTGCATAATTGCATTCAATCGTTTGACTTGACTATTATTCAATATTTGCTTTCCCGCTTTCGTTTTTCCTTCGTTAGCAAAGAAATAAAATGAGTGTGCTAGTTCTTTACAAGTCATTTCGATAGCACATTGATAAAAATAAAAATCGAGTACTTGCTCTACATCATTTTTTATATTCCCAAACGATTTGAGAAAATTGGCCAATGCTGCATTTCTAAATCCGGTAGCCTTTTCAGAATTGGCAACATAATGGTTAAAATCGATTGTATCATAGCCCGAAACCTCCCTTATAAAATTCAAAAAATCCTCTTTTGGATTATTCAATTCCGAAACCAATATATCGGCTATCACCAAGGCACCTGCATTGATGAAAGGATTTCTTGGAATTCCTTTTTCATATTCGAGCTGAACCAATGAATTGAACGGATTACCCGAAGGTTCTACACCTACTCTTTCCCATATTTTTTCACCAATAAAAGAAAAAGCAAGAGTTAGAGATAATACTTTGGAAACCGATTGTATTGAAAATTTTTCAGCAGCATCACCGATGTGATAATCTTCTCCTTGAATTGTCAAAAGATGCATTCCAAATTTGTCCGGAGAGATGGAAGCCAATTCTGGAATTGAAGTCGCTACCTGCCCTATTTTGGGTTGTAGTTTCGCTTCATTATAGATATCGTTAAGAATTCCTGAATAGTTCATTTGCTAAAATTTCTGCTAATGTAGTACTAAAAAATCCCAAACTCAACACGAATGACTTTGGGACTTTTTATTTTTCACTTAGATTAGATTATGCGACTAGTATAATAACTATTAAAAAAAATACAGCAATCACGTACAATACATCTTTATAAGTGATTCTAAAATCAGAATCTTTATTCATTGGGCAACTTAGGGTTTGGTTTGTCTATACAACAAAAATACTATTTTTTTATTGTATCCTTACAGAAAAAAACTATGTTTTCTGATGTTTCTTTTTAGCAGCTGGAAATAAAATATTGTTTAGGATCAATCTATAACCAGGTGAATTGGGGTGTAAATCAAGTGTAGTAGGCTCATCACCAACACGATGTTGATAATCTTCCGGATCATGCCCTCCATAAAAAGTAAAGAAACCTTTTCCTTTTTGAGAATGAATATATCTTGCTTCACCATTAATTTGGCACTCTCCCATAACCAAGACATTGGATTTGATTAACTCCCTGTCAAAAGAAGTACTTTGCCCCATAAAACCTTTCACCAATTGAGTATGATTTTGGCACAACATCGACGGAATTACATCCCATTTTGCTGAAAACTCTAACAACGTAAAATAATCCTTTTCGAAAGGCACCACTCTTTTTTCTGTCATATCAATATTCGAGAATTCATATTTTTCTGGTCTGCGTTCCAAAACAAAATTTTTGAAAGCAAACGTTTTACTAAAATCGATTTTCGACTGATAATTGGATTCACTTGGATCACCATCAAACATAGTTTCACAAATATCAACCCCTTCGGCAGCCAACGCAATATCGAAACTGTCGGTAGCTGAACACATAGCAAACATAAAACCACCACCGATGACAAAATCTCTAATTTTCTTGCTAACCGCCAATTTTTCTTCAGCCACTTTTTTATAACCTAATCTATTGGCAAGTGCTTCTGCTTCTTTTTTCTGTTCGATGTACCACGGCATATTCCGGTAATTGGCATAGAATTTCCCATATTGTCCGGTAAAATCTTCATGATGTAAATGCAACCAGTCGTACAATAACAATTGATCACTTAAAACTTCTTCATCGTATACCTCTTTATATGGAATTTCAGCATAATTAAGCACCAAGGTTACGGCATCGTCCCATGGTTGTTTTCCTTTTGGTGTATACACGGCAATTTTAGGTGCTTTTTCCAAAGCCACTACTTCCATATTTTGAGAAGGAGAAGCGATTTCGGCTAAGAGTTGATTGGTTTCTCCATCCGAGAGTATTTCAAAACTAACCCCTCTTATCTGACATTCTTTCTTGATTTCGCCGGCATCCGGTAATAAAAAAGAACCGCCACGATAGTTAAGCAACCAGCTGGCTTTGTATTGTTTTTCTATAGCCCAATAGGTTATTCCATAAGCTTTCAGATGGTTTTTTTGAGAATTCTCATCCATAGGAAGCAATACGTAATTGGATCTCATTGCAAATGAAATCAAAAACAAAACAGTACAAAAAACTATTTTTTGGAATCGCATCTTCATTATATTTCTATTCAAATATAATCAGTTCTTTTCTAATAAACTGTTATAGCTATACTAAAACACGTATAAATACGCAATTTAAAGCAACTGCAATGCGTTAACTTTGACACTTAACCATTTGAAAGCTTAACAAATGAAAGCTATTCAGCCATTGGAGGATAAAATCAGAAAGAGTACTACGTATCCTTTTAAAAAATTGGGCGTATTACTGTTGGTTTTGCTTTTGGCAATTTATTATTTCTTGGCCATTTCAAACCTTGTCTCAAATCATTAAATCTTCGACAGCAATTATTTTATTTTGAATTGCGTATACTACTAATCCTGCCACATTTTTAGATTCAGTCTTAAGTAGCAAATTGTTTCTGTGGCCTTCGACAGTTCTGGGGCTAATAAAAAGTTTGTCGGCAATTTCGTGAGTATTGAGTTGCTTACATATCAACAGTAGTACTTCTTTTTCTCTATTCGTTAAATAATCTTCATCAAATAAGGTTCTGTTTTGCTTTACTGAGGAAGTAATTCCTTCTTGCAGTATTTTCAATACCTGTTCATTATAATGAATTCCTTTCTGGTACACTTCATTGATTGTTTTAATCATTTCCGTTGGTGTTGTATTTTTGACTAAATAAGAAGCCGCACCAATACCAATCATATTCGCAATAAATGACTTTGAATCGTAGCTCGTTAATGCAATTATTTTAATATCCGGAAAATCATTATGTATTATACGGGTAGTTTCCACACCGTTCAGTTGAGGCATTTTCAAATCCATCATGATGATATCCGGATGAATGGTACTTTCTTTCAAAAAAGAAACGAGTTCTTCACCATTGGATACTTCAAAAATGATTTCAAAATTTTTCTCCCTTTCCAATAAAAAAGAGATTCCTTTTCTGAAAAGAACTTCATCGTCAGCCAAAATGATTTTAATCGTATTTTCCATTTTCAAAAATTAAACGTTACCTGTGTTCCTCTATTTATTTCAGAATTTACCTCTATAGCTCCATTAAGAAAGCTAATTCGGCTTTCAATATTTTTCATTCCCAATCCTTTCTGGTTCTCCATTTTTTTAGTATCAAAGCCAATTCCATTGTCCGTAAAATAACAATACACGAATCCGTTTTTCTGTTCAAAAGAAAGGTTTATTTTGGTAGCTTTCCCGTGTCTTATAGAATTATTAAACAACTCTTGAATTATCCTAAAAACGTGTAAATGCTTGTGAATATCTTCGTACTCAAACGTAACGGAATTCATGTATTCTATTTGTATTGACTTACTGCTGTTTATCTCAAAACACAATTCTTCAACACCTGCATGTAACCCAAATTTCTCTAGTACAGGAGGCAACAAATCATGCGCAATTCTTCTTGAATTATCCAGCGCTTTTGTAGTCAAATTAATAATATTGGCAGAAATGGTATGAATTTCGGTTTCCGATAAGTTATCTGCTGTAAGAAGATGGCTATTTAAGGAAACAATGTTTAATTTAGAACTAATATCATCGTGTAAATCCTGTGCTATTCTCTTTCTTTCTTCTTCTTGAGTTACTATAATTGAATGCAGTAATTCTTTTTGATAATTTACCTCTAAATTTTTCTTTTCAATTTCCTTTTGTATGATTTTTTTTCTTGAAAAATAAAAAAACAATACCAATACCAACGCCATCAACAAAAAACCACTGAATGTATATATAATTGCGCTTATAAGCTCATTTTGCTGAATTGTGCTGTTATTATCCATTTTTTATAATTCCTTTTCTGAAAAGTTTTTTTTCCATTCCATAAAAATAAATAACTGATAGATCACATATAGTAGAGCATTAAGTACCCATATACTAAATTTCAATTTCAACTCATAAAGGATAGATAAATTTCCTGCTAAAAAAATAACAGTACTTCCAAACAGGTAAATTAAAACCCCTAAATTCACATAATAGAAATCCCTTCTCTCATTTAATAAATTATACAAATAAAATGTAGCATATATAATTAGTAAAAATGAGGTGATAAAAATTTCAAATAAATTAAATTTTGTAAAAAAATTTCTATCCAAAAAGTATTGTACAGTCAACGCCGACAAGCACAAAAGAAATCCCATTTTGATAGTTTTTTTTTGAAATTCATTCAAATCTAAGTTCAAATAGAAATAACTCAACAATATAAATTGCAGAACAAAATAAAAATGCGAAAGAAATAAGTTATTGTAATTAAAATAATTAAAAACCTTCGCAATTATTTGAATAAAAAAGATAATTATCAAATAGCTTAAAAAAATCCTATAGGCTTTTCCTTTATTGGAAAAACCTATAGTAAAAAGAATTATATTTAATAATAAAAGTAAATACCCTAAATCCGCAACAATTTCTACAATCATCTTTACTTAAAAGTTACCTCATTTATTACAAGTATCCGGACAAGGTTTTGTGAAATCATAAACACTTAAAAATTCATTAGCATCTCTAGAAAGTGAAGATGACTCTATTATGCTCTCGTTTTCATCTAAACCTATTAAAACAGTTGTCAATTTTTCTTCTGGATTAATACCCAAAAGCACTCCTAAATATTTAAACCGTTTGGATTTAGCTATTTCAGTGATAACTTCTTTTTCAATACTAAAATGTCTTATACGCTCCATATTATAGGAAACAATATCATCTACCCCTGTAGCATTTTTTAATTTGGTATTCCATTTATTTATATATTCAAAAGCTACTTTGGGTTCCAATAAATGTTGTCCAACAATCGATTTATTATCCGAAGATTTTAGTGCTGATGTATGCAATACCTTTAAAAAAGAGGCATTTGACTTATCTTTAGAAATTATTGAATTTACAACTCCCTTGTTTACACCTTCTACATCGACACCTTGCACTTTTATGTCTAACTTGTCATTTGTCAGCCCCAACAAAAATCTAAAATTTACTACATCCCTGTTTAGTAGCAATCCATTTATAGTTTCTTTAGAAAACAAATAACACGTTGAATTTCCTTGTTTTTTTAATACATTAGGATTTAGTTCGGCCTCTTCCCATTTTTTTTGAAAATCAAAAAAACTTGATTTATTTGAATTTTCGATTTTTAAATCCTCCTTTTGGCATGACACTAAAGTTAAAAAGATTAAAAAAGATCCAATTATTTTTTTTCTCATAGTATCAAACTATTGACTCATTTGCCTATTTAATGAACTTCCAGAGTCACAAGTATTAGGACAAGGTTTTGTAAAATCATAAACTCCTCCTAATTCACTAGCATCTCTAGAAAGAGAAGATGGTAATATTATATTTTTGTTTTCATCTAAACCTACTAAAACAGTTGTCAATTTCCCTTCTGGGTTAATACCAAAAAACACCCCCAAATATTTAAACCCGTTGGATTTAGCTATTTCAGTTATAACTTCTTTTTCAATACTAAAATGTCTTATACGCTCCATATCATAGGAAACAACATCTTCTACCCCTGTAGCATTTTTCAATTTAGTATTCCATTTATTTATATAATCAAAAGCTACTTTGGGTTCTAATAAATGTTGTCCAACAATCGATCTATTGCTCGAAGATTTTAGAGTTGATGTATGCAATACCTTTAAAACAGAGGCTACTGACCTATCATTAGAAATTATAGAATTAACAACTCCCCTATTTACACCTTCCAAATCGACACCTTGCACTTTTATGTCTAACTTTTCATTTGTTAGCCCCAGCACAAATCTAAAATTTACTACATGCGTGTTTAGTAGCAATCCATTTATAGTTTCTTTAGAAAACAAATAACACGTTGAATTCCCTTGTATTTTTAATGCATTAGAATTTAGTTCAGCTTCTTTCCATTTTTTTTGAAAAGCAACAAAATTTGATTCACTTGAATTTTCGATTTTTAAATCCTCCTTTTGACATGATTCTAAAGCTAAAAAGATTAAAAAAGATCCTAATAATTTTCTTTTCACAATGTTAAATTTTAATTTAAAGATATAAAGGACTTTTCCTGTCACACGTATCTGGGCAAGGTTGTGTAAAGTCATAAATATCTCCTTCAACCAAAGTTTCCCCATTTGTGGTTCCGGAAATCATATCAACATAAGTATCTGTTTTCGGATCGTATTTTGTACCAACAATCATAAGGCGTTCTACTCCATCATCATCGATCCCAATGTATGCTCTAGCTGCATCAATATCTTCCGCTAAAACTTCTATAATATCCACTTTAGGGATTAAGAACGCTTTTAATTTGTTGTGTGCATTATACGTTCCTTCTTCATTTCTCCATCTAGCGGCCCATTTTTGCGCTTGTTCTAAAGTAATAGTGTTTTCTTTCATAATTTTAAAAGTTTGTTTATTTAACAAAAATAATACTATAATTCAATTAAAAAAGGCTTCATTGAAAAACAAGTAAAAATACCTATAGCCTATTTTTAGTTATACGATAAATTAGCAGTTTCAAAGAAAAATTAACTTTTAAACTTTAATTGTATGTCTACAGAACCATTTATTGGGGAAATCAAAATTTTCGGTTTTAACTTTGCCCCAAGAAGTTATGCAACTTGCCAAGGCCAAATATTATCTATTGCTCAAAATACAGCACTTTTTTCATTGCTAGGCACTACCTATGGTGGAAATGGGCAAACTACATTTGCGCTTCCTGATTTACAAGGTCGTATGCCTATTGGTCAAGGTCAAGGGCCAGGATTACCTTTTTATACAATGGGAGAAGTTGGAGGTACAACTACAACGACATTGACTACCAACAATATGCCGATACACAATCATGCTGCCACTGGAATCAATGTAAGAATACCAGTAACTGCGGCAAGTGAAGATTCTGCTGCTACCAATAATTATATTGGAAATGCGGTAAATGACACTTTTGGACCTGCTCCGTCTCCAACAAATTCATTGGGAGCACCAGTAGTATCAGGCGCTACAGCTTTGGCTGGAGGAAGCCAACCGTTTTCAATACTAAATCCCTATTTAACAATTAATTACTCAATTGCACTTCAAGGAATTTTCCCTTCGAGAAATTAAATAAAAAGCATATATTTGTGTAATAGTCAAACTTAAACTAACTAAAACTATGTCTACAGAACCTTTTATTGGGGAAATCAAAATTTTAGCCTTTGATTTTGCTCCGAGAAGTTATGCTACTTGTTCCGGTCAAATTTTGAGTATAGCTCAAAACACAGCACTTTTTTCATTATTAGGAACCACTTATGGTGGAAATGGTCAAACTACATTTGCCCTTCCTGACCTAAGAGGTCGTGTACCCGTAGGACAAGGACAAGGTCCGGGATTACCTCCTTATAGTATGGGAGAATTGGCAGGAACGACGAATGTGACATTACTTTCCATCAACATGCCAGTTCACAATCATGCTGCAACTGGTATCAATGTAAGAATACCTGTAACTGCAGCAAGTGAAGATTCTGCAGCTGCAAATAATTATATTGGGAATGCGGTGAATGACACTTTTGGTCCAGCTGCTTCCCCAACAGCTTCATTAGGAGCTCCTGTAGTTTCTGGGTCTACAGCATTGGCTGGAGGGAGCCAACCTTTTTCAGTCCTAAACCCTTATTTAACAATTAATTACTCTATTGCTCTTCAAGGTATTTTCCCTTCAAGAAATTAATCCAGCTAATTTATTAACAATCAAAAAAATAAAACTATGTCTACCGAACCATTTATTGGAGAAATCAAAATTCTCGGATTCAACTTTGCACCAAGAGGTTATGCAACCTGTCAAGGTCAAATTATGAGTATTGCTCAAAACACAGCGCTATTTTCTTTATTAGGTACAACCTATGGCGGGAATGGTCAAACTACATTTGCTTTACCTGATTTACAAGGTCGTGCACCCATTGGACAAGGAACTGGACCAGGATTACCAAACTATGTTATGGGACAAGTTGGAGGTACAACAACGGCTACATTAACCACTAACAATATGCCAATACACAATCATGCTGCTACTGGGATAAATGTAAGAATACCTGTGACTGCTGCAAGTGAAGATTCTGCCGCTGCTAACAATTATATAGGGAATGCGGTGAATGACACTTTTGGACCTGCAGCTTCACCAACGGCATCATTAGGAGCTCCTGTTGTTTCTGGATCTACAGCACCAGCTGGTGGAAGTCAACCGTTTTCCATTTTGAATCCATACTTAACAATCAATTATTCTATTGCCATTGAAGGAATTTTCCCTTCACGTAACTAAAAAATAAAGACAATAATCGATTGTCAAGAATACTATAAATGAGAAAAATTGGACTTTTATTACCTAAATCCACTTATTACACAACAATTGGATTTGACCTCTTCGAAGGGCTCAAATCCAATTTAAAAAAAATAGGATTAGAGGATTTTAAAATTGTTACTGAGAATATAGGATTTGGTGCTGATAAGCAACAATGTTATAGATCTGCAGAAAAGTTATTATTGGACGAAAGTGCTGATCTGGTTATAGCCTATATAGGCCATAGAATGGCCGAGTTGTTACGTCCTTTATTCTTAGCAACGAATAAAATTTTGATTGTTCTTGATGCAGGTGCCAATATGCCTCAGGAATGGTCTGTTTGTCCCAATATAATTTATCATTCCCTTCATAATTCGTTGGGAGCGTTTTTATCTTCAAAATTAGCTATAAAAAAAGGCTATACTACAGGTGGAATGATAACAGGCTATTATGATGGCGGATATTTACAAACTTATAGCTTATCTAAAAGTTTTGAAAATGAAGGCGGTACAATTTGTTTCAATCATGCAACTGGATACAAAGAAGAGGATTTTACCATGGAACCTTTAACCGGTTTTCTGAATTCTTATCCTGATTCTGCTTTTTTATCACTTTTCAGTGGCGATTATGTACAATGGTATTTTGAAAAAATAAAAGCCTTATTTAATGGTACAAACATTCCGATTTTTTTAGCTCCTTTTGGTTTTGAAGAAACGATGTTGAAAAATGTAATTTGTCCAAGTGATAATATTCATGGTATTGCGTCATGGTCGAAAAACATAATCAATCCGGAAAACAAAGCATTTATTGAAACAATCGAATCGTTAGGAAAAACACCCAATATATTTTCATTATTGGGATGGGAAAGCGCCGAGTTAGTAAAAAGAATAGCATCTCTTTTAGAATCTAACACTAATAATATCCCGAAAGTCATTGAAGGATTGAATGAGTTTCAATTTAAAAGTCCCAGAGGAATAATTACATTTTATTCAAAGCACAATCAAACCATTGCTCCTTTATACGAAGCATCTATTGTGCCTGATGCCAATGGAAACTGTTCGGTACTGATAAATTCAACAATTGAAAATACCAACCACTATTTTGATGATTTATATAGTCAAGAATTAGAAGGAATCACCTCCGCTTGGTATAATAGTTACGTTTGTATATAATATGGAAAACAAAAAGAAAATAGTCGTATTATGTGGTGGAAAGTTCGCTTTCAAAACATTGCAATTATTAGCATTTGAGAAATTTCTATATGGAATAGCAATTGGCAAAGGCAATACAACAGTTACGGAAGCTTTAGAAAATGAAGCTTCAAACAGCGGATTGGCTTTTCATTCTTTTCCAACAAGAAAATCGCTATCTGCAATGCGTGACTGGTTAGATGAACTACAACCGGACTACATTTTTTCGATTTCATTTCCATTTCTATTACCTGAATCTGTTTTATCCTATGGACATGACAAATTTATCAATTTTCATCCCGGTCCATTACCAAGATACAGAGGTCCAATGCCCATTTTTGAGGTTTTAAGAAATCAAGAAAATAACACGGCAATTTGTGCCCATTTTATGAGTAACCGCTTTGATCAAGGTAATATTATATTTAATGATCCCATTGCTATAGATAAAAAAGAAACTTACGGTAGTTTAACCGTCAAAATCAGTACCCGGATGTCGCAAGTCGTTCTGAATGTGGCAAATATGTTAGAATACGGTTCTAAAATACCCAACTTTGTTCAGGATGAAAATGATTCTTGTTATTATGAAAAACCAGAATTATCAGATACCTACATTAATTGGAAAAATATGAATGCCCAGGAAATCATTGCTTTGATAAATGCTTGTAATCCTTGGAATAGTGGTGCAGATGCCACCCTACTTGGTGAACAAATCAAAATTATATCAGCAGTTGTTCTAGATGAACACCATGATGACTTGCAAGTTGGCACTATCATAGCATTATCTGATGAAGACTTATTAAAAGTTGCTTGCTCTGATAATGAAATGATTGGAATAACAATTTTAAGCACCGATGAAGGGATTATGACTTCTAAAGAGTATTCGAAATTAAAGAAAATAAATCAATACGTATTAAACTAAAGAATATTAAGAACAAACAACATAAACATTCTATAACTAAAAAACTTAATAAAATGAAGATCAAAATTACTTTATCAATCATCTTACTTGTCTTTAGTGTTTTTAGCGGGCAAGCACAAGTTTTTTGGAGTGATACCTTTGAGGATGCGGGAGCTCCTTCAAGCGGTACAAGAACTCCGGGAAACAACACTGGAACCGGTTCACCGTATACTTCTTATTTTGCAAGAACCGATAATGCTAGTATCAATGTAGTAACTTCTATTAGTGGAGGGTATTTATCTGGAGAAGGTACGAAGTTCTGGGCCGGGGAAAATCATGATGAAATCACTGGAGCAATTGTAGCAGGTACAGAGGAACAACAAATCACCTGGTCCTCTATAAATATCAGTGGTAAAACAAATTTACACTTTAGTGGACTTTTTGCTGCAAACAATTCAACTGCAGCATTTGAAAACACAACTTTTGGCTCAGGTCATAATGATTACGTTATTGTAGAATACAATATTGATGGTGGTTCTTATCAACCACTTTTAAGATTTTATGCAAACAACGGAATAAATAGCGGCTCAAATAACAAGTCATTATCATTAGATACAGATGGAAATAATGTAGGTGATGGCACAATACTTAGTTCAACTTTTCAAACTTTTGAGAAACAAATCGCAGGAACCGGAACCATTTTAACGATTAGAATTAGAAGTTACATGAATGGTGGTAGTGAAGAATGGGCTATAGATAATTTTAGACTTCAGGAAGGACCAGCATGTGTTACTCCAATCGTATACAATGTTACTGGCGGTGGAACTGGTTCATCAATTTCAGTTGGTTTGTCCAATTCAGAAGTGGGTGTAACTTATCAATTAAAAAATGGTGTAGCTAATGTAGGGGCACCAGTAGCGGGTACAGGAGCTGCCCTTTCATTTGGTGTACAAACAACATCAGGAACTTATACTGTAATAGGAACAAGAAACGTTGGACTTTGTACAGCAACAATGAATGGTGATGCTGTGGTAAATTATGTACCAGATGCAACGCCTTCATTTTGGAATGATACTTTTGAAGACACAGGATCGCCTTCTAGTGGAGTTAGAACAGCTGAAAGCAATTCGGGTTCAGGTTCCCCATTCACTTCGTATTTCACAAGAACAACCAATGCTAACATTAGTTTAGTTTCATCACTTAGTGGTGGATACCAATTATCCGAAGGAGCTAAATTTTGGGCTGGAGAAAATCACGATGAGTTATCCGGAGCACCAGTAGCAGGAAACGAAGAACAACAAATCGACTGGACTGGTATCAATATTAGTGGCAAAACAGATCTTGTATTTAAAGGACTTTTCGCAGCAAACAATACTTCAGCTGCCTTCGACACACAAGCATTAGGAGCAACACACAGCGACTATATTATTGTTGAATGTAGAATTGATGGAGGTTCATATACACCAATTCTAAAATTTTATGGTAATAACAATGTTCCTTCTGGAACAAACAATAGATCTTTGGCTGTCGATACAAATTCAGACAATATAGGAGATGGTACAATCCTAACAACAAATTTTCAACAGTTTGAGAGCAATATCGTTGGTACAGGAACTACGATGGATATAAGAATACGTTCGCATTCTAATTCTAGTAACGAAGAATGGGCAATGGATAATTTAAGATTATTAGACAGCACATTAAGCAACGATGATTTTGTGGCAAACAAATCTTTCCTTTTATATCCAAATCCTAATAATGGTACTACGATGAATATAAAATCAGATTTCGATGGAGATTTTCAAGTAGTCAATCAATTAGGACAAACCGTAAGTACTTTTAAGGTAATTTCAAATACAATAAACAGTATTAATCTTACTCATTTATCTGACGGTATTTACTTTGTAAAAGGTACAGACGGTACAAAAATGGTTACCAAAAAAATAATTATTAATAAATAGTTTTTATAAATCCAATTAAAAAATCCAAACTTTTCAATGATAATTCCCAATTATCATTGAAAAGTATTCTTATAAAAATCAAATCTGAGAAATTATGAAAAGAAGATTGTTTGTAAAAAATGTGAGTATAGCTTCGATAGGTATTTTAGCAATGTCTGGAACTGACGTATTGGCGAATACTACAGAAAAAGATAAAAGTACTGTCATCGATTTATTACCTCTTAGAAAGGTATCTAAAAAAATTGTTTTACAAGGAGCAATTTTAGATGCAACTACTTTAAAACCAATTGAGAATTGTAAAATGTCTGTTAAAGCTAAAGCAAATCGACTTTTTAACTCAACTCAAGATATAGTAACCTCTAACGGTGATTATGCTATTGTATCTGGTTTTACCGATGAAGGCAAAATAAGTAAAAAAGTTAAAGTTGAAATTACGGCTACAGGATACAAACCCTATACAGGATATATCTATTTGTCTACCAGCGGTTGTAACTTACATAGTGACGAATGGAATTACAACAAAAATTTCGACTATAATGATTGTCCAAAAAACCAACATTTAGAAAACGAAATAGCTTCTTTTTTCAATTTTAAATTGGTAAAATAAAATATTTTCAGATACAAACTAAATACTTAATAAAATGAAACAAAAAATTACATTGCTCTTAGTAATGGTACTTTTTGGTGTTTTTAACCTTCATGCACAAACACAGTTTTGGAGTGATACGTTCGAAGACGCTGGAGCACCATCAAACGGAACACGAAGTCCGGAAAATGAATCCAGTACTGGTTCTCCGGCTACTGCTTATTTTTTCAGAACAAATAATGCGGGTATACAAACCATGTTTTCACCTGGTGGATATCTAAATTTGGAAGGTGCAAAATTTTGGGCAGGTGAAGATCATGATACACCACTTGGAGGCGGACAAGAAGAACAAGAGATCAATTGGACAGGAATTAATGTAAGTGGTAAAACTGGGCTTTCATTCAGAGGTTATTTCGCCGCAAACAATATCAACGCAGCTTTTGAAAACGCAAACGGTAGTTTAGGAGGTTCGCATACCGATTATGTAATTGTTGAATATCGATTCAATGGTGCCGGGGCTTATACCAGACTTTTGGCATTTTTTGCTAATAATGCTACTAGTCCAGGAACGGATAATAAAGCATTAGCATTAGATACAGATGGTGATAGTGTGGGAAATACGCCAATATTATCGGGCACTTTCGCTGATATCCAAGGCAACATCGTCGGAACTGGGAATACCCTTGACATCCGAATTAGAGCCTATTCAAATGGTACTAATGAAGAATGGGCCATAGATAATTTTAGATTATTTGAAACCCCTGCTTGTGTTGCGCCAACAATAACTGCACAACCTGCAAATAGAAGTATTTGTAATAATGCAAATACAACTTTTGCGGTTACTGCTACAGGTGCTACTGGATATCAATGGCAGGTAAACACAGGAAGCGGATTTACAGACATAACCAATGGTGGTGTGTATTCAACCGCGACAACAAATACTTTAACCATAACCGGCGCAACTTCAGGTATGAGTGGTTATTTATACCGATGTGTAACCTATAATGGTCCATTAACCTGTTTCACAAATTCAAATTCGGCAACACTTACTATTTCGGTACCTTCGTTAACCAACGCAAGCCAAACCAACATAGCTTGTAACGGCGGATCCAATGGTGCGGCACAAGTTAATGCAGCAACTGGTGGAATTGGGCCATACACTTACAATTGGACACCAGGAAATCCAACTGGAGATGGAACTACGAACGTATCTGGTCTAACAGCAGGTACTTGGACGTGTACTGTAACCGACGCTATTGGATGTACAGCCTCAACTAACTTTACTATTACACAACCTACAGCTTTAGTATTAAATGCTAGTTCTCAAACGAATATCGCATGTAATGGTGGTTCGACAGGAGCGGCTGCCGTAAACGCAGCTACAGGTGGTGCGGGTGGATATACTTACAACTGGACTCCAGGAAACCCTACAGGTGACGGAACAACTTCTGTAACCGGATTAACAGCGGGAACTTGGACGTGTACTGTTACTGATGCCAATGGTTGTACTGCAGCTAGAAACTTTACAATTACACAACCTCCTTCTCTTTCGCTAACAGCAAGCTCACAAACGAATATTGCTTGTAATGGTGGTTCGACAGGAGCGGCTGCGGTAAACGCAGCTACAGGTGGTGCTGGTGGATATACTTACAACTGGACTCCAGGTAACCCTACAGGTGATGGAACAACTTCTGTAACTGGTTTAACTGCGGGGACATGGACGTGTACTGTTACCGATGCCAATGCATGTACAACAGCGATTAACTTTACAATTACTCAGCCTACTTCTTTAGTCTTGAATGCAAATACTCAAACTAATATATCTTGTAATGGTGGATCAAATGGATCAGCATCTGTAAATACAGCTACAGGTGGTGCTGGTGGCTATACATACAACTGGACCCCTGGAAACCCAACAGGTGATGGAACAACCTCAGTATCTGGATTATCTGCTGGTACTTGGACGTGTACGGTAACCGATGCTAATGGTTGTACTACCGCTAGAAACTTTACCATTACCCAACCGACTGCTTTATTGTCATCTGCGGCTTCACAAACCAATGTATCTTGTAATGGTGGATCGAACGGTTCAGCTTCAATAAATACACCTACAGGTGGTGCTGGTGGATATACTTACAATTGGACTCCTGGAAACCCAACAGGGGATGGAACAACTTCTGTATTTGGATTATCGCCAGGCACTTGGACGTGTACAGTTACTGATGCTAACTCTTGTACAACAGCGGTTAACTTTACTATTACACAACCAACAGCTTTATCGGCTACTGCGGCTTCACAAACCAATGTTTCTTGTAATGGCGGATCGAACGGTGCAGCTTCAATTAATCCTGTATCTGGTGGTGCTGGTGGCTATACTTACAACTGGACACCAGGCAATCCAACAGGTGATGGTACAACATCTGTGACTGGTCTAACTGCCGGCACATGGACATGTACTATTACCGATGCGAACTCTTGTACAACAGATGTAAACTTTACAATCACTCAACCAACAGCTGTTGATGCCAGTGTAACGCAATCTGCTGGTATATTAACCGCAACTCAAAATGGTGCGACCTATCAATGGTACAGTTGTCCTAATACATTGCTAACTGGAGAAACAAATCAAACGTATACTCCTTCTATTGTTGGCGATTATAAAGCTGAAATCACTTTCGGTGGCTGTACCGTTACCTCAAGTTGCATCACCGTAACTACGCTAGACACGGATGATTTTAATTTATTTGATAAGTTCAAAATGTATCCTAATCCAAACAATGGAAGTCTTACTATTGAAACAGAAACCGATGGGAATTTTGTAATTGTAAATCAATTAGGTCAAATTGTAGAAAGTTTTACTGCAAAAGCAAATGCTAGAACAACGATCAATATTGAGAAACTAAGTGATGGAACTTACTTTGTTAAAGGAAACAAAGGAACAAACATTCCAACAAAGAAATTAGTTATAAAGAAATAACTAATCCTTAAATACTAAATTATAGGCCGTAGTATTACGGCCTATTTGTTTATATAAAGTTGGTAATAATAATTGGCTTTGTAAGTATCTCCAATGGCATTGTAGGCCATAAACAAGCAATTTAAAGCTTGTTTTTGATTTGGATTTAAAGCATATGCTTTTTCAAAAGCTGTAATAGATTCTTTGAAACGACTCGATATTGCCAATGCATTACCATAATTCAACCACATTTGGGAATGATTGGGTTCTTTTTTAAGTCCTTCATCAAAAACAGTGATTGCCTCATTGTATCGTTTCAAATTAAAAAGCGCAGTTCCATAAAAATTATACGTATTAAATGAATCCGATTTAGTTGAAATACATTTTTTATATGCTATAATGGCCTTTTCATAATCCGACTTCATAAAGTAGATGTCTGCTAAATTTCCAAAAAGTGTTGTATCATTTGGATCAATTGCTATTGCCTTGCTAGTGCATGTATAAGCGTTATCGTAATCTTTAATTCTATAATAACAAACTCCAAGGTTAACCAATGTACTTTTATCGTTGGGATCAATACGTAACGCTCTAGTATAATATTCAATAATTAAAGGCAATTGTGATTGCTGATCGGAAACATCTTCTGGTAACTGTGTAAAAAAGGCTGTAGCATAATTAAAGTTTACTCTTGCACTGTTTGGAGCATGATGGATATCCGAAGTGAAAAGCGTATGATTCGATTTCCAATCTTTATTTCTTTGAAAAGTATGTATAAAGAAAGTCAAAAACAGTAAACCAAAGCCTAAAATTAATTTTCCACTATTCGTATCATTTTGCAACTTTTTAAAGCTATGAAAAACTATAAAAACCAAAGCGATACAAATCCCTAAAACTGGAGTATACAATAACCTGTCTCCGATAGTAGTACCAATCAACAGTAGTATATTTGTGGCTAAAACAATCGTTACAAAAAAGAAAATAATACCAAACGAAATCTCAGTACATTTCTTTCTATAAAACCACGCAATCACTAATAATAGAAGAAATACCAACACACTTCCTAAGAAAGGCAACGAAAAAAAACCAACACACGGAATTTGATTGAAGGAATAATCATAACTCATATTCATTGGAAAAAACGAATTACAGATATACCGTCCTAAAATGGTAAAACCAGTCGCTATTTGTGTTAGCGGGTCAGTACACGCAACTAAAGAATTGTCCAAATACGTATATTGTATTTTTGGGAATGGTGATGAATTGATCACCAATTGATGACCAACTAACCAACTGATCGTTACAACTACATGAGGCAAAATAGATTGAACTACTTGTTTAGTATTCTTGAATTGACTCCAGAATAGAATAGCCAAAATCGGTAGAAATAAAATTCCCGCTTCTTTGGATAGTAAACTAAAAAGGAAGAAAACAACAGAAAGAATTTTCCAATACTTCTCTTTCCTGCAGAATAAACCATATACTGTTAAAAGAAAAAAGAACAGACACAAAATCTCATCTCTACTTTTTATATTGGCAACTACTTCTGTATGTATTGGATGTACAGCAAAAAGAATGACAATAATAAATGAAATCCAATACGAATAATTTTTAAAAAAGTGTCGGAGTACTATAAACAACAACACATTGTTCAACACATAAAATAGTACATTACTAAAATGGTGTATAAAAGGAGAATTAGGCATCAATTGCCATTCAATAGCAAAAAAGACCAATGACATTGGTCGGTACAAACCACTATTGGAATTCCAATAGCCTTGCCAATAAAAAGTGGTAAAAATATCTTTAATTCCAAGAATTCCATTTTTTACAAATTTATTTTCCTGAATTACAGCAATATCATCCAAAACAAAACCATGTGCCAAAGTATTCGCATACAAAGCAAAAGAAACAATCCCAACCGCCCAAAGCATCCATGAATAGGATTTTTGCGTTGTTTTCACTTCAACAGTATCTTTTGAATGTATTTTCTTTTTCTCAGCCATATCAAAATAGTTTAGTATAAAATAGTAGAATTATAATTTTAGAAGTCCATATTTAATGATACAATAGATTGCACGAAATCCATCTTTCCAGGTAATTTTTTTGTCTTCCTGGTAGGTTCTGCCGTAATACGAAATCCCTACTTCATAAATCCGAATATTCGGAATTCGTGCAATTTTAGCCGTAACTTCAGGTTCAAATCCAAAACGCTTTTCCTTCAATTGTAACGATTTCAGAACATCGGCAGAAAACATCTTATAGCAGGTTTCCATATCCGTTAAATTCAAGTTGGTCATCATATTGGACAAAAACGTGAGAAACTTATTCCCTACGGTATGCCAGAAAAACAAAATCCGGTGTGGTTTACTTCCCATAAATCGAGAACCATAAACAACATCGGCAAATCCGTCCAATAAGGGTTGAAGAAGTATACTATATTCTCTGGGATCGTATTCTAAATCAGCATCCTGAATGATAATATAGTTCCCGGAAGCTTCACTAATGCCTTTATGAATTGACGCTCCCTTCCCTACATTTTTTTCATTTGAAAAATAGCGTATATTGAGATGTGTATTTTCTTGAAGATAGTTTCGAAGTAAGCTATCTGAGGCATCCGAAGAACAATCATTAACGACAATAATTTCTTTTTCAATCGCTTGTCCTAAATCAACAAGTTCAATTTTTTCTAGAATTTTTAGAATCGTTTTTTCCTCATTATAAACAGGAATTATAATTGATAAAACAGTAGTCATTTAATTGTTCATTGAATTCATAGGAAACCTAATTTTCCACTAAAATACAATTTTAATTATCCAATCAACAATATTCTTTTTAACCAGTAGAGTAGAAATTGTACTACAACAATTCCTCTTTGTGATGAAATACAAGAAAAAACTCAAAGAATTCTATTCTTCCCTTTTCCTAAATAAAAAAGCTGTTCTTTATCAGGAACAGCTCTTTATCGTATTTTTTAAAAAGGAACATCACTATCATCATCATCAAAACTATTCATGTTGCTTCCAAAAGCTTCATTAGGAGTTGGAAGATTGGGTGTAATGAACGGATTTGAATCGTCTAGATTCATTTTCGATGGTAAATCGTCGAATACAGTTCCGAATTCATCCAAATTGTCAAACTTTCCTAAATGGCCTAAGAACTTCAATCGGATATTTTCCAAACTACCGTTACGGTGTTTTGCAATGATAAACTCAGCCTGACCTTGGGTAGGTGAACGCTCATCGTCATCCCACTCGTCAATTTTATAATATTCCGGACGATAAATAAATGATACAATATCGGCATCCTGCTCAATCGCTCCCGATTCACGTAAGTCAGAAAGTAATGGTCGTTTACTCGATCCACGGGTTTCTACCGCACGGGATAACTGTGAAAGTGCAATTACAGGAACATCCAATTCCTTCGCTAATGCTTTTAAGTTTCGAGAAATAGTCGAAATCTCCTGTTCACGGTTTCCTCCTCCTTTTCCACCTCCACCGGCAGTCATTAACTGAAGATAATCGACAATGATCATCTTGATATCATGCTGCGATTTCAAACGACGCGCTTTTGCACGTAAATCGAAGATAGATAAAGATGGGGTATCATCAATGAACAAAGGCGCTTTTTCCAAGTCACGTACTTTCACTGACAACTGTTCCCATTCGTGTTTTTCCAACTTACCGGTTCTCAATTTTTCCGATGACAATCCGGTTTCCGAAGAAATCAAACGGGTAATCAACTGTACCGAAGCCATCTCAAGAGAGAATACTGCCACAGCGTTACCAAATTGAATCGCCATATTACGCGCCATTGATAAGACGAAAGCCGTCTTACCCATACCGGGACGCGCTGCAATAATAATCAAATCGGAAGGTTGCCAACCCGAAGTTACTTTATCTAAAGCATGAAAACCTGTCGCAACACCACTCAATCCTTCTTTTCCGGCAATTTGCTCAATTCTCTTTTTCGCCTGAATCACCAAACTTTGTGCCGTTTCAGAACTACGTTTGATGTTTCCTTGCGTTACTTCATACAACTTCGATTCTGCCTTATCCAACAAATCAAATACGT
This sequence comes from Flavobacterium sp. GCM10023249, assembly GCF_042653365.1. Classification (NCBI taxonomy): domain Bacteria; kingdom Pseudomonadati; phylum Bacteroidota; class Flavobacteriia; order Flavobacteriales; family Flavobacteriaceae; genus Flavobacterium; species Flavobacterium sp. GCM10023249. Next base: position 26,952 of record NZ_JBHSHZ010000002.1, read on the forward strand.
CCGTGGACTCGTCATAGGAATCTTCAATGATTTCAGAAGAAATCTTGATCAAACTACGTTGGATATGCTTTTGAAGTATAATTCTGGAGTGGAATTCAATATGTGCCGAAGAAGAGATCTTCTGCGTCAACTGAATCAGATAAAAATCGCCACCAGCTAAATCCAGTTTCGCCATTTTCTTTAATTGGGCGGAAACTGTTAATAAGTCAATAGGCTGTGAATCATTAAATAAGGTTACGATTGCTTCAAAGATATACTTGTGAGCATCCTTATAAAAGGCATCCGGCTGCAAAATATCAATAACTTCATCTACCCCTTTTTTATCAATCATCATAGCGCCCAACACCGCTTCCTCCAAGTCGAGAGCCTGTGGTGGTAACTTTCCTTTTTCTAAGTTGATAATAGTGGTTTTATCAACTTTTACAGGGTTAATATTCTTGAGATTTTCCATAATGCAAAAATACACCTTCTGTGCCTAAAACGGTTCAAAAGGCTATCGTAAATGTGTGAACAAATTTTTGTTGAAAACTATATTTTTCTGTTGATAACATAAAAAAAATCCGAAACCATAGGGCTTCGGACTTTATCTTAATTTGTAAGAATTTTACTCGTTGAACTGCCCCATCTTGCTGTATTTATCCATTCTTTGTGCAATCAAATCAGCTGTTGATAAGTCTTTTAATTCATTAAATCCTTTTAAAACATATTCTTTAACGGTTTTAAAACCGGTTTCTTTATCTCTGTGAATTCCTCCAAGTGGTTCTGGTACAATATCATCAATTAGCTTATGCTCTTTCATATCGACTGGTGTCAATTTCAAAGCTTCAGCAGCTTGCTCTTTGTATTCCCAGCTTCTCCACAAGATTGAAGAACAAGATTCTGGTGAAATTACAGAATACCATGTGTTTTCCAACATTAATACTCTATCTCCAACACCTATTCCTAAAGCTCCTCCAGAAGCACCTTCACCAATAATTACGGTAATAATAGGCACTTTCAAACGAATCATCTCTAAGATATTACGTGCAATAGCTTCTCCTTGTCCTCTTTCTTCTGCTTCCAATCCAGGGTAAGCTCCAGGAGTATCTACTAAAGTCAATACCGGAATATTAAACTTCTCCGCCATTTTCATCAAACGCAACGCCTTACGATACCCTTCAGGATTCGCCATACCGAAATTACGCAACTGACGCATTTTGGTGTTGATTCCTTTTTGCTGACCGATAATCATGAACGATTGTCCGCCAATTCGGCCTAAACCTCCTACCATGGCTTTGTCATCTTTCACTCCGCGATCACCAAACAACTCTAAAAAAGTATTGTCTGTTAAACTCGCAATATGCTCTAATGTATAAGGTCTGTTAGGATGTCTTGACATTTGAACACGTTGCCATGCCGTCATGTTCGCGTATATATCTTTCTTTGTTTCTTCTAATTTTTTAGTGATTTGATCACAGGTCGTAGTAACATCAACATCGGATTCATGACCTATAACCTGACATTTCTCCAATTGTTCTTCTAGTTCCTTAATTGGTAATTCAAAATCCAAATATTCCATGAGATTTTTATTTTTTGTGTCTAATTATGAATGAACAAAGATAAAATTTCTAGTTGAGTTTAAAAGTATATTTTACGATATTATTACAAAACCAAAGTATTTCGCTAATATTCAATAATTTATACTTGCTTTTCCTTTTGTTTATTTTTCAAAAATCCATTCAATACGACTGTTGAAAGTATTATCAAGGCTCCAATATAAAACTGACTGTTCATTTGTTCTTTTTCTTCAAAAACCAACAAAGCCAATAGAATTCCATAAATGGGTTCTAAGTTGATGGTAAGCATTACAGTATACGGACTCAAATACTTCATTACCGCTACCGACGCAATAAACGCATACGCTGTACAGAACGAACTCAATATGAACAGATACATCAAATCTTCCCACGACAGCTTGAAAAAACCAGCGCTAAAACTCCCTCCAATCAATAAGAAGATCGAAAAAAACAAAACCCCACCCACCAATTCGTAAAATGAGATAATCGTTGGATTATACATCTGTGCGAACTTTCCATTAATCATCGAAAAGGAAGCCGATAAAAAGGCCGAAGTCAAGGCCAAAGCAATACCTTCTACATAATTACCTTCCACCTTAAAGATGAGATACAAACCCGCAATTACGATCAATCCGAACAATACTTCGTAACCAACAATCTTTCTTTTGAAAAAAATAGGCTCCAATAGCGATGCAAAAAAAGCGCCCGTTGACAAACAAGCTAATGTCACCGATACATTAGAAACCTTAATAGCTTCAAAGAAGGTATACCAATGCAAGGCTATGACCAGCCCGGCAAAAAGCAAAATGAGTATGGTTTTTAAAGGAAGTCGAACCGAAGTCTTTGTCAAATAAATATATACCAAGATAAATAAGGAAGCGAAAAGCATTCGATACCAAACCAAGGGTAAGGCATCTAACGTTATTAACGCTCCTAAAACCGCAGTAAACCCCCACACAAACACAATAAAGTGCAGATGCAGATAACTCTGTAAAACTTTATCTTTTGGCATTTTTAAGTAGATAATAGGCTAAAATCCCGAAAATAATATTAGGTATCCAAACACCCAATAAAGGGGAAAAAGTAGATTTCTCAGCAATCGTTCCGAAAATTTTATCCAAAAAGACATACGAAAACGCTACAGCAATACCAATAGCCAAGTTGATTCCCATCCCTCCTCTTCGTTTCATCGAAGAAACGGCTACTGCAATAATGGTTAAAATAAAAGCGGAAATCGGAATACTGTATTTACGGTATTTCACCACCAAATAACGATTGATATTCGAAGATCCTCGCTGTTTTTCTTTTTCTATGAATTTGTTCAATTCGGTCATGTTCAACGTCTCGGCAATGTAAATCACAGGCGTCAAATCGTCCATCTCAAAATTGAACTTCATTTTTTTCATGTTCTCCGTTACAATAGTATCGTCCAAGTCTCCTACTGTTCGCTTCATGTAATTCATTAATGTATAATCTTTCGTCTTGGGATTATACATAATCGACGATGCCGTTATCTTGTACAAAAGCTTTTCCTTATCAAACTTCTCATACACAAAGTTGTACCCTGTTTTGGCTTCCTGACTGAAATTACTGGCATAAATAAATTCAGTATCACTGATTTGACGATACACATCACTGGTTTGCCGCATCTCACTCCGACCGCCACCACGCAAATACATATACCTAAAGTTATTAAATCCATCACTCGCTTTAGGCACAAGGAAAAAACCCATCAACAATGCAAAAATTGATACGAGTGTCGCTCCAAAAATATAGGGGCGTAAAAATCGGCTGAACGATATTCCTGAACTTAAAATAGCTACAATCTCTGTATTATTAGCCAATTTGGATGTAAACCAAATTATGGATAAAAAGAGAAATATCGGAAATAATAAATTCGCAAAGTAGATGATGAAATCCAAATAATAAGCAGCAACCTTCGGAAAAGGTACTTTATTTTCTAAAATCCTATTGATCTTCTCAGATACGTCAACAGTAATCCCAATAGGAATAAATAACAATAACATAGTAGAGAAAGTCATAATATACCTTCTTAATATGTACCTGTCAATAATTGTCAGTTTAGAAAATAATTGCTTGAACATTATAATCGTTGGCTCATTTGTTTAACCATTTTTTCTTTCCATTCACGGAAATCTCCTGCTAAGATATGTTTTCTTGCCTCACGAACCAACCACATATAAAACCCTAAGTTATGAATGGTCGCAATTTGCTTTCCTAAATATTCGTCTGCTGCAAACAAATGACGTAAATACGCCTTTGTATACTCTACATCCACAAACGTATGCGCCATTTCATCAATAGGTGAAAAATCATCCGCCCATTTTTTGTTTTTGATATTAATCGTACCATGCGCCGTGAACAACATTCCGTTACGAGCATTTCTGGTTGGCATCACACAGTCAAACATATCAATACCTAACGCAATGTTTTCCAAAATATTGATTGGCGTCCCTACTCCCATTAAATAACGAGGTTTGTCTTTCGGAAGGATAGCCGTAACCACTTCTGTCATTGCATACATTTCTTCTGCTGGTTCTCCAACAGAAAGCCCTCCAATCGCATTACCAACCGCTCCTGCATTCGCAATATATTCGGCCGATTGTTGACGTAAATCTTTGTACGTACTTCCCTGAACAATCGGAAAGAAAGCCTGATTATAATCGTACTTCAATGGTGTTTTCTCCAAATGCGCAATACAACGATCCAACCAACGATGGGTCATATGCATTGAACGCTTAGCATAACGGTAATCACACGGATAAGGTGTACATTCATCAAATGCCATAATGATATCAGCTCCAATCGTACGCTGAATCTCCATTACGCTTTCCGGTGAAAAGAAATGATAAGAACCATCAATATGTGATTTGAATTTTACTCCTTCTTCTTTAATTTTTCGATTGGAAGAAAGTGAATACACCTGATAGCCTCCCGAATCGGTCAGAATGTTTCTGTCCCAATTCATGAACTTATGCAAACCTCCCGCTTTTTCCAAAATGGGTGTCTGCGGACGTAAATACAAATGGTAGGTATTTCCTAAAATGATATCCGGATTGATTTCCTCTTTCAACTCGCGCTGATGCACGCCTTTTACCGAAGCAACGGTACCAACAGGCATAAAAATAGGAGTCTCAATAACTCCGTGATCTGTAGTAATTTTACCGGCTCTGGCTTGTGTTTGCGGATCGGTGTGTAATAAATCAAACTTCATATAATGCGTTCTTCCTTAAATTTCGAAAGGCAAAGATAAGTTAATTCGTTAATTTGAAAATCAGTTCTTTTGAAAATTTAGGAATGTTTTAGTGTTTTATGGATTAATAAACAACAGCTGTTGAAAGCCAATAGCATCTGTTGCATAGCCTCCACAAACTATTGCAGAATGAACAACATCTATTGCAAAGCCAATATGTTTTATTGCAAAGCCAATATGTTTTGTTGCAAAGCCTCTGTAAACTATTGCAGAATGAATAACATCTGTTGCATAGCCAATATCTTTTGTTGCATAGCCTCTGTGAACTGTTGCAAAACCAATACAATCTGTTCCATAGCCTCCATGAACTATTGTGGAGCCAATATATTTATTGCGGAGCCTCTGTAAACTATTCTGGAATCAATATCATCTATTGCGGAACTCATGAATTACTCTTTACTAGTTACTAATCACTCACAAATTGTACAAAACTTTTGCCTATCGGAAAAATATAAAGTAATTTTGGACGCAAATAATTTATACGTATTCAAAATGTCTGACATTCAACAACTAACAAAATTTACAACACAGGTAAGAAGAGATATTCTTCGTATGGTGCATGCAGTAAATTCAGGTCACCCGGGAGGTTCTTTAGGGTGTGCAGAATTCTTCACAGTGCTTTACCAACATTTAATGGACAGAAAACCAGGATTCGACATGGACGGTATCGGAGAAGACATCTTCTTCTTATCCAACGGTCACATCTCTCCAGTTTTTTATTCGGTTTTAGCACGTAGCGGCTATTTCCCTGTAAAAGAATTGGCTACTTTCCGTAAGTTAAACTCTAGATTACAAGGTCACCCAACTACTCACGAAGGTCTACCGGGTATCAGAATGGCTTCTGGATCGCTTGGACAAGGTTTATCTGTTGCAATTGGTGCAGCACAAGCTAAGAAATTGAACAAAGACAACCATTTAGTATATGCTTTATGTGGTGATGGTGAATTACAAGAAGGTCAAAACTGGGAAGCAATCATGTATGCTTCTGCTAAAGGGGTAGACAATCTGATTGCTACTATCGACTTGAACGGTAAACAAATCGACGGTACTACTGACGAAGTATTGAACATGGGTAGCGTAAAAGCTAAATTCGAAGCTTTCGACTGGGATGTTGTAGAAATCAAAGAAGGAAACAGTATCGAAGCGATTATTGCCGGAATGACTCACGCTAAATCATTATCAGGAAAAGGAAAACCAGTGTGTGTATTATTACATACTGAAATGGGACATGGTGTAGATTTCATGATGCATACTCACGCTTGGCACGGAAAAGCGCCTAACGATGAGCAATTGGAAAAAGCATTGGTTCAAAACCATTTAGAAGACGAAATCGATTATTAAGAATTAGGAGTTACGAATTTTAAGTTATGATTTTGACTGTAACTTTTAATTTTTAAAACACTTCAATCATACATTGAATATGAAAAAATATACAAATCAAGGAAGTAAAGATACCCGTTCCGGTTTCGGAGCTGGAATGACAGAGTTAGGTCAGAAGAATGAAAATGTTGTTGCACTTTGCGCCGATTTAATCGGTTCGTTAAAGTTTGACGACTTCAAAAAAAATCATCCTGAGCGTTTCTTCCAAATTGGAATCGCTGAAGCAAACATGATCGGTATTGCTGCCGGTTTAACCATTGGTGGTAAAATTCCTTTCACAGGTACATTCGCTAATTTCTCTACAGGACGTGTATACGATCAAATCCGTCAGTCTGTAGCTTATTCTGATAAAAACGTGAAGATTTGTGCTTCTCACGCTGGTTTAACTTTAGGTGAAGATGGTGCAACACACCAAATCCTTGAAGATATCGGCTTGATGAAAATGTTACCGGGAATGACTGTAATCAACACATGTGATTACAACCAAACCAAAGCAGCTACTATTGCTTTGGCAGATCATCACGGTCCAGCTTATTTACGTTTCGGTCGCCCGGTTGTTCCTAACTTCACTCCTGCTGACGAACCTTTCGTAATCGGTAAAGCAATTCTATTAAACGAAGGAACTGATGTAACTATCGTTGCAACCGGACATTTAGTTTGGGAAGCTTTAGTTGCCGCTGAAGCTTTAGAAGCAAAAGGAATTTCTGCAGAAGTAATCAACATCCACACCATCAAACCTTTGGATGATGAAGCTATTTTAAAATCAGTAGCTAAAACAGGATGTGTAGTTACAGCAGAAGAACACAACATCTTAGGTGGTTTAGGCGAAAGCGTTGCTAGATTATTAGCACTAAACACGCCAACTCCACAAGAATTTGTTGCTGTAAACGATAGTTTTGGTGAATCTGGAACTCCAGAACAATTGATGGAAAAATACAAATTGAACAACCAAGCAATTGTTGAAGCTGTTGAAAAAGTAATCAAAAGAAAATAATTCACAACGAATTTACTTCATAAAAAAATCCGCTCAATGAGCGGATTTTTTATTTTATATTAGTCTGATTATCTCCTAATCACTGTATCTGGATCCATGTAATTCTTAATACCGTCATTATCCTCATCACCCCATTTCTCTTCAGCAGAAATCAAACCATCATTATCATCATCATTATCCAAGTAATTAGGTTTTCCATCACTATCGGTGTCAATACTTACACCATTTGGTCGTTCCTCTTTTGTAGAATAGCTATCCCCATCATCATCAAAATCTCTATAATCTGGCCTTCCATCATCATCAGTATCATCATCCACCGTATTGGCATCTACACCTTCTACAACTTTAAATTTCCCATCACCATTCAAATCTTCCAAATAAGAATCGATACCATCAAAGTCATGATCCACTCTATTAATATGTTTCAATTGAACAGAAAATACCATTGGCGAATAGGAAGGAATAGTTCCAGAAGACGAATAATATCCTAATCCTGAAGGAAGGAAAAAGATACCTGCTCCAAAATTATCATAGGAAATAACACCCGTACCCGAATCATGAGAATATGTTCCGGATTTAAATAACGGCAACATTTCTTTCCAACCATCAACTACCTGATCCAAAGAAAACCAAATTGGGTTTTGTGCCTGATCAAATTGTTGACCCGTAATAAATTCATCATATGTTTCAGGACTCGTACCCTTAGCCACTTTCTTTTTATAAAGATATTCTCCTCTATAAGAAACAAGTGTAGAATCCACACGTGATGGATTAGTTCCAGTGCCTTGTCTAAATTTAACGTAATATACTTTATACTTTACTTTATGTACTAAATTATCAACAACCAAAGAATCAATAGGATATTCAGTCTGTTTAAAAATAGGCAAACTATCAGGCCCATGCGTTTTAATTCTAGTAAACTCAACTTCAAAAGTAACAGGATCCACTTTCATGAAATGATTATTCATATACTCCCTGATGCTTGTCGAATCCTTTTTATATTGTACATCATACGGCTCGGGCTTTGCCCCATTAGAATCATCATCCTTGTTACAAGAAAAAACAAATAATCCGGCAGTTACTACCAATATTGTCTTAAAAAATCTACTCATTACTTTAATTTTAATGCTCGCAAGATACAATTTTGATTTATTTTTGCTTTAAATTTTAACGTAGTTTTTTAAAATTTATGCGAATTGACAAATACCTGTGGTGCGTTCGTTACTACAAAACACGAAACATGGCAACTGAAGCCTGTAAAAAAAATCAGATTACCCTTAACGGAAATATTGCTAAGCCATCCAAAGACATTCTTCCTGGAGACAAGATCACTTTCAGAAAAGACCAAATCACCTATATTATAAAAGTATTGGCAATTCCTGATAATCGTGTTGGCGCTAAGCTAGTCGACTTGTACAGAATCGACGAAACACCAGCCGAAGCCTTCGCTCATTTGGAAATGCTTAAACTTTCAAAATCCCATTACCGAAAATTCGGAGAAGGTAGACCCACCAAAAAAGACCGTCGTGATTTAGACGAATTTGAATTTGATTTTAACGAAGAAGAAGAAGATGGACCTGAATAAAGACTATTGGGAAAACCGATACAGTCAAAATGATTTTCCGTGGGATACAGGAAGCATCACAACTCCTTTAAAAGAATATTTTGACCAGATTCAGGATAAAAACATCCGTATTCTGATTCCGGGTTGTGGCAACAGTTATGAATTTGAATACTTAGTCGCCAACGGATTTCAAAACGTTTTTGTACTAGACTACGCCCCAACCCCGGTTCAAAATTTAAAAAATCGTTTACCCGAATCGTACCATAAGCAAATACTTCAACAGGATTTTTTTGAACATGACGCTTCTTATGATTTAATCATAGAACAGACTTTCTTTTGCGCATTATCTCCGGAATTGAGATCTAAATATATCCAAAAGATACATTCGCTGCTTTCTGAAAACGGTAAACTAGCCGGTTTACTATTCCAATTTCCACTAACAGCAGCTGGACCACCTTTTGGTGGCAGCAAAAAAGAATATGAAAATTTGTTTTCTTCATTATTTCATATTAACGTATTGGAAACTTGTCATAATTCAATCAAACCACGACAAGGAAACGAACTCTTTTTTATCTTTACCAAAAAAACAACACTATGAGCCACAACACGATCTTAAATCATCAGGAAATCGATTACAAAATCAAACGAATTGCATATCAGATTTATGAAACCTTTATTGAAGAAAAAGAGATTGTAATTGCAGGCATTCAGGGAAACGGGTTAGTTTTTGCTCAAAAACTAAGTACCATACTAGAATCAATATCGCCTATAAGAGTTATTTTGTGTGAAGTCAAAATTGACAAAAAGAATCCCAACACAACCATCACCACATCTATTGACAAAAGGGATTACACCGAGAAGGGATTAATATTAGTCGATGATGTACTAAATTCGGGCACAACGTTAATCTATGGTGTACGCCATTTTCTGGATGTACCACTTAAAAAATTCAAGACTGCAGTATTGGTTGACCGCAATCATAAAAAATACCCTGTAAAAGCCGATTTTAAGGGCATTTCACTTTCAACCTCGATTTTAGAACACGTTCAAGTCGTTTTCGAAGACAATAACAATCACGCCTATTTAGAATAGGCGTGTGATTTCATCTACAATTTCTTCCGGAGACTTATCATCTACCACAACTGTGTATTTACATTGATTATAATAGTAACTTCTATCAAAAAGATGTTTAGCAATATACTCAACGGTTTCTTCATCATTCAAATTGTGCAATAACGGACGCTTTGCTATTTCATTTTTAAGCCTTCCAACCAACACCGGAATACTTGCTTTCAAATACACCGAAAAAACATCCTCATTTTGAAGATAAACATGATTATTGGCATAACATGGCGTTCCTCCACCTGTACTTAATATATAAGAAGCATCCTCTTCTATTACTTTTTTGAAAATTTCATGCTCTTTTTTACGAAAAAACACTTCTCCCTCATCGGAAAAAATCTCCATAACCGATTTTTTTAGCTCATTTTCGATTAAAAAATCTAAATCTCGAAAAGTCAAATCGAGTTTATCCGCCAAAAGTTGACCGATTTTCGTTTTACCTGACCCCATATAACCCACTAAGACAATTTTTTTCATAATTATAAATCCCTATAAATAAACACTTTGAAAACCATTTTAAAAAAAAGACAAATTTATTATCATTTTCCTTTGAAATGTTAAAAATAAGGTATTATATTTGCACCCGCAATCAGGAAATGATTTCGACTCCGTAGCTCAGCTGGTAGAGCACATCACTTTTAATGATGGGGTCCTGGGTTCGAATCCCAGCGGGGTCACAAATTTGACCGAATTAATTTCTTGAAAGCACTGACTCCGTAGCTCAGTTGGTAGAGCACATCACTTTTAATGATGGGGTCCTGGGTTCGAGCCCCAGCGGGGTCACAAAAAGTCAAACGCAAGTTTGACTTTTTTTGTTTCAGGCCTTGTGGAGGAATTGGTAGACTCGCCATCTTGAGGGGGTGGTGTCGCAAGACGTATGGGTTCGAATCCCATCAAGGTCACTTTTTAAATAACGCTTTGATAAAAGGCCATTTGGGGCAAGCCCAAATCACTTCCAAATCTTCCAATACTGAAGATTCTTCATCTAGAAAACGTAAAATCTTATCCGGACGTACTTTTGTAAACATTCGTGTAAAAAGGTTTTTACCTAGTGCATTTTCATCATACAGCACACTTACAAACAATCGATCATAAAAAGTAAACCGATTAGGGCTTTTAAAAAACCTAAAATCGATTGTTCCTTGCTTTAATTGTGCAACAACCCTATCAGAAAGCACATCCGAATTTCTAAAAGTATAACCTGTACTCGCTTTTGTCCAACCACCAGCCGTACCAATATGCAAGATCTTCTTCGAATTGTTTTGCCAAAACGGATACGAAGTCATGGGTATATTCCCTTTTTCTTTAGCTGTTATCGTAAAACGTTCAATTCCCTGAGATTTCAAATAAGATACTATTTCAGTCTCATATTCCTCATCCGACAACACATTCGGCGAAAACAAAGTATATTCCACTAAAGCTTCATTGACAGACACAGGCAAAAGATACATAAATCGGGTATTGCCTTTCTGCTTGACCGAAAAATCCATAAAAAAGGCCTTGGAATCATCAAAAACAGGCACATCAGTCTGCACAAACCAACCAACAAAATGCTGTTGCAACAAAGGATATCGGTTTGACTGCATTACCTTTCGATCCAATACCGAATTAAAGAAACACAATCCCTCAAATTCACTTTTATCGGTTTGTACCACAACGTACGATTCGTATTCCTTGAATGAAAATGTTTTCTCTCTCACGATTTGAATAGCTTTGTTCTGATACACTTCTTCAGATACAAAATCATAAAAAGATTGAGATTCTAGCATTTTATACACAAATCCCCTTTCAAGACAATTCACATTCACATCTTCAGTCATAAAATAGGCTTCTTCCCAAGCCTTTTTAAGTAAAAAATCCCAAGAACCGCTACCTTCCTCCCAAAAACACCATGTTCTGTCATTTCGTTTTTGCGTTTCAGGCTCTATTACCAATATTTTTTTTCCATCACAAACCCCAGCCCGAATCATTTTATGCAAAATCATCAAACTCGACAAACCCATTCCGGAAAAAATATAATCGTAACGCATCTTTATTTAGATATTTAAGCAAATATAACCAAATGATGAAATTAATTTTTAAATTTGTTTAACATAAAGTTAAAAAGAATGAACAATATCAAATCCATTTTCAGTATAAAAGATTTGGAAAACCTATCCGGTATCAAAGCGCACACTATACGTATTTGGGAAAAACGATACGGGATATTACAACCAATGCGAACCGAAACGAACATCAGACTTTATGATGCACAAAATCTCCAAAAACTACTTAATGTCGTTTTATTACACAATCATGGATACAAGATTTCTAAAATAGCCAATTATTCAGATGAAGAAATACCCACTATTGCACGTGGAATTATCTCTGAAAAAAGCATTCATCATCATGCGATTAGCGAATTCAAATTAGCCATGATGAATTTCAATCAGTTTCAATTTGTAAAAACATATGAAGAACTAATCAAAGAAAAACCATTTTATCAAATTTTTGAAGAAATATTCATACCATTACTGAATGAAATCGGTTTGTTGTGGCAATCTGAAACCATTTCACCGGCTCACGAACACTTTATCAGTCATTTAATACGCCAAAAGATTATTCTTCACACCGAAAAGGCGCAATTGGAAACAAACATAAAGAACGACAAAGCCTACATTCTGTATTTACCTCAAAATGAAATTCATGAAATCGGCTTGCTTTACCTTAACTACGAACTCATCCGCCACGGATGTCATACCATATATCTTGGAGAAAGCATCCCTACTGACAACCTTCAAGATGTTCAGAAATACTTTGACAACATCGTTTTTGTAAGTTATTGGACAACACAACCTAGCCCAGATACTATTGAAGAATATATCGATAATCTAAAAAAAGAAATACTAACCTACGGAAATTCAGAATATTGGATTTTGGGAAGACTTGCAACATATGTAAAAAAGGAGTATATTACTCAAAATATAAAAGTCTTCAACAGCATAAAAGAAGTTTTAAGACAATTAAACAATTAAATCTATTTTTTTGTTTAACTTTTTTATATATTTGTTAAACAAATTATGGAAAAAAAAGTCATTATTATCGGTTCTGGGTTTTCATCCCTTGCTGCATCCTGCTATCTAGCTAAAGAAGGATGGAATGTAACTATTTATGAAAAAAATCAAACTATTGGCGGGAGAGCCCGTCAATTGAAAAAAGACGGTTTTACATTTGATATTGGTCCTACATGGTATTGGATGCCAGATGTGTTTGAACGTTTTTTTTCAGACTTCGGACAGAAACCTTCCGATTATTATGAACTCATCAAATTATCGCCAGCTTATCAAGTCTATTTTGGAAAAAACGACACTGTCACAATTGATGACAATATAGAAGCCATTAAGAAAACATTTGAGGCAATAGAGCCAGGAAGTGCACTTCGGCTGGAATCCTTCTTAAAAGAAGCTAAAAACAACTATGATATTGCCATTAAAGATTTAGTTTATCGTCCGGGATTGTCACCTTTAGAATTAGTTACGGTTGAAACTGCAAAAAAAATAAATCAGTTCTTTAGTAACATTTCTAAGGAAATCAGAAGTCGATTTAAAAGCAAAAAGTTAATACAAATACTAGAATTCCCTGTCTTATTCCTTGGCGCTAAACCGTCGAACACACCTGCCTTTTATAGTTTTATGAATTATGCTGATTTTGGGTTGGGTACTTTCCACCCGAAAGAAGGTATGTACAGTGTGATTCTCGCCTTGGAAAAATTAGCGTTAAAGTTAGGAGTAACGATAGTTACTAATTCCAACGTTGAAAAAATAATTGTAAGTAACGGAAAGGCTAAAGCCATTCAAATGAATGGAGAAATCATCGAAGCAGATGTGATTTTATCTGGTGCAGATTACCATCATTCTGAAAGTTTATTGGACAAAGAACATAGAACTTACTCTGAAAAATTTTGGAACAAAAAAACATTCGCACCTTCATCCCTACTTTTTTATGTAGGTTTTGATAAAAAAATTGAAAATACAGAGCATCACACCCTATTTTTTGATGTTGATTTTGATGAGCATGCGAAAGCTATTTACGATCAACCCAATTGGCCTAAAAACCCTTTATTTTATGCCAGTTTCCCTTCTAAAACCGATAAAAGTACTGCACCAGAGGGTAAGGAAGCTGGTATTTTTTTAATTCCTTTAGCGCCAGACCTTGAAGATACTCCAGCTTTAAGAGAGGAATATTTCCATAAAATAATGGATCGTTTTGAGCAATTAACTGGTCAAGAAGTGAAAAACAGCATTCTATTCAAAGAATCCTTTTGTGTGAATGATTTTGTTAAAGAATACAACTCGTACAAAGGAAATGCATACGGAATGGCAAACACTTTGCTACAAACTGCTTTCCTTAGACCTAAACTAAAAAGTAAAAAAGTAAAAAACTTATACTTCACTGGACAATTAACAGTACCGGGACCTGGTGTACCACCGTCTTTAATTTCAGGAAAATTAGCCGCAGAATTAATTCAAAAATATTCATAAAAAAAGACCATGAAATCACTTTTTGATACCGTTTCGTTTGATTGCAGTAAGATTGTCACTAAATCGTACAGCACTTCATTTTCCTCAGCCGTAAGAATGTTGGCCCCCAGTATTCGTCAGGACATCTATAACATTTATGGTTTTGTTCGCTTTGCCGATGAAATTGTTGACACATTTCACGATTATGATAAAGAATCCTTATTTGCTCAATTCGAAATGGATTTGGAATCAGCACTGGAAAATAAAATCAGTCTCAATCCTATTTTGAACTCTTTTCAAGATACCGTTCACAAGCACAAAATACCTTACAGCCTGATAGCTGATTTCATGAAAAGCATGAAACTTGATCTCACCAAAAAATCCTACACTACCAATGAAGAATACGAGGAATATATTTATGGAAGTGCGGATGTTGTTGGGCTAATGTGTCTTAAGGTTTTTGTAAAAGGAAATAATGAACTGTATGACAAATTAAAAAATCCGGCGATGCGCTTGGGTTCTGCATTTCAAAAAGTAAATTTTTTAAGAGATTTAAAAACTGATCATGATGAACTTGACAGAACTTACTTTCCGAATACGGATTTAAACAACCTAAACGAAGAAGCTAAGACTGAAATCATTAAAGACATTGAAGCCGATTTCGCAGCAGGATTTCAAGGTATTAAAAATTTACCCATAGAAGCTAAATTTGGAGTATATACTGCCTATATCTATTATAAAAAATTGTTATCCAAGTTACACAAAACACCTTCAACTGAAATTAAAAACACAAGGATACGTGTTCCCGATTATCAAAAAGTAAGTTTACTTGCCAATTGTTATGTAAAATATCGATTGAATTTACTCTAACTCATTCATTATGAAATCACTTATCGCACTCCTTTTAACATTCAGTATCAACTCATTTGCACAACAAAAAAAATTAGATATTGAAAAAGATTTAGCCTATTTGGTTGGAAAATGGAAAGGTGAATTAACCTATTTGGACTATAGTTCAGGAAAACCCTATACCATGCCGGCAGAAGTTTTTATAGACAAAATTGACAACTACAATTATCTTTATCAAAATATTTATCCTAACGAACCAAAGGCCAATTCAACTGACACATTGGTCATTTCAAAAGACGGTGCATTATTCAATAAAAAAAGCATTAAAAAAATTAAACGAACTAAGCTTGCTATTGAAATAATTACTGAAATTAAAGGTACTGATGGAAATGATAAAAAAGCTGCACTATTGAGAAATACCTATTTTATATCTTCAAAGAAATATACAATCATTAAGGATGTTCAATTTGAGGGTACAAAAAATTGGATAAAAAGACACGAATATTCATTCACTAAAAATTAAAACAATGCTACTTCATCTATTGGTTTTTATACTTACTTTTTGCTTTATGGAATTCATGGCTTGGTTTAGCCACAAGTACATAATGCATGGTTTTTTATGGCATCTGCATGCTGATCATCACAAAAAAGATCACGATTCTTGGTTTGAACGTAATGATGCCTTTTTCTTGTTCTATGCAGCAGTTAGCATTGGTTTTTTCCTCCTATGGCAAAATAATATTTTAGCAATAGGCCTAGCAATAGGGCTGGGTATTTTCGCTTATGGGTTAGCCTATTTTACAGTTCATGATATTTTCATACACCAACGATTCAAACTTTTTCGAAATGTAAACAACCGTTATGCAAAAGCAGTCAGAAGAGCACATAAAATGCATCACAAACATATTGGTAAAGAACATGGAGAATGTTTTGGGATGTTACTTGTACCCAGAAAATATTTCAAACAATAAAAAAGCGACCATTAGGTCGCTTTTCAGTTTTATTTTTTTGACGCCGAATTCAATTCGTCACTGCCCGGTAGATTCATTCTTTTAGTCAAGAGTGAGATTTCATTAATATTAAAGTCTCCTGTCAAAGACATTAATACGGTTTCATTTCCTTTGACTCCAGTACCTTCAATAAACATTAACAATTCACTTACATTATTACTACCTGCTATTGACTTCACAAAGATTTTGGAATTCTTGCCGTTTTCATTCATACGCATCAATTCATCCATCTTAACACTTCCCAAATACTTATCTACTGTTGAACGCATATCTGCTGTAGTTTTGGCACTCGAAGTTTTATATACTTTTAAATTTTCCAGTTTTTTGATAAGGTTCAGGTAAGCAATATCTTCCTTACTTTCCATCTTAACTTTACTCATCAATTCAAACATTTTTTTGTTAACGACAACAGAAGAAACATTTTCCTGACCGTCGTATTTATCAAAAGTAGTTTGAGCACCACCATAAAAGGGTAACAAAATCAGGGCGAATAATACTACTATCTTTTTCATCTTTTATTTTTCTTTTTTGAATACTTTGTTTTTGACAATTTCATATTCTTTTAAATGTTGTGCATTTTCCATGCCAGAATTGATATTCGAAGATAATAAATTCAACGCTTTTTGAGTTTCAAGAAAAGCTTCTTCGGGCGTTTTAAAAGTACCTAGTTCATTTTTAGCCTCTTGCGACTCAATATTATTCGAAAAAAAAGTAATTAAACCATATATTCCTATTACCGAAAATAAAATCAAACTCCAAACCAGCGTTCTACTTATCTTAGATTTTTCATTCATAACTATGTCAATTTTGTACAAGATAATGAGAAAATTCGGTAAAAAAAAATCCCGATTTAATCGCTTAAACCGGGACAAACAAAAAACTCAATATTTCTAAAATAAGAAATTGAATCCAATCTTGAAGTTTCTGCCTCTTGTACTGTAACCTCTGGCTTCCACAAAATCTTTGTTTAAAACGTTATCCACTGCTAAAAACGCGTTGAACTTATCTTTAATCAATGCATAACGCAAATTGGTATTCACTAATTGATAATCTTTTAAAATTTCATTAATCACTGTTGGAGTCCAAGTAATTGGATCATAAATAGTATACTGCGTCAATCTATCAGAAACAAATTGATAGGCTACATTAATTCCTAAACGTGATGTCGCTGTAAAATCAACAGACGCATTTGCTTTGTGTTTTGGATTTAAAATTCGGGATTGTTTTTCCAACTCTGTAAAAGTATAATTGGCATTCAATTTTACTTTATCATTCACTTCATAAGAAACCATGGTTTCAAAACCATTTACTTTGTTTTTCCCTTCAACATTGAAATATTTGTAAGTTGTCATATCAAATCCTATTGCATTTTTCTCTTCTCTATGAAAAAATACAGCATTAATATTCAGCTTTTTATCCAAAACATTCGCGTCGAAACCAGCTTCAATTGTAGCATCTTTTTCGGGAGTAAGATCTAAACGACCATATGGAGAATACAACTGGTATAAACTTGGTGTTACAAAAGCTGTACTATATGACGCCAATAATTTAAATTTCGAATCCAAGAAATTGAAAGAAGGATTTACATTGAAAACTAAGTTTTCACCATACTTACTATGCATGTTATAACGAGCACCTGCATTCAGATTGAAACCTAAATCAGAATTATAAACTACTGTAGCATACGGATCAATCATATTGAATTTTGCCAATTCTTTTACGATTGAGTTGCTTGGGCTCCAGTTTGACATATCATGAAACTGGAATTGTGCTCCTGTCACCACAAAAAACTGTGTTGAAATTTCATATTTATTATACAAATCGGAATTTACGCTTCTCGATTTGTAATCTGTTGGTGTGCCGTAAGAAAAGAAATCTCTGTTTATTAAATTCGCTCCAGAATTGATTACAAATTCTCCATTGTTATATTTATATTTTGGTGTAAATCCAACACGATATTGTTCGGAAGTACTGAAGTTCGTTAAATCATCTGCAAATGAACCAGTGTCAAATTCGTTTTTCATTCGGTCGTAATTCGCAAAAATGTCGAACGATAATTTCTTAGTTGGGGTAAAACCAATTTTAACCACAGAATTCACTCTCGAAAAAGCATCATTTTCAAAAATAGATGCGCTGTTAACTGGTTTAGCTTCCGAAATACCATCGGAAAAAGTACTATTTAAACTTGCTGAATAGTTGAATTTCTCCACGGAACCACCAATAGAGAAACCTTGATTGAATTCATTTGGTTCATAGTTATTGTTTTTATCAACAGTTTCCTGCGAACCCACATTCATATATGCATTCCCTTGAAATGCTTTTTTTGGTGATTTTTTTAAAGTAATATTGATAACTCCAGCTGCCGCACCAGTACCGTATAAAGTACTTGAAGCACCTTTTAAAATTTCAATACTTTCCACCTGATCCACAGGAAGTAAACGCATATCAAAAGCTAAAGTAGGTCCGGAAGCATCGGTAACCGGAATACCATCAATTAAAATTAAAGTCTGATGGTTTCTACCGCCTCTAATGTAATAGCCTAAATCTTTTCCATTACGGCTTTGATTTCCATTAATTTCAACACCAGCAACGGTACTTAAAACTGTGGCTAGGGACTGTCCTTGTTTCTTTTTTAAATCTTCCGCAGTAATCTTCACAACAACTTTACCCGATTTCTCTTTTGACAAAGCAAATTTTGAATCAGAAACCACTACTTCATTCAAATTGCGGATAGAATCATTTTCTTGAGCGAATACACCAAGAGAAGCCAATACAAAAGCACTGACCATTGTAATCTTTTTGTTCATTTTAATTAAACATTTGTAATACTAAATTGGGAGAAAAGTATAGAATTTACCCATACCCAAACCTTTTTTCCCGAAAGTTTGATACTCAATGTACTAGGCAGGTCTCCTGGCTTGCGTCCTGTTGTTTACCTTCCCATTTCCTATTTTAAAACGAAACAGTGGTGTGTAGATAACAACAAGCTAATTAGCTTACAGTTGCGGGTACAGCTTAGGCATTTAACCTAATTCCCTTTTAATGCGTTTTCACTACTTGTAAAAACGACAACCTCAATACGGGTGCAAATATAGAGTTCCAATTAGGAATAATGCAAATTTTATCTACTTTTTAATTATTATATTAAAAAATGTTAAATCAAAAAGTTTATTTCTTTTTCTTTTTATATCTTTTATATAATATCAAAGAGATCACTAAAATGTGAATAAAAACGATTGTATAAATCGCAAACATGAATTCTTTAGAGCTTGTATTCATTATTTAAATTATAACTTTAATTACCTGACCG
Organism: Flavobacterium sp. GCM10023249; assembly: GCF_042653365.1. NCBI lineage: Bacteria > Pseudomonadati > Bacteroidota > Flavobacteriia > Flavobacteriales > Flavobacteriaceae > Flavobacterium > Flavobacterium sp. GCM10023249. Next base: position 46,510 of record NZ_JBHSHZ010000002.1, read on the forward strand.
AATTCTACCGAATTAGAGAAAGCGTCTTTCAGTTCAAGGTGCATTATTTTACATAGAAAACTGCGAATTACACCAGCGTGAGTCACAATAACAATAGGTAGTTCTTCATGGATTAATTGCCCATCCATAAACGTTAAAACCCTATTGTACAAATCAACAAATGATTCGCCTTGAGGAACTTTCACAGTCACAAAATCCTTCATCCAAGGATCGACTTCATCGGACGGAATTTCATCCCACTTTTTCATTTCCCAACTACCGAAATCCATTTCCATTAAGCGTTTGTCCACAGTATAATCAGATGATGACAGGAAATTGGCTAAAATAGTACAACGTTGTAACGGACTAGAATAAAACAAGGCTTTTTCTGGCAATTGTTTTTTGATTTCTTGAAACTGATCCATATATGGCTGCCGCAATTCAACATCGGATTGCCCATAACAAATCCCTTTTTCACAAACTGTTTCTGTATGTCTGATTAAATAAATTTCCATATTGCAATAGTCGATAGATAAAAAACAACTTCACAAACTTGCTGTGTGGCACCTAAACAATCTCCTGTATAACCGTCAATCCATTTTTGAAAATAACGAGCCAGATAAATACGCATCAAAAAGACAGGAATCAGCGTCAAAAGCAACCGCCATTGAAAAAATGCAAGTACAAACAAAGGCAGTAATCCAAAAAAGAAAGCACCAACTACTTCGCGCCAAGTATAACTTTGGGCAATCGGTTTACTTTTACTGTTGGCATCTTCACGGGAATATTTATGGGTAAAAACAATAGAAATAGCCGCCAGACGACTTACTGCATGTGCCGAAATAAATAACAGTACTATTACATTTACATATGGTTCTCTTGCTTTTCCCAATAGTACACTTTCTCCAATCGAATAAAACTTAAGCATGAAGAGTAATATCAATCCAATGGCACCATAAGCCCCAATAGCACTGTCCTTCATAATCGTCAATATCTTTTCTTTCGTCCATCCGCCTCCAAAACCATCGCAGACGTCGGCAAATCCATCTTCATGGAAAGCTCCTGTGGTTAATATAACGGCGACAATTGAAAAAACAATAGCTATTCCGGTCGAAAAAACACTATTAGCCAAATAGAAAGTCACAAATGAAATCATTCCAACAATCCAACCCACCAAAGGAAAATAACGGGATGCTTTATTGAGATATTCCGGATTGTGATCGATGTTCTTCGGACACGGAATCCGTGTATAAAACATCAGCGCAGTAAAAAATATATCGAGTTCTTTTTTCATTCTGTTTTTTCTTTATTACTTACACCAGCCGTTTCAAAACTGGCCATTTCATTCAAAAACGCTACGGCCGATTGAATGATCGGAAAGGCGATGGCACAACCGGTTCCTTCTCCCAATCGCAAATCCAATTGCAAAACAGCTTTGGCATTCATATAATTAAGCAGCTTTCCATGTGCTTGTTCCGCTGATTGGTGACTGAATATAGCATTCCGGATTATTGCCGGATTCATTTTATAAGCAATCAGAAAAGCAACACTACAAATGAATCCGTCAACCAAAATAAGCATGTTATTTTTAAAAGCTTCCAACATTCCTCCCGCCATTTGAAGAATTTCAAATCCGCCAAAATAAGCCAATTTGTTCTCCAAATCCTCCTTTCCGGTATACGATTCAATCGCTTTTCTCAAGATATCACTTTTGAATTTCAGCTTTTCTGCATTCACACCCGTTCCTTTACCGACACATTCTTCAATAGAAATACCGGTTATGATACTCATCAAAACCGAAGCTGTAGAAGTATTTCCGATTCCCATTTCACCAAAACCGATGCAATTGCATCCTTTTTTTGCAATTTCGACTACAATGTCACTTCCCTTTTCAAAACAAAGCTCCATTTGCTCCAGACTCATTGCCGCACCATGCAGGAATGATTGCGTTCCTTTATCTATTGCATTCGATATCAATTTCGCATTGGGTGGAAAATCATAATTCACACCAGCATTCACAATCGACAATTCGATATCGTGTTGCTTGCAAAAAACATTGATAGCTGCACCACCTTCCAAAAAATTGGTCACCATTTGTCGTGTAACATCCTGTGGATAAGCACTAACACCGTGGACTGCAATTCCGTGATCTGCTGCAAAAACAACTATTGAAGGTTTCTTGATTTCCGGTCTTAAAGTTTGATATACGGTACCGATTTGTTTGGCTAAGGTTTCCAACACACCTAAAGCTCCCGTTGGCTTAGTTTTGTTATCGATTTTATGTTGCAATTCTGATGAAAGTGAGTAAAAATCGTTCCTCTCTAAATTCTCATTTTGTATTCTTACAACTTCATCTTTATGCATTTCGGTAATTTCTGTAACCGAAGGCTTTTCCTCTTTTTGCTTCCAATCCAATTGTTGTAACATCGGTTGGTTGTTATAATCGGTGGCAGGTTTACCGATACAGAAATACCCTAATGGTTCTATATGTTCCGGTAAGTCCAATAGTTTTTTGAATTGATAGTAATTCAAAATCGAAACCCAACCCATCGAATAACCTTGTTCAGTTAATGACAGCCAAATATTTTGTGCTGCACATACCGCGCTAAACTTTATTGCTTCGTTACTCCCTACAGTTCCAATTGTAAAACTATTCAGTACTGAACGGTCGTAACAAATCACCATTCCGAGCGGAGCTTCCTCAATAGCTTCCAGTTTTAATGCTTGGTATTGTTCTTTTTGTAAAGCAGTATCGGTTTGATTCGCTGCCTTTTCATCGTATTCCAAAAACAGCTTCTTGATTGCTTTTTTTATTTCGGTCGATTTGATGATATAATACCTAGTAGCATTGGTCAACCCCACAGAAGGAGCCCAATGTCCAGCCTGTAAAGCCTTCTCTACAACCGAATCAGGTACGGCATCACTTAAGAAATGACGCGTATCACGGCGGGATTTCATAATATCATCTAAATAACTCATACACTTAATTTTGTGGGTTCCCAAACAACAAAACAATAATCGTTATAGATTTGTTTGGTAAACTCTGGCACTTCAATCGCTTCAGAAAATAACGGACAATTGATGACCATTGTATGGAATTCCCCATTCTCGCCACAAGAATCGATTCCTTTCGCTTCTAACTCTTCTGCCAATTCTTTAGTCATTATTTTACCGAGGTAGTGCTCCCCCATTTGAGTATTACAGGAAACAATCATAGTTTCGATTCCGTTCGCGAGCATTTCTTGAACTAAATCGATGCGATTCTGTTGCCATAAAGGCAAAACTGCTTCTAAACCTGCTGCTTTACACACCTTTTCTTCCCACTCTCTATGCGGCTCTAAGTCAATATCCCCAAAAACAGCAGCATCTAATTCAAATTCTGCTTTTAGCGTTTGTAATGTTTCTATAAACTTAGCTTCATAATCATTCCATGTTGCAGGAATTGCTACTAGAGGCAAATTCATTTTGGCAGCCTGCTCTTTTAAAATACGCAAAGGCAATCCATGCGAACGAGAAACTTTACCGTTTTCATTCATCATATTCAGAAGGACTTTCGGTTGTAAACCCAATTCAACCGCTTTCATCATTGCGAAGCAGGAATCTTTTCCGCCACTCCAGGAGGTCATAAAATTCATCTTATCCTTTTATTTTTACAGGAATACCTGAAACCATCAAAACAACCTCATCGGCATTTTTAGCCAAGAACTGATTCATCCAACCTTGTAACTCTGTAAATTTTCTTCCAATATGAGTTTCGGCGTGAACTCCCATTCCAATTTCATTGGTAATAATGATTATTGTAGCGTCTTTTTGTGCCATCAAGTCATTGATTTCAGCTTTAGCTTGTTCTAAACACAAAGCCACATCATTTTTGGCATCTACGAAGAAGTTAGTCAGCCAAAGAGTGACACAATCAATAATGGCAACTTTTCCTGAAAAATTGAGTGTACTCAGGTGTTTCTCTTCTTCGACATTAATCCATCGTTCATCTCTTTCAGCCTGATGGCGGTCAATTCGTTTTTGGAAATCACCATCCCATTTTCTGGCAGTGGCCACATACATTGGATTGGCTGAAAGTTGCATTGCCAAATCCTGTGCATAACTACTTTTCCCGGAGCGTTCTCCTCCTGTTATAAGATATATCATTATTGTAAGTCTTTCAATTTATAGGGACAATGGCGGCAATTGTTGTTGCAGCAATGTCCTCTTTTTAAATGGTACCACGATTTAAAAACATACTTTCCATCCTCAAGATAATAATCAATCCCTTCGATCAAATGAGGAGCCAGAGGCAAATCTTTTGCAATATTGTCATGAGCTGATTCTGGTGTTACGGTTTGTACATATTTGTCAATCTTAACCGAACAAGCTTCTTTAAAACAATTGGGACATAAACAATCAATTACATCGGAAGGAGCAAAAATAGGTGGAAAATCATTACACCAACATTTATTCCCGTCAACAGAATCTCCACAATTGAACTCGGTTTTACAAGTCGAACATTTTTTAACACGTAAGGTATTCATGCTGTAAAGATAGTGTTTGTGGATTTTTGGCATAAAAAAGAATCCGAATTTTTTTGCAAATTCTTTTACCTTTGCGAGAATGAAACACAAACTAATGAAGACTTTTCTTTATAAAGCCCTTTTTATTTCTTTTTTAGCATTCACGATTGGTTGTAAGAAAAAGGAAGTCATTGCTACATCACTACATACAACTGCTCCAAATGATATTCAATATGCCAGTGGATTATCTATATACAAATACAATGGTTATTCTGTAGTGAAGGTAACCAATCCATGGCCCGATGCGAATAGGGATTTTACCTATATACTTCAGGAGAAAAATGCTGTAGTTCCCGACAGTTTACATCAATACACTACCATTCCAGTACCGTTAAAATCAATAGTAGTTACCTCTACCACGAATATTCCGTTTCTAGAAATGCTGGGCGTTGAAAACAAATTGGTTGGATTTCCACATACCGATTACGTTTCGTCCCCAAAAACAAGAGCATTAATAGACCAAGGTATTGTTAAAAACGTAGGACAAAACGAACGTTTGAACATGGAGAAACTAATTGATTTATCTCCGGAACTGATTGTAACTTTTGGTGTAGACAACAATAATCCTATGATTAAAAATCTAGAAAAAAGTGGCTTAAAAGTTATGATTCAAGGGGATTGGATGGAACAATCACCTCTTGGAAAGGCAGAATGGTTAAAATTATATGCCGCTTTGTTTGGAAAGGAAAAGGAAGCAAAACAATTGTTCGAGACTATTGTAAAAGAATACGAAACTGCTAAAACCTCAGTAAAAAATAAAAAAGCAAAAGCTACTGTTTTATATGGTAATATGTACCAGGACCAATGGTTTGTAGCCAAAGGAAACAGCTGGGTAGCACAATTCCTAAAAGATGCCAAAGCCAATTACTTGTGGGCAAATGAAAAAGGTACTGGAAGTTTGCCACTGACTTTTGAAAAGGTATTGGAAAAAGCCAAAAATGCAGACGTTTGGATTGCTGCTGGTACTTTTAAGACATTGAATGATTTATCCTCCAATAATCCGCATTATACTCAATTTGATGCATTTGGAAAGAAAAATGTATATACTTTTGAGAGCAAACTAGGTGCAACCGGAGGAACCATTTATTATGAATTGGGGCCAAGCCGCCCTGATTTGATCCTGAAAGATTACATCAAGATATTTCATCCAGATATACTACCGAATTACACACTAACCTTTGCTGAAAAACTGAACTAAATTGTCGAATCAAAAACGAAATATTCAACTATTTGTAATTCTAGCAATAGGTTTACTATTCCTTTTATTGGTTAATATCAGCTTTGGTTCGGTAACTATTCCATTTGAAGAAGTTATCAATAGCTTAACCGGTGGAAAAGCCAGTAAATCTACATGGGAATATATTATCATTAATTACCGTTTACCCAAAGCGATTACCGCAATTTTGGTGGGAATGGGGCTTTCTATCAGCGGGCTTTTAATGCAAACCTTATTCAGAAATCCATTAGCCGGACCCGATGTATTGGGTCTAAGCTCTGGCGCCAGTTTGAGCGTTGCCTTTGTGATATTAGGAGCTGGTTTAGTGCCTTCCTTTTTAGGTTCGATTTTCCTATCACCCTACGGCTTAGTAATTGCATCAACAATAGGAAGTTTTGCCGTATTACTTTTGGTATTGCTTGTTTCCCAGAAACTAAGAGACACCATGGCCATATTGGTCTTAGGATTAATGTTCGGAAGTTTTACAAGTGCAATTGTTGGTATATTAACCTTTTTCAGTTCTGCGGAACAATTACAGAAATTCACCTTTTGGTCTTTGGGGAATCTTGGAAACCTTTCTTGGTTATCCATTATCATACTGGCATTTTCGGTACTTTTAGGTTTACTAATCAGCATGCTGTGTATTAAACCTTTGAATGCTTTGTTGTTGGGCGAAAATTATGCCCGAAGCTTAGGTTTGAACTTCAAGAGAACCCGATTACTCATCATATTTGCAACGAGTATTTTGGCAGGAAGCATTACTGCTTTCGCCGGACCAATTGCCTTTGTGGGATTAGCAGTACCGCATATAGCCAAATTACTATTTCAGACAAGTAATCATTTTATTCTCTACTGGAGTACATTACTTCTAGGCGCCGCTATTATGTTAATTTGTGATGTCATTTCACAAATGCCTGGAATGGAAATTACTTTACCCATCAATGCCATTACCTCTATTTTTGGAGCGCCGGTAGTAATATGGTTGTTAGTCAGAAAACAAAAAATAGTGCGTTAGTGATGAAAAAAGTACTAAATACAGATCACCTATCGATTGGTTACCCTACCAAAAAGGGAAATATCGTGATTGCTGAAAACCTGAATTTGGATTTTCATGAAGGAAAACTTATAACCTTGATTGGCGCCAACGGCATTGGTAAATCGACACTATTGCGAACTATTACCGGAATTCAGAAACCGTTGCATGGGAAGGTCTACTTGAATGATAGAGACATCCACTCCTATCAACTCCAGGAATTGGCACAGCAACTTAGCGTTGTACTCACAGAAAAACTGCCACCTAGTAATTTAACCGTTTACGAATTGGTTGCCTTGGGTCGTCAGCCTTACACCAACTGGATAGGAAAAATGGCACCCGACGATTATGAGAAAGTCATTAATGCCATTGAACTGACTAACATCGAGGCAATAGGATACAAAAAACACTTCGAAATAAGTGACGGACAATTACAAAAAGTACTTGTGGCCAGAGCATTGGCCCAGGATACACCATTGATAGTTTTGGATGAACCCACTACCCATTTGGATTTACACCATAAGGTTTCACTATTCAAACTATTGAAGAAATTATCGAAAGAGATGGGAAAATGCATCCTATTTTCTACTCATGATATTGATTTAGCCATTCAATTGAGTGATGAAATGATAGTTATGACCAAAGACGGTATCGTTCAGGATGATCCTTGCAAACTAATTGAGAGTGGTATCTTTAATACCCTTTTTGATGATGATGATATCCTGTTTGATGAACAAAAGGGTAAATTTATCTTTAAATAACAATCCTTCTAAAAAGTAGTTACAAGACGTACTCCTTCGTATTTATTTTTATTTCTTGTCCTGAGAAATTAAAATAACCAATATGACTTTAAAGAATTTTCTTATAGATTTGTGTACTGAAATTTTAAAAAAAGCAACTATGAAAAAAATTTTTGGTTTATTAACCTTGTTTACATTATTATTAGCAGGATGTTCATCTGATAGTGAAGGATCAAATGAAGGTTCAGGAACCTTTATAAAATTTACTGTAAATGGTCAAAACTACAATTATGAACCGGAAACGATCAGCAGTAACAAAACATTAATCCAAGGATATGCAGGTAGTGATACTACTTTAAAGCGAATTTCTTTATGGTTGCCTAATGATGTTAGTACAGGCACTTATTCGGTAACAGACACTCCATCTGATTTAGACACTTACAATGCAGCTTATTCTTCTGAAGGTGAGTCTATCAACATGGACGCAACATCCGGTACAATTACCATTACATCCATTACTGAGGACTATATTGTGGGAACCTTTTCTTTCAGTGGCGATAATGGAGGATCGACATTAACGATTACAAATGGTCAATTCAAGGCCGATAGAATCGTATTATAATTCTCAAAAAGGTTGGCACTATGTCAACCTTTTTTTTTAGGGTATACTATCCAAAAAAGAAATCATCTACAGAACTTTTGTAACTTTAGGTTTTAAAAAAATAGCGTCATGAATACAAAAACATTTTTTCTGATAACCCTTATACTGATGAGTATACTACCATTACAAGCCCAGCTAAAAACCGTTCCTTACACCGATGGTGAACAAAAACTGGAAGGCCTATTGGCGCAACCCAAAAAAGGACAAAAAAACAAAGCCGGCGTATTGCTATTACCCGCTTGGATGGGAATTGATGACAATGCGAAAGAGAACGCCATAGAATTAGGAAAAATGGGATACATTACCCTTGTAGCTGATATCTATGGTGTTGATAAAAGACCTCAAAACACGACAGAAGCCGGACAAAAAGCGGGGTACTATAAGACCAATTATACTGAATACCAAAAGCGCATTCAACTCGCTTTAGACGAACTTATAAAAGCAGGAGCCAATCCAGATAAGATTGCTGTGATTGGCTATTGTTTTGGAGGCTCAGGAGCGATTGAAGCGGCAAGAGGCAATTTCAAAGTACAAGGTATTGTTTCTTTCCATGGTGGTTTGGGAAGAGATGCAACAAGAACCGTAGCACCTATCCAACCCAAAGTTTTAGTCTTACACGGAGCCGATGATTTCTATGTTCCGGAAGCCGAAATCAAAGCGTTCCAAGAAGAAATGAAAAAAGCCAATGCCGACTGGCAAATGATTTACTATGCGGATGCAGTACATGCCTTCACACATAAAAACGCAGGTAATAACAAAAGTTCGGGTGTGGCTTATAATGAAAAAGCAGCAAGACGTTCGTGGGAAGCCATGAAGCAATTCTTCGCTGAGATTTTGAACTAAAAGAAATAAGGGAACTTCTTATTGATTCTATCCAAAATCCACCAGAACAGTACAGCGGTGAGGCAAACCAAAAAGTACTTCACCACAATATAACCGAAGGTTTTTTGAGGTAGGATTTCATAGACCAATCGAATGGCGTATGGATGCGTAAGATATATCCCTAACGATAAAGTAGCACTGACAGGAGCATCCGAAAAGGATGCTCTTTCTTTTACGATACTAAAGGTTAACATGCTTAACAGCGGTAACACCAATAAAAAATCCATGGCCTTCACTTTAAAGTGATAATACAAAGCCACTTCAATTAACAAGACGATCCATAAAAGAGCGTAGTATTTGGTTATCTTCGAAACAAATGGCTGCCAAGAATCGTATAAAGTTCCCACGAGCATCATTGGAAAGGCAAAAAACAAAAAGTTACGACTTGTTCCCATTACTGCATAAACAAACTGAATGTTCAGGTATCGGTGTAAAGCATCCGATTGGATTAAAAGCTGAAATACAAAGCCAATAGTCAAAAGAAAGATTATTACCATCCATTTGAAACGGATTACACTATTTCGGATACTATACAACAATCCTACAGCAATAACAGTAGCCAGTAAATACCACAAATGCCAATATCCGTAGACCAGTTTTAGGATCATATCGGTACGTTTGAACCATCCCAAATGATAAAACCGAATCAAATCAGGCAGGTAAAGCAACTGCCATATAACATAGAGCAACAAGATCCGTTTGGAGTATTTTAGCAAATACGAGGCATCATTCAATTTGTTGCGTAAAAAATAGCCTGAAATCAAAAAGAAAGTAGGCACCGCAATACGTGTAATCCCACTGGCAATTTCAAACGAAATCAAACCCTCAATCCCTTTGAGTTTTGTTACAGGGAACATATGTAAGGCAATAACCAAAAAGGCCAGAACGATTTTTAAAAGATCAATGTTATTATTACGCATAAGGCAAAAATAGTAAATTGGTTTGTTAGATTGTTCGACTTTCTGGAATTCAAATTCCAAATCCCAATCTTAAAATCTCAATCTCAAAATTCCAATCTCAAAATCTCAATCTCAAAATTCCAATCTCAAAATCCCAATCTCAAAATCTCAATCTCAAAATCTCAATCTCAATCTCAAAATTCCAATCTCAAAATTCCAATCTCAAAATCCCAATCTCAAAATCTCAATCTCAAAATCCCAATCTCAAAATTCCAATCTCAAAATTCCAATCTCAAAATTCCAATCTCAAAATCTCAATCTCAAAATCTCAATCTCAAAATCCCAATCTCAAAATTCCAATCTCAAAATCTCAATCTCAAAATTCCAATCTCAAAATCCCAATCTCAAAATCTCAATCTCAAAATCCCAATCTCAAAATTCCAATCTCAAAATTCCAAAAAAAAATAGAGAATATATCTTTTGCTCGACTGCATCGTACAAAGTGACTTCTTTTCTTTTGTCTTGACATCTCGTCTAATGCCGAGACTTCATAGTCTACTCCTAAAAACTAACTCATTTTTTACTCTTTTCTTTTGTCTTGACACAAAAGAAACAAAAAGTCAAGGCTTCGATTCTCGGCGGTCCAATTTCATTTCGAATCCTAAAAGAAAAGAACTCATCTCGTCATGACTGACGAGACTCAAACAGCTTTTCTTTTTACGGATTCTTCAATGATTGGAACCTCGCCTGCGAATCTGAGGCCGAAGGGGATGACGTAATAGGAATCTAAAAACGAACTATTTTTCATGTTCTTTTCTTTTGCCTTGATGCAAAAGATCAAGACTACATAGTCTACTCCTAAAAACTACCTCAGTACTGCGTTGCGTGACCCGAACCGCTCGTCGTGCTTTCCTTTCTTTTTTGTCTTGACACAAAAAAGAAACAAAAAAGGTCAAGACTGCATAGCCTACTCCTAAAAACTAACTCAGTACTGCGTTTCGTGACCCGAACCGCTCGTCGTGCCTCCTCGACTACGCGGATCACTCTCACTGCGTACTTTCGTTGTTTTTGACGGAGTATCCTATGAGGTCGGGTTGGGGATTTCGGTACGGGAGTGATGGAAGTAAAAACACAAATTTTTTTAGTTCCTTTTCTTTTGCCTTGATGCAAAAGAAACAAAAAATCAAGACTGCATAGTCTACTCCTAAAAACTACCTCAGTACTGCGTTTCGTGACCCGAACCGCTCGTCGTGCCTCCTCGACTTGTCTTTTCTTTTTTGTCTTGACACAAAAAAGAAACAAAAAAGGTCAAGACTGCATAGTCTACTCCTAAAAACTAACTCAGTACTGCGCTTCGTGACCCGAACCGCTCGTCGTGCTTTCTTTTCTTTTTTGTCTTGACACAAAAAAGAAACAAAAAAGGTCAAGACTACATAGTCTACTCTTAAAAACTACCTCAGTACTGCGCTGCGTGACCCGAACCGCTCGTCGTGCCTCCTCGGCTACGCGGATCACTCTCTCTTCGTACTTTCGTTGTTTTTGACGGAGTATGCTATGAGGTCGATTGGGATTGCGGTCTGGGAGTTATGGTAGTTAAAAAGTAGTGTGCGGAAACCATAACTTAGCGTGCATTTGATACTATTGAGCGTGCGGATAAAATAATTTATCGTGCGGATGGTAATTGTAAGCGTGCGGAAGCCCTAATGTATCGTTCGTTTGGTAATGGTGAGCGTGCGGATGCCCTAATATATCGTGCGGATGGTAATGGTATGCGTGCGGATGCCATAATGTATCGTGCGTTTTGTAATTGTAAGCGTGCGGATGACATAATGTATCGTGCGTTTGGTAATGGTAAGCGTGCGGATGCCATAATGTATCGTGCGGATGGTAATTGTAAGCGTGCGGATGACATAATGTATCGTGCGTTTGATAACGGTAAGCGTGCGGAGGGAATAATTTACCGTGCAGTACTAACTACTCACAGAAGGGTATAAAAAAACCTTGCAACTGAGCGGAAAAAATGAAATGCTGCAAGGTATTAATTTAAATAGGTTACATTATTCTGCTACGTTCCTGAATTTTATGGCGTTTACCTGTTTGAATTCAGTGCTGTTTGCCCCGTAGGCTGATTTGACGTATTTTTTTATTTCCAGTGCGGTGTCGACCAATCCGTTGTTGTCGTCGTAAAGGGTTTTGTTTCTTGCATTTCTAGCATTACGGACTACTGCATGGGCAATGGAAACATCGTTATTTCTTTCGAGTAGTTCGCTTTGTTTGGCTGTGAGTGTCACGATTTTGAGTTCGGTTTCATTGGGATTGTAACTTTCTTCCGATTCCAAAACCGTGATTAAATTCCTGAAATGCTGGATTTGCAAGTCGTATGACTGTTGGCTCGCACTAATGGTTAGCGGAGCGGGTTCGTTTTCATTTACCTGCTTAACAATTGCGGACGCTCTTTGTCCCTGTAGCTTGCGATTAAATCCTTTGGCATCGTCGACCATTTGTTTTGGAGCATCGGATACTGCGAGTGCGTTAACCAGTCTTGTCGAGAGTTTTTTCAGGTCTTCAAAGGCAATGAACCGTTTGTTGACGGCATTGTTGTACTGGGTGTTTTTTACGGAAACATTTATTAGGCTTGTTTGTGCATTTGTGGCGATGGTGTTAAGATTGGGGATTTTGAGGCTGGCTCTTGCCGGATTGTACTCAGGCCCATAGGTGCTGATTACGTTTAGCAGTTGCTTGAAGTTGGCTACATTTTTTGTGTGACCGGTTTCTGAATTTGTTTTCATGATTTAAAAGTTTTGATTGTTGATTGCGCAATGTCTTTCATTGCGTCTTGCTATTTGACGGAAATACCTTACAAATGGTATGCCAAAATTTAGACTGCATAGACTGCTTAGATTTTTAGACTGCTTAGATTTATATCTTGAAATGAAGGTATTACGGACAACTGTGAGAGTTTGTGGCTTCGATACTTCGACAAGCTCAGTAACCTAGGCTCAGCCACCGATTGATGATTAAAAGATTTTTTGATTTTAGTGTGGCTTCGAGAACCTCAGCCACCACGCTACTTCGACAAGCTCAGTAACCGAGGCTCAGCGACCGATTGATGATTAAAAGATTTTTTGACTTTAGTGTGGCTTCGAGTGCCTCAGCCACCACGATACTTCAACAAGCTCAGTAACCGAGGCTCAGCCACTGGGATGAAAAACGAGTAGAACTACGTAGTGATTTGTAGGTGTAATTGTAGAAATTGCGACAAGAATACCATGAGGAATTATTTTGCTTCAGGAAGGTTTGTTTGTCTTTCTGATAAAGATGGTTCAAGAGGCATAGCCTTCTGTGGTGGAAAAACCATTAAGAGATAAAGGGTATTGGCCGATTTGTAAAAAATTTCCTCTATATTTGAAAAACGCTACTTTGTAGCGGGTATACACCCTAAATTAGATGTATAGCTATGAAATTGCGGGTATATACTAGTTACCTGTAATGCATTAACCCCAAGTAAAATGAACTTCCTCGAAAAATGTAGAGATACAGCTGAAAAAATTGACTTTACAGAAACAGAAAATTATTTTACCGAATTATGCGCCGTAAAAAAAGGAAAAATTAAATCTACAATTCCAACAATAAACGGTATTGAAATCGAATTTGGTAAAGATGCCGAGTGGTTTTCTTATAAAACTGAAAGAATTAATTTTTGCGAAAACCCATCACAATATCAACATACAAACTATGGTATTATTGATTCGTTTGACATACAAGTTGACGAAAGAGAATACAAGTTGCCGTATGGTGCAAAGACAAGCAGTTTCAGCCTTAAGTTGATGGAATTATCTGGGCAAATATCTAAAATTGAACATAATTTCTCCGATGAAAAAACTCATTACTTCCGAGCAATCTTACCTTTAGATAAATATGCAAAACCTCCTTTGAAATACTTTTTAGGAAGAGGAATAGTAAACGGAGAATCATTAAAAGTGGCAGGATATGTCGATTTAAAGATTAATGAAAATGTCATTGGATTTTATGATTATGAAATCAATAAAAAAGAATACATAATTATTGACTGTAAAACGAAAGTAAAATATGAATTGTTTGAAGATATTGTCGAATCCATTTTACATCCATTTGCATTGATTAGTGGAAATCTAATAAGAGAAAGCATCACAATTTTAAAATTTAAACAAGAAGATTTTTCAAATATTATTGGCTTTAAATTCAAAAAATTAGATGATAGTATAGTCAGTTTGCTAGAAATATATAACCCAGACTTACACAAAGATTATTTTGATTTAAAGGAAACATTTTTTTTCCCTACCGAGATATTTTCAAATCTCTGTCAACTATCATATAACTCAAAGCCTTTATTAAGAGCCATACGAACTTTAACGCAAGCAAGAAATCAGCCTGTGGAAATTGAAACAGCTGCTTACTTCATAACTTTGGAAACAGTAAAGCAAATCATAATAGAAGAAAATGAAGATAAAATTTCCCCTATCAAAGACAAAGCTTTTGCAAAGTACATTGTTAGACAACTCAGAGCAATTATAAAACCTCTAGCAGAAGAAAATTTTAACGACAAAAATGCCGTTATTAGAAAGATAGAAAACATCAACGGTATTGCAAATGCTGATGGTTTCAATCTGGCCTTTCAAATAATGGGAATTCAGCTTACAAAAGATGACCAAGAGTGTATAAACAATAGAAACAAATTTTTGCATGGTAGTATACCGTTTGACCATGATACAAAAGAAAACCGAAGAAAAGAATTGTCAAAAATAAACTTGAATGCTCACCTAATTACGTGTGCGTTAATTTTGAAATATGCCGGATATAGCGGACCAATCAAAAATTACCTGAAATACCTAGATTTGATAAATAATTTAAAATCCATAAATCAGCCGTTGTTCAGAACAATATAAATGCACTACAGGTAACAGCCGTAACTGTTGCACAACTACCATTTTTTCAAAATAACTCCAAAACATATAGTATAAAACCTCATTTAAAGTGATTTAGACGAGGTTTTATTTTTACCTCACTGCTACAACTTCAAAATTGGAATGGCTCACAATCAGGCTTTTCAAATCTAAAAAAGAGAGTTTTAAAAAGTACGCTGCTCACTTTCTTTACGATTGCGTTTTCTTTGTTGTATTATTAAACTACGAAAATTCGCCTTTTTAAACTAATTGTTTTGGTTATATTTGGGGAGGTTTGTGAGGTTTTTCATAGACTGATGTTATGTGCAAGGCTAAAAGAAGATACTAAGATAAATTATGATTGAAGAAAAATTTGAGAGATTACATGATTTACAAAATAAATGTTTAAATGAGGTTATACTTATTTACAATTATGAGCTTAAAAACAATAATGGTGTTTCTCACGTTGCTCATTATTCAGCTTCAATAATAACTAGAGCTAATTCATTAATAAAAAGTTTTGAATTGCTTTTTAATGATAAAATTTACTCTACTGCAATATCACTTATCAGGTTGCAAATCGATAATTGTTTGAGATTATATGCTATAAGTATTTGTAATCCTATTTTACTTTTAACAGAAGTAGAAAAAGGTATTTCAATCAGAGATATTAAAGACCGAGACGGAAAGAAAATGTATGATAGTTATTTAATATCCAAGCTAGATGATATTTTACCGAACTTTAAATCTTTATATGAAGAAACTTGTGGGTTTGTACATTTTTCATTTGAACACTTAAACTTGAATAATAAAAAGTATGAAGAAAACGGTAAAGTAAATGTAGAAACTTTAATAGGTAATGAATTTGAAATTTCCGATTCGGATAAAATAAAATATTTGGAATATATGATTACCGCAACATATAACTTATATCGATTAATTTATAGTTATAGATATGATTCTCAAAATATAAAATAATACAAGCCTAGCCCATAACCGCAGTAACTGTTGCACAACTACCATTTTTTCAATATAACTCCAAAACATATAGTATAAAACCTCATTTAAAGCAATTTAAAGGAGGTTTTATTTTTACCTCACTGCTACAAGTTCAAAATTGGAATGGCTCACCATCAGGCTTTTTATATCTAAAAAAAGAGTTTTAAAAAGTACGCTGCTCACTTTCTTTACGGTTGCGTTTTCTTCGTTGTATTATTAAAACTACGAAAATTCGCCTTTTTAAACTAACTATTTTTGTTATATTTGGGGAGGTTTGTGAAGTTTTTTCACAGACTGACGTTGTGTGCTATTTTAACAGAAAAACACTAAAAATGAGAACAATAATCATATATACTATTTTTTCTTTTCTATTTTTTTCTCAAAATGGATTTTCACAAGCATGCGGTGGCGGAAAATTATCTTTTAATATTTATACACTAAATGGTATTGAAATAGATAATTTTGATTATGAGATATTTCCTGTTTCAAAAGAACTTCTTCGGGAAAAATTCTATCAGAAAGTTGTAAATGAAGTAAATCTTGACAATCCAAATTATTATCTTTTTCAAAAAATCAATGCAAGTGGTGGAATTATTATGGAACAATATGCTAAAGAAATTATTGAAATTAATAATGAAAAACTAAATAGTGATTTGAAAAAAATGATAGATTTAAGTAATATAACTCAAACCGGAAAAATTAAATCTTCAATAACTTTTAACACATTTGAACTAACCAATTTTCCGATTATTTTGAAAATTAGTCATAAAAAGAAAACTATTTATATTTTGGGTAATTATTTCGGTGGCTGTGATAGAGAAGCATCATTGGTTTGGAATAATGGATACGGCAAATTGAATTAACTATTCATTAAAACTAAAAACAGCACACAACAGCGGTAACTGTTGCACAACTACCATTTTTTCAAAACAACTCCAGAAAAGCATCCTAACAAAACTCTTTTAAAGTGATTTAAAGGAGGTCCTATTTTCAAACCATTTCCTTATCATGGTGCTTTTCTTTTTAAAGGAAGTATTTTGGTTATATTTGGAAAGGGTTTGTGAAGTTTTTTAACAGACTGACCTTAGCAGCAATTTTTAAAACTCCAATAATCTATAAATTATGAAACCTAAAAAGCTATTTTACACCATATTCATTTTTATGATGAGCCTAACTATAACTGCTCAGGAATACAAAAAAGTAATAAAAAATGAATTTAATGAATATATGACATTTATTGAAGCCAAAAATTTCAAAAAGGCATTAGATTTTGTTCTCCCAGAATCTTTTCAAATTATTCCAAAAGCGCAATTATTGAAATTGTTGGAACAATCTTATAATGATCCATCCTATAAGATTGAATTTAAAAACTCTACAATATTTGACATTGGTGATGTCCAAAAATTCGGTAAAAAATATTATTCACTATTAAATTATTCCACTCAAATGGATATGAAAATTATGAATACAAATGATTTAACAGCTGAAGGAAAAAAAACACTAATTGATCATACCATCTCAGTTTATCAAAAAGTTTACGGTGCGGACAATGTTAGATATAATAGTGGAACCGATTTTTTTGAAATTATTATTCAACGCCCCGTTTATGCAATTTCTAATGATGGTAAAATAAATTGGAAGTTTCTCGTAGTAGAAAAACAACAAATGTCTATGCTTGAAAAATTGTTACCAAAGGAACTTATAGATAAAATATAAAACTTCTGCCAAGGCAGTAAGTAACTCTTACGCAACTCCTCTATTTTCAAAACAACTCCAGAAAAGCAACCTAGTAAAACTCTTTTTCAACTATGTAAAGGAAGTATTTTGGTTATATTTGAAGGGGTTTGTATATGCCTTCACAGACTGAGGTTGTATACTATTTTAAGATACAAACTACAATTAAGATGAGTGAATTACTGAGACAACAAATAGAAAAAATTACACCTCTTACAGACAAGGAATTTGAGTATATCCTTTCTCACTTTACCACCAAAAAATTAAAGAAACATCAATATTTGGTCCAGGAGGGTGATTTTGTTCAGAATGACCATTTTGTAATCAATGGTCTTTTGAAAGCATACTATGTCAATGAGGACGGCAAAGAACATATTATGCAGTTTGCTACGGAAGATTGGTGGGTTACCGATTATCAAGCGTATTTTAATGAAACCAATGCCACCTTAAACATTGATTGTCTTGAACCAACAGAAGTGCTATGTTTATCACTTCATAACCGGGAGAAACTTTGTGCAGATTTGCATAAAATAGAGCATTTCTTCAGAAAGAAATCCAATGCTGGTTATGTAGCGTTGCAACGTAGAATACTTTCTTTACTCAATAGTAATGCTAAAGAACGATATGAGCAGCTTCTACAACAATATCCAACCCTTTTTCAAAGAGTCCCAAAAACCCTAATCGCTTCTTATTTAGGTGTTTCAAGAGAAACCCTTAGTCGACTTACATCATAGTGTGATGTATGTCACATCAAACTTGTGATTTATCTCCTATGTCAAGATTGGCATTGTTCCGAATTTTGTATCATCACATTACATGAATGATTAACAATGAATGATTAACAATGAACAAAGTATTTAAAAACATCTTGGAAGGAATTATGGTAATTGCAGTTTGCACCATTTTTCTTGGATTAAATCAAGCAACTGCACAAACTTTAAATTCAAAAAAAATGAGTAAGAAAATTTTATTTGTGGTAACAAGCCACGACAAATTGGGAAAAACAGGAGAAGCAACAGGTTATTATTTGGGTGAAGTAACTCATCCTTGGGCTGTATTGGTTGATGCAGGTTACGAAATTGATTTTGTAAGCCCAAAAGGAGGTAATCCCCCTTATTACGGAGCCAACCAAGAAGACCCAATTAATCAAAGATTTTTAGCTGATACTAAATATCAAGCTAAAATTCAAAATACGATGAAACCATCGGAAGTCAATCCTTCTAACTACTCTGCTATTTTGTATGCCGGAGGACATGGCACGATGTGGGATTTTGCAGATAATGTAGAACTTGCTGCTATTGCACAGAAGATTTATGAGAACAATGGCATCGTAAGTGCTGTTTGTCACGGTCCAGCTGGCTTAGTAAACATCAAATTAAGTAATGGTAAATACTTAATTGACGGCAAAAAAATTAATGCATTTACAAATGAAGAAGAAATAGCTGTAAAACTAGAAAACGTAGTTCCATTTAGTTTAGAGACAAAACTAATTGAACGTGGAGCAAAATTCGAAAAATCTGGATTATGGCAACCTCATGTAACAGTTGACCAAAGGGTGGTTACGGGTCAAAATCCACAATCTGCTCATGGTGTTGGTGAAGCGGTACTTAAGGAACTTCAAAAACTATAAGTCATTTCAAAATCCTATGAGGCAACAAATAAAGTTGCCTCTTTTTTTCATCAATAACAGTCATCGTAAAAAGTATTTCTCACTTCGCCATTATTTACTCAGACAATCAAATCTCTGAACACTTTTAGACTCAAATTTTAGGATTGGAAATTATAAATGAAGTTTACAGCACTGAATGAAAATCCAATATAGTTGATTTAGCTTTGAATAATATATTATTGAATTCTATTCTTTTTCTGATCTCTCTTTACCCCAAACAAGAAAAAATTAGTTTCTATTTGAAAAGGTACTTTTTCATAAACTGATGTTAGCCGTTATACAGTGATTGAAAAGAAATTACAATGTTTCGATTCCAAGGTTTTGAATATACTTTTTTTAGTAGTAAGTAATTCCAGAAACTAGTAACGTTTTAGAATAGCGAAATCGATGCAATGGATTTGGAAATACTTCAGTTTATCGTACTTTTAGTCCTAAAAAACAAAACACAATAGCATCGTTGCAGGACCACTTCAAAATGAAAAAACACTTAGTACTCATTTATACCGTTCTCATTGGTTTTTTCGTATCCAGTTGTAGCGTTACAGAGTCTGATACTGAAAGTTATATAGCACGATTTTATGAAAATAAGATAGTTTTTGAACGGTTAGTACAAAAAGTCAATGAAGACCAATATGCACTTTCTACAATTGGCCATTCTATCAATAAATCCAAAGTACATCCTGGCATCCAAGAGGACATCGAAGATTTAGAAATTGCTACTCTTCAGCTTTCCACTACTGATTGTCATGGCATAACTCAAACTGAGTTGAGTGTTAATTGGACTACCCATGCTACGGTTACCTTTATTAAAAGCAAGTGTCCTTCCATCGAAACTAAAAAAGGGTACCATTCTAAAAACCAAATGATTGAAGTTTGGGGGCTTGGAGAAGGTTGGACCATGATGATTGATTATGATTTTATCTAAAAAAACGACTATGAAAGTCTATTTCACCCTTTTTATTCTTCTACTGTATTCGTGTACCACCAAGTCGACCGATAATTCATCCGAGGTCGTTTCTCCTACAGTAACCAAACCTACCGATACACTGCCTACAGATTCGGTTACTGCAATGGATACCCTCGATGCTAGTGCAGAAATTATTGAGCATTTTGTAGACAGTGTGCATATTGGCCGAAAAGGGCAATCGAAAATTGAATTGATCAAGCATCGGGTACTGGATGACTGTTATGTTATTGTCAAATTTTACACTAAGGGGCCGAAGTATTGGTTTATTCAAAACACCTATTTCTATGAATGCACAGCATTAAGTAGTTTGGAACCTAAATTTTCTGACTATACTAATGATGGATTGAACGACATTACTTTTATTTCGGCTACGGCAGCCCGCGGTGCGAATGAAGTGAGACGACTTTTTGTATATGACGATACCAAAAAGGAATTGGTATCCATTGTCAACTCCCAAGACTTCCCAAATATGAAATTCAACAAGCAACTTAACTGCATTGATGCCTTTTTGGTTCATGGTACATCCACTTGTGTTTTTGCTAAAATAAACAAAGACAGCTTGCAACCTTTTGCCTATGTCTACAATGATGAAAACTTTCACACTGTTTCCCTAGTGGACAAAAACAAGGAAATCAAAACCATAAAAAAAATCAAAAGTAAAGGTGCCTATGTTCGTTTTAAAAACTTTAACCCGTTGGAGGAATATCCTGAAGAATGAAATGACATTTTTGGTAAAGCAAACGGATAAGAAAACAAAGAAATTCATAACTTAGTTACTTTGGTTACTTCACTGGATTGAATCAAAAAAACATTAATTTACACTTTACATCAACAAATTCAAACACTATGCAACCTAAACATTCCATTCTTATACTTCTCGGGCTTTTCATGTTGAGTGTTGCACTATTCGTTTCACAGCACTATTCGATTTCAGATTCTACCAAAGGTTTCCTGCATGGTATAGCATTGGGTATGCTTTTATTGTCTTTTGGAATGAATCGGAAACAACACACTAACAAATCAAAGTAAATTCATCACACATTTTCTATTGCCGATAGCTCTATAGTTAATTATCGAAAGACATCCAAACCATCATGAGACTACTTTTTTCAATTTTCATTACCACACTCCTTTGTTCCTGCGGGCAAAAAAGCAATACTTCCAAGAGCAAAAACATAGAGAGTGATACTACAGCAACTGAACATGTTGTAACATCCACAGAGGCTAAGGTTTCCCCAGACGTTTCTACAACACAATGCGAATACAACAATCCTGTTTCCGATTTGGGCATTGGATTAGTCAAAGTTCCTTCAAAATTGGTCATTTATGATGATCCATTGTTAACGAAGCTTTATACTAAGCGAAATATGGAGGAAGACTATGATGCCATGGGATTCTGTACCAAATTTTTCAAGCCCGATTATGGCATCATGCACTTTGTATGTCTTGGGATGACCAACAAAGCCTATAAAATATTGATTAACTACTCCGATGTGAAATACCTACCTAAAACCAAAGAATTCGAGTTTACAACCTGGAATGACTACATCTCATCCTCTTTTGGAATAGGTCGAAGAAGCGTTGTTGAAGGAGTTGACTATCAGCCATTGCGAACGAATCCTGAAGTCACTTCTGATACCCTTTCCCTTCCAAAAGGAAACGAATTATTTTGTCCTATGGAAATCAAAGGCGATTGGATCAAAGTAAAATATGATTGTTTTTATAATAATAGTGACAATCCTTATGAAGGAGAACCCTGTTCACAGTACATTGACCAATGTAAAAATCCGTTAACAGGTTGGTTGCGTTGGCGACAAAAGAATGAATTATTGATTTCCATTTATTTGATGCCTTAAAATCGTTACTATTCTTGTAGAAAGTAAATTTCAACTACTTTGGTTACTTAGTAGACAGTCCTTTTTTATGGCTTTTTTGGAAGCGCTCCACGTAATTTTCCAAATCTTCAAACGACACGTCCAAATCATCGAGGAGGATTTCGTGAATAGAATTGGTCATTACTACAAGGTAATCACTAAAACTTCTCCATTCCCTTCTTCGAACGACATATATTCGACCTACGGCATTCCAGTCGAAATAACCGTATTCGCTGGCTATGATTCCTTTCTCGTTGAGTACAATAACGGGAAGCGTTAGCGGTAGTTTACTACAATACTGGTACAGCCTATAAATACCAGCTATAATGATGGCGTAACCAATATAGAAATGCAAGTCGGTATATACCGTTATAATTCCTGTAGCCGTTACAGCAGCACCTATCAAAATCTGCCCTACCAATTTCCACTTAGAGTAAAAAATTTTCACTTCGGAAGGCACAGCATCGGAATTGTTATCTTGACTAACCATTACAAATGTTGCTCTAGGTTATACTTTGGAAATCGTTCTATTTAAAAAGCAATTGTCTTCTTGCCTCTCCTACTACAAACGCAACAGAATTGGCAATATTGTAGCTTCTGATTTTATCGGTCATTGGAATTGTGAGATGATTCTCGAACCGTGCTAAAACTTCCGGGCTTAAGCCAACGCTTTCTTTTCCAAACACCAACCAATCCCCTTCTTGAAATGCTGCTTCATAGTAGGATTTATCCGCTTTCGAACTAAACAAAAACACTCTTGAAGTATCCGGAATCTGGCTTATCCATTCGGATACTGTATCGTATTCTTTCCAGTCTAAATGCACCCAATAATCCAATCCGGATCGTTTTAGGTTCTTGTCGGTAATTTCAAATCCGTACGGTTTGATTAGATGCAGGCGGTTTCCGGTACCTACGCAAAGACGGCCAATATTACCGGTATTATTTGGAATTTCAGGTTCTACTAAAACGATATTCAACATATTTGGACTTCTTAGATGGTTAGATTATTAGACTTCTTAGATTTCTTAGATTTCTTAGATTGTTAGACTATTAGATTGATAGACTATTGGATTGTTATATATTAAAATTTTCTACTTCCAGGACTTCGCCCGCTTTCAAATCATGTAAAGTAACAGTACCTACACGTACACGCACTAAGCGTAAGGTTGGAAAACCAACAGCTGCGGTCATTTTACGCACTTGGCGGAATTTCCCTTCGGTAAGCGTTATGGATACCCAGCTGGTAGGACCATGACGTTCATCGCGAATTCGTCTTCCTGCCCCAATGTATTCCGGCAAAACACTTATTGCATGGGATTCACACGGTTGGGTGGTATACCGAATCCCTTTGAAACCAATTTCTACCCCAGCTTTCAATTTTTCTATGGCTTCTTGTGTAATCACACCATCAACCTGAGCATAGTATTCTTTTTCGATTGTTTTACTGCGCACCATCTCACTCATCATTCCATCGGTGGTCAACAATAACAAACCCTCCGAATCTTCATCCAAACGACCAATAGCCATGGTCCCTTCGGGAAAATCGAACAATTCACCCAATTTCTTCTTTGGGCGTTTTTTTTCGTAAATAAACTGACTCAAATACCCGTGGGGTTTGTGCAAAATAAAGTGGCGGTGTTTCATAATCTTTTGCAAAAATAAGGCATTCTGTAGAAAACATCAGTACTTTTATTACTCCTAAATGAATGGCTATGGAAAAGCATTTTGAATTTACTGACGCTGAATTTATACAACAACTTTCGTATTGCACCTTACCTGCTGCACTATTCAGCCATGAAGCTCATTTGCGTTTGGCTTGGATTCAGCTCCAACACAATGACGTAGAACAAGCGATTGACATCATCAGAGCGCAGATTCAAAACTATGCAGCCTCACTCGGAGCCAAAGACAAATACCATGAAACCATTACTGTGGCTAGTGTAAAAGCGGTAGCCTTTTTTATCCAAAAAACGCAGAGTACTACATTTTTAGAATTTGTTACTCAAAACCAGTCGTTAAAAACCCATTTCAAATCCTTGTTGGCCACCCATTATTCGACAGATATCTTTCAATCGGAGGAAGCGAAAAAAACATTTCTGAAGCCGGATTTGGATCCGTTTGAATAAAGTTTCTTCCTCGATTTCCATTTTTTCCAATAACATTTATTGTTTACTTTTACAGTACAAAAATAAAATCCATGTCAGTAACCTTACTCCTATTAGCCTTTATCACTTTTGTTATTGCATTAACCATAGGAATTTTCATTGGGAAAGCGCTTTCTTCGGCCAATTCTAAGTCGGAAAAAGCCTCATTGGAAGAAAAAATCAATGGATTGTTGGGGCAAATCGAGCAATTGAAACAACAATTCCAAACCGAAAGAACCCAATGGGAAAATCAGTTCTATCAAAACACCACTGAAAAAGAGAGTATCCGAACCGAAAAGGACGCCATAGCGATTCAATTGGCAAAAAAAGAAATCGATTTTGACAATTTACTGGAACGCAATAGAGAGCAAAAACAAGAAGTAGAGCAGCTACAGGAGAAGTTCACCAAAGAGTTCGAAAACTTAGCGAATAAAATACTTGAAGAGAAGACTACCAAATTTACGGAACAGAACAAAGAAAACTTAAAAAACATACTTTCACCTTTACAAGACAAAATCCAATTGTTTGAGAAGAAAGTGGAAGACACACATAAGGAAAGTATTGATTATCATGCCGCTTTACGTCAGCAAATCTTAGGATTGAAAGAAATGAATGCACAGATGAGCAAGGAAACTTTAAACCTGACGAAAGCATTAAAAGGCGACAGCAAAATGCAAGGAAATTGGGGCGAATTGGTATTGGAACGCGTATTGGAAAAATCAGGATTAGAGAAAGGAAGAGAGTACGAAGTGCAGCAAAGTTTTGTTACCGAAGAAGGCAACCGCGTGCAACCCGATGTCGTTATTAACTTACCTGATGGCAAAAAAATGATTGTCGATTCTAAAGTTACTTTAACCGCTTATGAGCGTTATACCAATGAAGAAGACGAAGACAACAAAGCACAATATCTGAAAGAACATGTTACTGCATTGAAACGCCATGTAGAGCAATTGAGTGAAAAAAACTATCAGGATTTGTATAAAATTGAAAGTCCGGATTTCGTATTGTTATTCATTCCAATTGAGCCTGCGTTCGCATTGGCACTCAATGAAGATGCGACATTATACAACAGAGCTTTCGAGAAGAACATCGTTATTGTCACGCCTTCTACTTTATTGGCTACATTACGAACCATTGACAGTATGTGGACCAATCAGAAGCAACAAGAAAACGCTTATGAGATTGCACGACAAGCTGGTGCATTGTATGATAAATTTGAAGGTTTTGTTTCCGATTTGATTAAAATTGGCAAACGTATGGATGAAGCCAAAGCCGAATACGGCAATGCCATGAACAAACTAGTGGAAGGAAAAGGAAATCTAGTTACCAGTGTAGAAAAACTGAAGAAAATGGGTGCGAAAGCCAAAAAATCGCTTCCGGAAAGTATCATCAACCGTGCAGAAACTAACGAATTATCACAATAATATGCTACGTAAAATCATCATTATCGGGATTCTAACACTTATCCTAGGAGTAACAGGCTATTTTACTGTATTTTATTATGCGACCTATAGCGAAGGCGATCAAACAGGACAGTTGGTAAAATTCAGTCACAAAGGCTATATTTTCAAAACCTGGGAAGGAGAAATTTCGAAGGGAATTTACGGCACACAGGTATTCAAATTCTCGGTAATGGATAAAGATGCCGATGTAATCCGTCAATTGAGAGCGTTACAAGGGCATTATGTAAAAGCCACTTATATTGAGCGCTACAAGACATTTCCTTGGTGGGGTGACACGAAGCATTTCATCATCAAAGTCCAAGAGGAAAAACAGCCGCAACATTTCAACAATTAATTGGGCGTTACCACAAGAGTCGAGATTTCCGTTCTTTATGGCAACTCGGGTTAATTTCTAACGCAAAAACATCCTATTATGGCCTATCCATTCAAAACCGTAAAATCATCGAAAGTAGTTATCTCGGAACTGATGCTACCGTCGCATACCAACTTCAGTGGAAAAATTCATGGAGGGTATATTTTGTCATTGCTTGACCAGATAGCGTTTGCCTGTGCTTCTAAATTTTCGGGGCATTATTGCGTCACTGCCTCTGTTGATACTGTCGATTTTCTGAATCCTATTGAGGTAGGTGAATTGGTGACTATGCGTGCTTCTGTGAACTATGTTGGAAAAACATCGATGATAGTCGGCATTCGGGTTGAAGCAGAAAATATTCAAACCGGGACCATTAAGCACTGCAACTCCTCTTACTTTACAATGGTAGCCAAAGACAAAACCGGCAACAATGTTCCTGTACCCGGATTGATTTTATCAACAGATGATGATATTCGTCGTTTTTGGAATTGCATCAAAATGATTGCCAACAAAAAAGACAAAAAAAATCACGAAGAAACCTTTGATTATAAATCGGATGAAGCTTTATCCGAATTAAGCAAACACAACGTTCAGATGGACATTTTTTAAAAATCAAACTACAATAGATACAAAAACACATTACATGAAAAATTCTCTTTTACTTTTATTCGCCTTCTTCACATTTTCATTCACTTTTGGACAAGCGCCGAACAAAAACAAAAAAGCGGTCATTACTACTGCCATTTACTGTGATCATTGCAAAGAGTGCGAAACCTGTGGTAAAAACTTTCAGGCCAATATGCTTAAGATAAAGGGATTGAAAATGTACGAGCTGGACGCAACAAAAATGACGATTACCGTTTACTACAATGAGCAGAAAACAAATCTTCAAGCTATCAGAACCGCAATATCGAAGTTAGGTTATGATGCTGATGACGTGAAAGCAGATCAGGCAGCTTATGAAAGATTGGATGGTTGTTGTAAAAAATCCTAGAACACCCTTACTAGGTTAAATCCGAAAAAGATATCGCCTTTTCCCCAGTTTCCGGTGGTATTACCCAAAAATCCAGATTCATGAATGCCTTGCGAATTGGTAAAATGCATCTGAAAGACATGTCCGCCGGTTTCAACATCAACCCCAATAGATAAAGGATTTCGGAAAGGAGAAGAAGAAGAGCGGTTCAAATGAGGAACATAGTCTGCATTTATGGAAACCCTTTTCGAAATTTTATACCTTCCTCCCATTCCTAGTGCCAACTGGCTGTTGGATTGAGCATCATCTACCACAAAATTTTCGTGAAAATAAGTTGGTGCGATTTCTAGAGATAGATTTTCATTACATTTCCTTGAGATCAATAGTTGGTTGACAAAAATCAATCGATTATTGAAAGACATTTTAGGATAATTCGACTCTTTCAGTTGATTGTTGCAACCGATACTATGAAACCCTACAATGGTAAAGGGAAATCGATTTTCCTGTTGAGAGGCTATTCGATATTTGGCACTAAAATCATAGGCTTGTTCACTTCTTGCTGCGGCTACAGAAAAACCATCGGTCCATCCGTAAATAAATTTGATTTGAGTTACGGCATTATCCAAACCGAAGAAACCCTCCACTCCTTCTTTAACTGAGGCAAAACGATGAGCTATTACAAGATACAGTTCCTTTTTTCCTAACAGTTTCGTCGATTCGAGATTTACAATTTTCACCGCTTTAAAAGCAGCAGATGCTTTACCTCCTGTGTCTACAGAATCGATTTGGGAAAGCAAATCATCTTGTGAAAACACAGTTTGCGTAAAAAAGAAGATGTATAGTATCAACAAATACCTCATATACAATTAATCGATCACAATTGTTCTTGTGGCGTTACCATAGTCTGATCTAAGAATCATAAAATAAGATCCAGAGGTCAAATCCGCGGTATAGATTTTATTTTCTATGGTTGAAATTTGTTGTTGCTTAATCAATTTACCAACAGCATCATAGACTTTAACTTCCGCTTTACCTATGGTTTCAGGAAGTTCTATAGTAAAAAACTCTTTAGAAGGGTTTGGGTACACCTTTACTGATTCCAATGCGAAATCATTAGCTCCTAGTGTTAAATTGGCTGTAATTGTACCACAATTCCCTCCTCCATGATAGGTAATCACTGGTGAGTCTATGCTTCTGGCAAATATCACATTCAATGGTTGAGCTGCAGCCGGAAAAGTATAATCAGTTCCTTGAGTAGCCACTCTAGCCCTGGTCATCACTACAGTTCTTTCCCCTGCAACAACTGTATTCGAAGAAAGTGTCCAATTTTGAGTATCTGTTGGTGGTGTTACTCCAATCCCGTTAAAACTTCTATCGGTGATACTTGTTCCATCAAAAATAATCACATCTTTGCCGGTATTATTCATTGACGTCGCATCAAATCCTATACCTAGCCAACTTGTGTCAGGTCCAACTAATGTAACTGTAACCGTAGAAGAAGTCACATCTATTTTGCCGGAATAATCCCCAAAGAAAGTCATATTGCCTGTAGAATAGGTTTGCGCAAAAAGCCCACCTATCGAAAGCAATACCATTAACAACGTAAGTACTAGTTTTTTCATATTACTTGGATTTTAGTATTTGTATTAGTTTGTCATCATCTGCAATGACAGCATAATCAAAAGGTGTTTTCTTTCTACTATCTGTCAATTCGGTATTAGCGTGATACGCCATTAAAAGTGCAGCAATTTCATACAGCTTAAAATTAACCGCATAATGTAAGGCTGTCGTTCCGTTTTTATCGGTTAGATTAGGGTCAGCACGATTTTCAAGAAGCATTTTAACGATTGCCACATCATTTTTTACGGTTGCAGCCATAAGTGCTGTTCCCATAGCACTTGTATAATTAATGTTTTTCACTTTATTCATCAGAAAAACAGCAACATCATAATTTCCTTTATAGCATGCAATAATTAGTGGGGAATTTCCATCTTCATTTATCTGGTTGACTGCATCTGGGCTTTGGTTCAACAGAGCTTTCATTTTGTCAACAGTTCCGGTTCGGGCAAGGGCAAAAATATCCGATTGAGAAAACGTTTCGATTGAGCTCAATAACAAAATCAGTACTACTATACAAATATATTTGCTCTTCATTTTCATTAGAAATCTTACTCAAATTTAACACTAATTTTATTATTTTATCACTAATTTGAATTAATTTTAATGAAATTTTAATTCAATTAGAAGTTTATGAAGAAAACATTCAGTTTACTTCTTTTGACACATTTAGTAGCTTGTGTTAACGATAGCGAGTCTGATTTAACGAATCCAGTACCTGAGAAGATTTCTTACGTTCAAGACATTAAACCCATCATAGAAAACAACTGTTTATTTTGCCATACCAATCCACCCCAAAACGGCGCCCCTATGTCTTTAGTTACCTTACTAGACGTAAGAAATGCGATAGAAAACAGAGGATTATTAGATCGCATCTCAAGACCTCAAGGCTCAGATGGCATGATGCCTAACGGAGGCACTAGATTACCTCAAACTTCAATTGATATAATTATTAAATGGAGAGATGACGGTTTTTCCGATTAAGTACTACAACCTTAAACTAGTAATTATGAAATTGCAACACTTACTACTCTTTTTACTGATTACGTTTACCACACTCACCATAAGTGCCCAGGAAAAAGTGATTACCAAAACCGGCACAACCACCTTTGAAGCTTCTGTACCCTCTTTTGAAGAAGTTAAAGCTACCAATAAAAATTCGGGATGCGTTTTAAACACGAAAACCGGTGAAATCGTTGGGCTAGTTTTTATGAAAGGATTTCAATTTCGTTTGGCTTTGATGCAAGAGCATTTCAACGAAAATTACATGGAAAGCGACAAATACCCGAAAGGGGTTTTTAAGGGAAAAATTTCCAATTTCGATTTTAGTCAACTCACTTCTCAAAAGCAAGAATATACAATTACTGGAATCATGGAACTCCATGGCCAATCAAAGGAAATAAGTATCACTGCAAAAATTGCCAAGAACAACAACGTTGTCCTTTTAAGTTCCAACTTCAATTTGAGCACTGATGATTTTGGTATTGAACTCCCAGCATTAATCCGAAGCAAGGTTGCTAAAAAGGTTAATGTTACGCTAGATTATAAATTAGAATAATTTTAAAGCAACACTTTTTCGAACGAATTCAGCTTATCAACATTTAGTATGGTTTTGTTGTTGTGGCTATTTTCGAACATCTGAACAAATTTTGCCCCATAAATAATTTCATCGAAAACATAGGAAGTTCGTATTGCCACCGTATTGCTAAACATTTCATCAAAAGCTTTCACAAACAACAAAAGTTCCCCTTTGGTCTTTTTAAAATCTTCTTCTGTAAAACCGTACAATGGGCTTTCCTCGGTTATAGGATGCACTAAGGTCCAACTAAGTGTCAAGGCGTTAATTTTATCATATTCCAGATCCAAAGTAAAAAACCGATTGAACTCCTGACCATTTTCATTGACTCTCATTCCGAGTGTCACTTTGGCTTCTGCATCGGTCAGATTTGTATTTTTATAGGGTGTGATACGCATCATTAAAGCTTTTCCTTCCTGAAATGGTGCGATAATGGCATTATCTGAAAAAAGAATATGCGCTTGTGGCTTACTAAATCTTCCGTAAAACAAACCCGTTGCAATTGCAAAACTCAACAATCCAGACAGTGCTTCAACAGAAGCTACAAAACTCGCCCAAAAGCCACTTGGACTGATGTGACCATAACCTACGGTAGTAAAAGTTTGCACACTAAAGAAGTACGCTTGCCCAAACTTTTCCAATGCGGTGTCCGCTACAATTCCATTCAAGTGTTCTACCCCGATAAAATAATAAATACCAGCGAATAAAAAATTGACAATCAAATAAAAAATAAATATAGTAATCATAAATTTCCATCGTGGAATATTGAGCATAGTATGGTACCAACTGGTTCGTTCCATAAATCCAATTCCTACTTTTTGGATATTTGCACTTCCATCCTTATTGATGAAACGTCCACCGTAATTCGCTGCATTAGTACCGAAACCGGTATGCTTATTTGCCTTTTGTTTTTTCGTTTTTTTTAAAACCGCCATAACTGTTTGCCAATATTATTGTAAATTTAGGCAATATTTTCTCCTTAAAAAATTAAAATGAAAGCCACGAAATTATTTGCCTCTTTTTTTGAAAGCGAAAAAACCGGAGGAGTTATCCTCCTTATCTCTACTCTTATTTCTATAACTCTAGCCAATTCCTCAATTGGTGAAAATTACATTCATTTTTGGCATACCAAAATAGGCAGTATGTCGGTTGAACACATCATCAACGATGGTTTAATGACCATTTTCTTTTTATTGATCGGACTTGAACTTGAACGAGAAGTCTATATCGGAGAGTTATCCAATATACGCAATGCCATGTTACCCGTTATGGGCGCTTTGGGAGGAATGTTGGTACCTGCATTCATCTACTATCTATTCTGTCATGATACACCCTATCAAAATGGTATAGGAATACCCATGGCTACTGATATTGCTTTTGCCATAGGTATTTTGTCGCTTTTAGGAGACAAAGTCCCTATTGTTTTAAAAGTTTTCTTAACCGCATTAGCCGTTATTGATGATTTGGGAGCAATCATTGTTATTGCCTTATTTTATTCCAAAGACCTAAACGTCCTATCACTTTCGATTGCTTTAGGTATTTTTGGTATTTTACTAATTCTCAACAGACTAAAAGTATACCAATTATGGCTTTATCTTGTTTTAGGTGCCGCCATGTGGTATTTTATGTTGAATTCTGGTGTTCACGCTACAATTACAGGAGTATTATTAGCCTTTGCCATTCCGTTTCAGAATGGAGAAGAAAACTCCATTTCCTATCAATTGGAGCACAAACTAACCAAACCTGTAGCTTTTCTGATTCTTCCCATTTTTGCTTTAGCCAATACCGCTATAGCCATTAATTTGAACGACCAAGACACACTTCCCTTATATGCATACGGTATAATTGCTGGATTAGTCATTGGAAAACCGTTGGGCATCACTTTATTTTCTTTTACTGCAGTACAATTAAAATTAGCGCGATTGACCCAAGGACTTAGATGGCCTTCCATTTTTGGTGTAGGAATTTTGGGTGGTATTGGTTTTACCATGTCAATTTTTGTTACGCTTTTAGCTTTTACTGATACAGCAGTCATTAACAATGCAAAATTATATATCATTGTCGCGTCTCTAATAGCGGGTATTTTTGGATTACTCGCTTTAAAAGCAGTACTAAAGAAAAGTGAAAATACATAATTCCATAAAAAAACTCCCGGTTAATAACCGGGAGTTTTTTTATGGAATTGATTGCAATTATCTCACAACCACTTTGAACGTATATTGCTTACCCGGAATCAAATCTGCTGTACTCAATTCTTTATTGTTCAAGATAGCTTTTACATACCCTTTAAAATCTTTATCGGAGGTTCTCACATCCAATACAATTATTTCGTTATCTGAATTCACCGTAAAAATCACATTCACTGATTTTTGTCCTTCAATTCCATCTTCACCAATTGCTTCATATAAATAGGCTGTAATTTCCTTTATCGCTTTTGGAAAATCCTCTACAGGAGAAAATCCATTAGCAAATACCATACTTGTACTCATTAAGAATACTAAAATTGAAAATTTCACTGCTTTTTTCATTGTGTGTCTTTTTTTATTTGATTACGAGGCAAAATTACTTTGAAGAACTAAAAAAAACTACTGCTAATCAATTACTTAAAGTAAAGATAACCTTACAAAACACATCAAAAAAGACAGAACGTAAAACATTGACACTACTTCAAAACCAAAAAAGAAACAAGCCAATTATTCTTACTAATTTTGTTAAAACATAATAAAATATCAAAAATCACATCATAACATTAGCATAACATTGCGAATAATTCAAATCAGATGATTCAAACAAAACAAAAAAACCCAAGCTTACGCTTGGGTTTTGTTCAATAAATATTCTTTTATTTACGACAACGCTGCTTTAACTTGATCCGCTGCTTCTTGGAATTGAACAGCAGATAAAATTGGCATACCTGAATTATCGATTAATTCTTTTGCGATTTCAGCATTGGTTCCCTGTAAACGAACGATGATAGGCACTTTAATTGCATCACCCATGTTTTTGTAAGCATCAACAACACCTTGAGCAACACGGTCACAACGAACGATACCACCAAAAATGTTGATTAAGATTGCTTTCACGTTTGGATCTTTCAAGATAATACGGAAAGCTGTCTCAACACGTTTAGCATCAGCAGTTCCTCCAACGTCTAGGAAGTTAGCCGGCTCGTAACCCGCATATTTAATTAAGTCCATCGTAGCCATTGCTAAACCAGCACCATTAACCATACAACCTACAGTTCCGTCAAGATCAACATAGTTTAATCCTGCTTCTTTAGCTTCTACTTCAATTGGACGCTCTTCAGTGATATCACGCATTTCAGCCAAATCTGTATGACGGAATAAAGCGTTATCATCTAAAGAAACTTTAGCATCAACTGCCATGATTTTATTGTCTGAAGTTTTCAATACTGGATTGATTTCAAACATAGAAGAATCAGAACCGATGTAAGCATTGTATAAAGCAGCAACGAATTTCACCATTTCTTTGAAAGCTTCCCCAGATAAACCTAGGTTGAAAGCAATTCTTCTTGCCTGAAAACCTTGTAAACCTACCGCAGGATCAATTTCTTCAGTGAAGATTAAATGTGGTGTGTGTTCCGCTACTTCTTCGATATCCATTCCACCTTCAGTAGAATACATAATCATATTACGACCTTTACCACGGTTTAATAAAACCGACATGTAAAATTCTTTAGTTTCACTTTCTCCAGGATAGTATACATCTTCAGCAACCAAAACTTTGTGTACTCTTTTACCTGTTGGAGGTGTTTGAGGTGTAATCAAATCCATTCCGATGATTTGTTCAGCGATTTCCTTAACCTGGTCTAAATTTTTAGCCAATTTAACTCCTCCACCTTTCCCACGTCCACCAGCGTGAATCTGAGCTTTAATTACATGCCAACCTGTACCTGTTTCAGCTGTAAGTTGTTTCGCTTTTGCAACCGCTTCTTCAGCGTTATTTGCTACATAACCACGTTGCACGCGCACTCCGTAGCTAGCTAATATTTGTTTTCCTTGATACTCGTGTAAATTCATAATAAAGATTTTGACTTATTTAAAAGTGCCACAAAAATAATAAATTCCTTAACAATAAATGCAGTAGTCCACACATTTATTTCATCAATCTTCTATAATTCGATACAAAAAGCGCAACCAATACCAATTTATAACATCCATAGTTTAAAACAACTAAAAAACATTCCTTATGAAAACACTTCCGTTTTACCTATTACTATTTTCAGCATTGTTCTTTTACTCGTGTGATGACATCGATGATGAAAGCAATAACTCTTTAAAAGGAAGCTGGTCCTTAGTAAAAGTATCGGGAACAATTGCCGGCATAGAAAACAATTACCCTATAGGAAAAATCAAATGGACGTTTACTAATTCCAATGTAAAGGTGATCAATACAGACACCGAATATGACTATGACGTTTTGGAAAGTGGAGAGTACACCTATACATTACATCAGGCCGAGGTAGCCGCCGATTGCACCGAAACAGTAACTATTGATGCGATGGATTTGGGATGTTACTACACCTATAACAACAAGCTCTATATCAATCAACTCACTACCGATGGCGTAGTATTAGAACTAGCAAAACTATAAATTGTTATAAATATAACAAATTGTTGTATTTTTATACTTTTTGTGTATTTATTTGTGTTTCAGAATTTGTACCTTTAATTTTGCAAAAAAATTAAGAAATGGAATCAAATCAGTTATTACAAATCGCACAGGAATTCGGCTCACCAATTTACGTTTACGATGCCGAAAAAATTGCTTCACAGTATCACCGATTAACCAATGCATTTTCTAAGGTAGAAAAAGTACGCATTAACTATGCCGTAAAAGCCTTATCGAATGTATCCATTTTAAAACTTTTTAAACAATTAGGATCGGGATTAGACACCGTATCCATTCAAGAAGTACAACTAGGTATACACGCAGGTTTTGAACCTCACAATATCATTTACACTCCCAATGGCGTATCTATGGATGAAATCGAAGAAGTGGCCGCTTTAGGAGTTCAAATCAATATTGACAACTTATCCATATTGGAACAATTTGGCGCAAAACACCCAAAAACGCCTGTTTGTATTCGCATCAACCCGCATGTAATGGCTGGAGGAAATTCGAACATTTCGGTGGGTCACATTGATAGCAAATTTGGAATTTCTATACATCAATTGCCTCATATTTTGAGAATTGTAGACAACACAGGAATGCATATTAACGGAATCCACATGCATACCGGTTCTGACATTTTGGATATTGAAGTGTTTTTATATGCTGCCGAAATTTTATTTGATACAGCTAAACATTTCAAAGAACTGGATTTCATTGATTTCGGAAGCGGATTCAAAGTACCTTATAAAAAAGGAGACATTGAAACCAATGTGGAAGAATTAGGCAAAAAATTAACCCGTCGTTTTTTGGCTTTCGAAAAAGAATACGGTCGTGAATTGACATTGGCTTTTGAACCCGGTAAATTTTTGGTAAGCGAGGCTGGTTACTTTTTGGCAAAAGTTAATGTGGTAAAACAAACTACTTCAACTGTATTTGCTGGAATTGACACTGGATTCAACCACCTAATCCGTCCAATGTTTTATGGTTCGGAACACTTTATTGAAAACATTTCACATCCCAAAGGAAAAGAACGCTTCTATTCGGTTGTAGGTTATATTTGTGAAACAGACACCTTCGCAACCAACCGCAGAATTTCAGAAATCAAAGAAGGAGATATTTTAAGTTTCAGAAATGCTGGTGCCTACTGCTTCAGTATGTCATCCAATTATAATTCACGCTACAAACCTGCCGAAATTCTATGGAAAGATGGTAAAGCACAATTAATCCGTCAACGAGAAACTTTCGAAGATTTGCTAAAAAATCAAGTCGAGATTGAATTCTAAAACCACAATAATCATTAGATAAAGATATGGCTCTAACTTCAACTAAAAGTTCAGAGCCATTTCTTTTTCAAATCTCATTATAAATCAGACAATTAGTCTTACATTTTTACTTATCAACTGTAATACATCGGTAAAAATATACTTTTCATCGATTTTTATATAAACTTAATTCGTTAAGAAAAATCTTATGTTTAAAAATAGTTAATTTCGCGCTACTTGAATAAAGTAACAAATGAAAAAAACTAAAAAACTCTTCCATTTGGCAACATTTTTTTTGTTGCTAAGCACTACACTTATGGGGCAAAATGATCCCTCTGTTATCCTATCCGATCACAACGGTAACACTGGAACTATCACTATAGATTGTAACTATAATTTTATTCCACCCAAAAGAATTGAACTTACCGCAACGTATCCTGATTTAAAAACGACAACTGATTATACTGTTGAAACTATACCTTACAATCCTTACGGACTTTACACGGATGGAACAGCAATCCCTTTCAATAATGATGACGTTTGGAGCAACTCAATACAAATAGGC
Source organism: Flavobacterium sp. GCM10023249 (assembly GCF_042653365.1). Taxonomy (NCBI): domain Bacteria; kingdom Pseudomonadati; phylum Bacteroidota; class Flavobacteriia; order Flavobacteriales; family Flavobacteriaceae; genus Flavobacterium; species Flavobacterium sp. GCM10023249. The sequence goes on from NZ_JBHSHZ010000002.1 coordinate 83,237, forward strand.
TTTCCATTCTGTTTTTATGGCAACACCTATACTAGTGTAAATGTAGGTGACAATGGAATTGTTCGATTCGGTTATAATAGTAGTATTCCTGAAGGTTCATTTTCATCTATCACCAATACGACACCCAATCCTTCATTGGTTCGAAATGCAATTTTTGGAGGTTTTCAGGATCACATTTTAGCACCAGTTGGTTTTGGATGTGCTACAGGAGAATTCTGTGGTTCAGTGAGTTACCTAACCACTGGAACAGCTCCATTTCGAAAATTCATCGTCAATTTCAATGAAGTTAATCACTTTAACTGTAGTGGTTTTAACGATCGTAATTCTACCTTTCAAATCATTTTATATGAAACGACTAATGTTGTAGAAATCAATGTAAAAGAAAAACCACTTACTTGTAATGGAAATATTAGTGCAAATGGAAACGGTAATTCACTAATCGGTCTTAATAACAGCAATGGTACAATGGGAATTGCTCCTCCGGGAAGAAACACCGGAGTATGGTCCGTTACAGATGAATCGTATCGATTTAATCCTTCTGGTGCCAGTGCCACACAGATAAGCTGGTATAATGCTGGAGGTACTTTTTTGGGTAATGCTAACCCAATACAAGTAGTACCACCTCAAAACAATACGTTTTATACCGCCATAGTCAATTATAACACTTGTACACCTAGACAAATTCAGAATTCCATTGCAATCAACTATGATTTGGATTATCCCGTTGCTCCAAATATTACGGCTTCCTTTTGCGATTCTGAAGCACCGTTTCCGAATGAAACAGTTGATATAGAAGGTTTATTGATCCCAGAGACGGGTATTGTAAAAACCATTCATGCCTCACAAGTGGAAGCGGATAATAATCTCAATCCGTTATCGGGGATGCAAGCCTATAACATGACAACTACTTCGCAAGTTTTTTATTATCGAGAAAGCAAAGGAAGTTGTTATGCAACTGGTACGATTACAGTACAACTTTATAATACTCCGCAAATTGGCGATCAAGAGCTATATGTGTGCGACACCAACAATGATGCCACAGAAAGTGTTTTACTTTCCAGTCTTACCACCCAAATTACAGGATATCAGTCATGGATGGGCTTTACCTATTTTCAAAATTTAGCCAATGCTGTAGCAAATGTAAACCCATTTACGACAGTCAATGTGACACAACCTCCCGGTTTTTACGATGTGTATGTCAGAGCTTTTAATCCAGCGAATCCTGCCTGTCACAGTATTTTCAGATTGACAATCCGAATTCGTCCAAGATTAGTACTAGCTCCTATTGCCGATTTCTGCATCAACGATCCTGATTTCAACTTACAAGAGTTTTTTGACTTAACAACATTAACTGTTACCTCAACCACAGGACCAACAAATCCATCAGATTTGACCGTTTTGTATTATACAACCTTAGCCAATGCACAAAGCGGATCTAATCCGATTTCCAATCCGGCGAATTACCTCATCAACATTCCAGCTCCTTTAACCAATATAACACTTTATGCGGGAGCAACCGCGCCTGGATTCTGTCCGAACTACACCCCCATCAATATCTCATTCTGTGAAGCAGACGGTAGTGACGGTGGTGGCGGTGGCGGTGGCGGCAACGGAGGTTTTGGAGGTTTTGGCGCCTGCTTGGAAAATGGAGATATTGTCCCATCATTTGACTTAACCCCAGTTTATAACAATGTGATGACCGCCAGCGGTGTGAGTCCAATACCCAACCCACAAGGCTACTACACTACACTTTTAGCAGCCCAAACCCAAGATCCGGGATTTGCACTAACACCTGCTCAAATTGCAGCGTATACACCAGTTGCGCCTTATTCTGAAGTATGGGTTCGTTATATTGACAACAATGGTATTCCGGGAATTAAACGAATTATCGTCCCTTTAAAATTCAAAACGCATGAAGTACGTGATTTTGAAATTTGCGATATATACAATGACGGCACAGAGAATGTAAATCTACTTCCTATTCCTTACTTGGCGCAAATTCAAGCCGAAAATGCAGGAGAGACGGTTACAGCTTATGCATCAATGGCCGATTATCTCACTAATAGTAATCCAATTACATCAATTAATGTAGTAGCACCTACTACTACAGTGTATGTAAAAGTAAGTTCATATGGCTGTGATAGTGATTATACTTTGAATTTTAATTTAACCCCTTTTACGGTAAGGACCCCAGCATTGGAACAAGTATGTGATGTTGGTGCCGATGGTACAGAAAATTTTGACATCAGTGCGATATTGGGTAACAATAGTGGTGGATTTATCAATCCTATCGTAACAGTTCATTCCACTTCGAATGGGGCCTTTGACGAAACCAATTTAATTCCAAATACTACTACGAACTATCCGATTACTGCAACTTCTTCCATTTGGATCCGAATCGAAGAAGATCCGACGCTATTACCTTTAACCTGTCCCACAATTCAACAAATTAACTTTGGTTTTTTCAATTCGGTTGACACGAATTCAATCGCAACTATTGAAGTATGTGATTTAGACAATAATGGCCAAGAAACCATTTCAAATCTGAATGCCATAGTCGCTTCAATTGTAAATGAAATCCCAACAGAGCCAATTATTAAAAGGTTGTACACCACATTAACGGCCGCTCAAACGAACGACCCTATTTATGAAATACTGCCTGATTGGGATACCTTTGTGTATGATATCAATATCTTAGGAGTCAATGGAACGATTTATTTGCATCTACAAAACAGCGTAACTGGTTGCGAACGAATTGTACCCATCAACTTTAACATTCGATCATTACCATTAACAACCAACAATGCACTTACTTTATGTGATTTTGAAAATGACAATCAGGAAATTATAAATTCGATGTCGATTTTCAATCCACAAATTACAAGTAACCATTTATTTTATAATTTCCAGTATTTTGCCAGTTTGGCTGATGCAACTGCTGGAACACCACAGATTCCGTCAAACTACACCATCACTAATGGAACAACTGTTTTCGTCAGAATACAAAGCGGTAGCAACACGGGCTGTTCTGCAATTCTTCCGGTACAAATCAATTTTATTTCCTCTCCAATAGTCAATGCAATTACACCGCTCATTTGTGACAATCTGGGAAACAATACTGAAGTCGTCAATTTGAATGCGTATCAGAATGCCATCACGGCTAGTCTTCCGGGAATAACATTTAACTATTATGCATCCCAATCCGATGCTTTACAGAATTTGAATGCTTTCTCGAATTTCACAACATTCAATTATACCGTTCCTTCTTTTAACGTAAGTAATCAGTCCCCACCGGTATATGTTAGAGTAACTAATACTTCAGGATGCTTTTCCATTACAACTATTACATTCGAGAGAAGACCGATTATAGAAGCATTTGATGCTATTCAGTTTAGTTGTGACATTTCGACTACCAATCAATTACAAGGAGAATTCAATTTAGAGAATTCGATTCCAAGAGTAAGTGGTCAAGGTATGATTGTTAATCCGGCCAATTACAACATCAGTTTCCACAGCACTTTTGCACAGGCAACAGCAGGTACAAATCCTATTACCAATACTACCAATTATGGTGTTACGGCGAGTCAAACATCGTATGTTTATGTTCGTTTCTTGGATCCGATTACACAATGTTTCACTGTTAAAACATTGGAACTTCAAATTTATAATTTACCAAAATTCGTAAATAGTGTTTACGATGTTTGTGATGATAATCTTGACGGAATCTACAGTATCAATCTTACCAACTTGAACGGAACTGTAGTAGAAGATCCATCCCCATTTGTGTTTGGTTATTATAATTCGGAAGCCGATGCCTTAGCTGGCATCAATCCAATAACTAACATTGCCAACTATACCCTTTTACTCAGTCAGTTCCCAAAAATCATTTATGTAAAAGGAACCAACATCAATAATTGTAGCAAAGTTAAAGGCGTAACATTAGAACACAAGCCTGAAGTAGTGACTCAAATTAATAATGTGGATATCATTCGTTGCGATTCAAATAATGATGGCGTAGAAATTTTCGATTTAACAGAAGCGAATTCACAGTTTACGACTCAGGTTGGAGTGACTTTTACCTATTATAGAAATAGTAGCGATTTACAATCGAACACGAATCCAATAACAAATCCGACAACCTATCAGAATCTATCACCGAATCCGAATCTGATTTATGTTCGTTTGTCTGCTCCAGCAACCAATTGTGATTCTTGGGGTACAATTACTTTAAAACCTTTCTATCAGGAATACATTTTTCCTCCTAGTATTACTATTTGCGACAATAATGCGAATGGAAATGAAACCGTAAATCTGGAAGCCACGGTGTATAGCATTTTATCGACGTATCCATCAAACACATTAGGCTTAGAATTTTACACTTCATTGGCAGATGCGAACTCTGGATCGAATGCCATTGTGAATCCGACTGCTTATATCTTCACCAATTTTAGTACACCTATTTTTGTCAAAATCATCAATTTGGCCACCGGTTGTCCCATCATCAAGCAGTTGAACTATATTGTTCCACCTCCGATTGTATTGACTCCCTATGTTGCTAACATTTGTGATTTTAACCGAAATAACAGTGAAATCATCAATTTAAACTCCTATTTCGGCCAACTCAATGCAAATGCGACGAATTTTACCATAAAAGCGTATTTAACACAACAAGAAGCTGAAACAGGAAGCACTATAGGAATAATTTCTTCCACAAATTATACCCAAACAGTAGCAACACAAACCTATTGGATTCGATTTGAGAATGCACAAGGCTGCTACTCGGTGACTTCGGTTACGATTACTATTGTGTCTTATCCCGATCCGAATACTAATCCTCCGGCTATTGAGCTTTGTGATACAACAAATACCGGCGATTTACAAGAATCTTTCAATATTACCTCCAACGAAAATTACATTCGAAATGGTAATACCTCATATGTAATTACGTATCACACTAGTTTAGCCGATGCGCAAAACGCTTTAAATCCGATTAGCAATACTACGGCATTTAATAGTGGTAATTCTAGTGTTTGGGTAAGAGTAGTTACGAGTCCGGTAAGTGCTTTAACATCATGTAGTGTAATTATCGAACAGCAACTGAAGGTGATTCCAATGCCTACACCGAATCTAACTCCACCATTGTTACAACTTTGTGATAGTAACAATGCTAGTAATATGACTGAAATTTTTGATCTGACTCAAAATGAAAATTATATCCGCAATGGAAATTCCAGCTATGTAATAACTTATCACCATACCAATAGTGAAGCACAAAATGGGACCAATCCAATCAATAATCCCAACAGTTTTTCAAGTACCACTACAAGTATTTGGATACGTGTAACTACCAATACACCGACCACTTTAACACAATGTGCTATCATCATTGAACAAGCATTAGAAGTTGTTCCTTATCCCGTAGTAAATTATAATCCTCCGGTACTGTTTCAGTGTGATGACACCAATCCGGGAGATGGAAAAGAGTTTTTTAATTTGGAACGTTATAAAAACTACATCACCAATGGTAATTTACAATATGTTTTGAGTTATCATACTTCAGCTACTGATGCACAAAATAATTTGAATCCGATTCTCAATTTTACCGCTTTTGAAAGTAGTGACAACAGTATTTGGATACGTATAACTGCAGGTCCAACTTCTCCATTAACAAACTGTGCGGCTGTTGTGGAACAAAAGCTACGCATCAATCCATTACCATTAATTGGAACTCTAAGTAATTATTACAGTTGTATAAATTCGAATTCGACTGTAGCAACGTTTGATTTAAGCACCAAAGACAATGAAGCTTTAGCTGGTCAGAGTCCAAACTCATTTACCGTGAGTTATCACCTGACAGAACAGGAAGCAAAAGCAGGCACCAATGCGCTGTATTTCATTTATCACACTACCACCAGAACCATTTGGGCTAGTGTCAAAAATTTAACTACCGGCTGTACCATTACAGCTCCGTTGAATTTAATTGCAGAACCTTTGACAATGGCATACCAACCTTCAGCTGTCGAAACAGTATCTTGCGATATCGATGAAAATAATGATGGCTTTACAACATTTGATTTAACACGCTATACTAATGCCATTTTAGGCTCTAATCAAGCTGTTCCTAATTATTCAGTGACCTACTATGCATCTCAAAGTGATTTCAATAATAACACACCAATCACTACTAATACTCAATTTGTCAATACCAGCAACCCACAGACCATTTATGTTCGAGTGGTTAATGAAGCAAGTGTGAATAAATGTTGGACATCTATGAATTTCGATCTTAGAGTCAATAGGCTTCCAGAACCAACTCCGGATGATGGCACTATTTGTTTCGATCAGATTACAGGAACCCTACTTCAATCGTATACCCTTGATGCTCATTTGAGCAATGCGAATCATACCTTTGAATGGTTTTATGAAACGAATCCGAATCCAATTGCAAACCAGACTAGCGCAACATTAGAAGTAACACAGCCTGGGAATTATTTTGTTATAGCAACAAACACACTTACAGGATGCATCTCTAAACCGGCAATGGCTACGGTTATTCGATCTGAACCAGCTATAGCGAAAGCCAGAACCGAATATTCTTTCAATGACATCGTAAATATCGTAGTGAGTACATCAGGAATAGGTAATTACCAATACCAATTGGATAATTTCGCTCCACAAGAAAATCCGTTTTTTGAAAATGTAAGTGCCGGTACACATACTGTTACTGTGTTGGATATGAATGGTTGTGATTCCACTACCGTTGAAGTTATCGTATTGAAATATGCTAAATTTTTCACTCCTAACGGTGACAGTCATAATGATCAGTGGCATATTAAAGGAGTGTTTGCACAACCTGATGCCAAGATTTACATTTTTGACCGATACGGGAAACTGTTAAAAGAATTGTATCCGGAAGGAGAAGGCTGGAATGGAACCTATAATGGAAAACCAATGCCTTCCGACGATTATTGGTTTACAGTTGAATATACTGAAAACGGCCAGAAAAAGGAATTCAAAGCCCATTTTGCTATGAAACGTTAAAAGAAAATACCACAAATCAATTATATAAACAATTACTAATTTAACTCAAAACAAATGAAAACTATTCAAATCAAAATGAAGCAGTATCTGTTGTTTCTGATCACTTTGCTGGGATATGGGGTTTCTCTGGCACAGGCTACTGAGCCTCCTAGGTTCAAAACGTATCAGTCAGGAACTAATTTTACTTCAATTGCAGTAGATCAGAACAAAGCTGTTTGGGCAGGGACTGACAGAGCGGGATTATTCAAATTGGATCAAAGTGACACCATTGTCAATACATTCCAATTAACCTCTTTAGGTACTGCACCAGTTGTTAATTCTTTACGTATTCAAACTTTGGCAGCCGATAAATCCGGAAATATCTGGGTTGGTCATGGAGGCACCAATACTTCCAACACATCGGGAGGAGTTGAAAGAATCAATGCTACAACAAACGAAGTACAACATTTATCACCAGATAGAGATGCCAGAGGTTTTACCTTTATGGAACGAGATGGTATCGGTACTTTGAATGCACAGCAAATTGCAGTTGACCCAAACAACAAAGTTTGGATTGCGCATCGTTACCATGATCTTACAGTTACTGGACCACCAAGTTCATCGTATATTTTGACTCCAGGTACTTTTTCTTATAGAGTTGCTGATGACTATGCCGGAAAATTCAATTCGGTAGGTACTTGGCAAGACGTTATTTCATCCAATCCGGATATGGGTTTACCTTATCCTGATTATACTTACAATCCTACTCCATCACAAACTGCACAATCCAGAACCTGTAATGCTATTTCCGCAGATAGAGGTTATGTTTGGGTGAGTGTTTTTCCATACAAAGAATACAATGTAGAAAATTACCTTCCTTCCCGCCTATTGCAATATACAACTGGAGGACAATATGTTGGATTTCATACTGTTCAAAGTGCCCGATTCAGTTTGGGTGGCAATTTTCATGGTGTGTATGCTAACAACAACAAAGGGGTTTGGGCTACCACAACGATAGCTGGAAATGGCTTCTCTGTATTAAAAAATGGCATTTGGTACAACATTACCAATCCATCAATTATTCCTCCCGGGACACGTTTCAACAGAGCGGCCATTTGGGGTGATTCGTTCGGAAGAGTGTATATGGGAACCAACAAAGGATTAATTGTATATGATGGCTCAGGATACGTTGACAGTCCGTACTCGTATACTTTATACACCAAAGACCCTTACACTTCGCCACTAGGAAGAAGTGTACATGATCCTGATATGGTATCCAATGATATTATAGCCGGTTCGATTGAAAGTCCACAAAAACAATATTTTTCTTGGATTGCCACTACATCCGGAATCATGCGTGCCTATTTACCTTATGGAGATATCATGGCATATCATGTTGTCGATAAGGATTTCCCAAACAAAGAAACTCATGAAGGGAAAGAAAACTATGAGGTTTTTGCCAATTTGAAGAAAACCAGTTTGTCTTATGTACCGCTAAGTGAAGACATTCCTTCCTTCGCTGTTGATGGCACTACTTCTACAGTATTACGATTAAAAACCAATGACCCAGGTGGTTTCTACGCACCTAACAGTGCATACCGCATTGAATTCAGAAAAAACACTTCCGATCCTCTACCTGGAGATAGAAATAGCCCTGAATATATTGCTCGTTATGGTCAATTTACATTGAAACCATTGAGCGATTACGGAAACAATGTACAATTACAAGATTTGAAATATGTTGATTTCATTTACAAACATCCAACTTACATTGACTTTCAAGATTTTGTGAGTGGAAAACATTATACTGAATATGACATTTTCGTTTTTAAAAGAACACCACAGGAAACAGACGACTTGATTTTCAGACATCCAGCTAAATTCTGTTTACCTCCGGTATTATTTGGGCATGGAGTTTGGTCAAACATAGCATCAATGCAAGGGTTTGAAGATCATTTCAAATCTAAAGGCTATACGGATTATGAAACATTAAAAGCTTGGCGTTTGAATGGAGCTGATGCTGAAAATCCATTTGAGCGTGATGCCAATATTATTCCGACTTACATCGACAATTTGATTAGAAAAGCTTTAGGTGCAAAAGTATCGGCTGGTAAAGTGAATGTTATTGTTCATAGCCGAGGCGGTCTTTATACAAGAGCTTATATTGAGGAAATTTCACCGCGTTTCAAGTTTAAAAAGAACATCAACGCATTTGTAACGCTGAATACACCACATGCAGGATCACAAGCTGCCAATGCTGTTATGGATAAGCGTGTTGTAATTCCTGGTATACTTTACCCTACTTTCAACTCGAATTTCGATTTCACCAATATCGACAATTTGAATCCTATCGAGTTTCAATCAACAACACCAAAAACAATTGGTAATCTAATGAGTTTAGCTGCAGTTCCTCAACTGGATCGAGTAAACAATTGGGGCGCTAAAAATTTAATGGTTGTAAACGATGTACTATCTGGATCTTACAATAGCGAAACTCGATTCATTGAAACGCTTAATCAGCCTCAAAATGTTCAAAAATTAGTTGGAATTCCAATTCATGCCGTAGCAACCAATTTCGACCCTTGTCAGTTGGATGATATTTTACTATGTAGAAATGAGGACAATAGTGTTCCGAAAATTTTACCGAAACGTTTGTTCTGGCCATTATACGTGTATGAAGCCGTTAAATTCCTGATGGATGATGGAGTTCAAGGAGCGAGCGACTTTGTAAGATACTTATACAATGGAGAAACCAATGATGCCATTGTTCCCAACTCAAGTATGAGAACCGGATTGAATGAGCCTTATGTAAGTCCTTTTACAGGTGAAAACATTGCTCATATCGATACCGGAGGCATTGCCAATTCTTCTGGAGTTACGGTTAACCTTGCCGTAAAAGAATCCGTATATAGTTATTTAAAACTGAAACACAACAACAACCGATTTACAACCGGAGGAATTGCTCCTCCAGCTTTGACATACAATCTTTTCCCTGGTTTTGCTGGACTTCCAAACAGACCTTCGCAAAGAACTGTGACACCTGGTAAAATTGTTATTGATCCAAATTCTTTTTCCGCGCCGCTAACATCAGGAAGTACAGTAACTTTTAAAGTCTATCAAGAAGATTTGGATAAAATGATCATTACATTAGAATATCCAAACGATAGTGAAAATGTAGCTGTACTAACCAAATCTACAGGATTGGCGCTACGTAATGAATTTACTTTTACAATTCCATCTGAGTCGTTGGGTCAATTAAAAATCAACGCTTACGGTTTCAATGAAGGTAAGTTAGTAACAGAACACAATGTTTTACCGACTATAAGCTTACCGGGTGGTGTAACACCACAAAGCATACGATTTGCCGACACAAAAGTAACCGTTTTAGAGAAAGGTAGTCATGAATATCGCCTTTTAGCTACATATAGCGATGGTGTGGAAAGAAAAATCAACGATCTTTCAGGTGTGGTTTACACCCTTGAAAACAACCGTATTTCCAGACCCGATTTCACCAGTGTAAAAGGAGAACTTCCAGGTCAAAGTTTTATTACCGCAACTTTGGGTGCACTTACAGCTAAAGCCGAATATACCGTAGAAGAAGATCTGACTTTGAAGGAAACTTTAGTAACTGATTTTTATGCAACCTATGAGCAGACTGGTCCAATAACTTTACATTGGAATACTTACCAAGAATACCGTTCAAAAAAATTCATATTGGAGAAAAGTACAGACAATATAAACTTCCTTCCTATTAATGAACAACTGGGACAAGGCACAAGTTTCAATCCTATCACTTATAACTATTTGGACGATACTAACGAAACAGTAGTGTATTATAGATTGCGTTTAATCAACTTGGATGACAATGAGCAATACAGTAAAGTCATCGAAGTCAACAGAGCAGCACTTTCCAATGATAATCCTGATGCCTTTTTGAATGGATTACGTTTAGTTCCAAATCCATTGCACACGACTACAGGAAGCATCAACACTCCTGCAAATTGGGATGGTCGTGCAATAGAAGTGAATATCTTTGACACCAATGGAAAACACGTTGGAGGTCAAAACATAAATCGTATTCCTGGACAAGCCAATATCATGTTTGAAATGCCGCAAGGAACAAGCAATGGTTTGTACTTAATACAATTGAAAACTGCCACTTTTATAAAAACGTTGAAACTCATTTATCAACGTTAATCAATGTATTAAAAGAAAAAAGGTCTCAAATTGAGACCTTTTTTTTATTTCACTAATACTTCTGTCATTACCTTGGCTTCAGTACCGTTAGGAAATGTAATTTTTAGCTTTTGCGCTAACGTTGGAGCAATTTGTGTAATTTCTTTTTTATCGTGACTTTCACCTTTTTTGATATTCCATCCATAGAATAAACAAGGAACATGTGTATCATACGAATATGGAGTTCCGTGTGAAGTTCCAGTTCCGTAATATTCAATATATCCAGGCTTGTCCAAAACAATCAAATCTCCGTTTTGAGTAGCATCAAAACCTTTCGCCATAAATTCCAAATAATAATCGGCACCTGAAGACGCTAAAATTTCTTCTTCAGTATACACACGTTTTATGTGCTTTTGTGACATCAAAAACTCTTTGAACGCTTGCTTAACACGAATCAATTCCAAGCCTTTTTCTTTAACTTTTGTTTTATTGATGAACACATTATAATTGGAATAATTCAATAGCAAATCATCACCAAAATAGGTTTTCGAAAATTCAGCAATCGATTGTTCCACATTCTTTTCACTGATACTTTCCACTTGATATTTATTGTCTTTCAAATGTGTAACATTTTCAGCACCAGCATGATCAGCGGTTAAGAAAATCAAATAATTTCCTTTACCAACTGTAGTATCCAAATACTGTAGAAATTCGGCAATGGTTTGATCCAAACGCAAATACGTATCTTGTAATTCGATAGAACGAGGTCCGAAGTTATGACCAATATAATCTGTAGAAGAAAAACTAACTGTAAGGAAATCAGTTATATCATCCTTTCCTAAGTCTTCTTTAACGATGGCTCTTTTCGCAAAATCTGCCAATAAATTATTCCCATATGGGCTCGCTCTTAGAACTCCAGGATCATTAGCATCCATCATTTCCTTCATGTTATACGGAAAAAAAGGTGCTTTTTTATACAATTTCCCTTCGTATGGGTTATCGTCAGGCAAACTTTCATTATACACTTCTTTAGGTTTGAATAAATTCCAACCTTCTGCAGCGTATTTTTCATAATTTTTCTCGTTGTTGAACTCGTTTACCCAACTTGGAAGATTTTCGCCGTAAAATGTACTAGAAATAAAAGAACCTGTTTTACTGTACCAAAATGCCCAATTTGCAAAATGGCCCGCAGGTAAAATTGCTCCACGGTCTTTAAGGCTCATACCAATAACTTTTCCTTTAAAATTTGTAGCTAAACGCAATTCATCGGTAATAGTGCTAGCTTGAAGATTTTTAGGAGACATTTTCCCTTCAGATTCCACACCGTTTCCAATTGTTTTTACAGCATCATCATCTGTACAATACACATCTTTCCCTAAAGTACGATGGTACCATTCGTTACCAACAATTCCGTGAATCGCAGGAGTTGTTCCTGTATATACCGATGCGTGACCAGGGGCTGTGTAAGTAGGCATATAGTTATAATGCATATTATGGAAGGTATACCCATCCTTCATTAACAGCTTGAATCCATTTTCAGAAAAATCGTCTGCAAAACGATATAGATATTCCATTTTCATTTGATCGACTACAATACCAATAACCAATTTCGGTTTTTGCGGTTCGGCAGTTTCTTTCTTAGTCGATTTTTGTGCTGAAGCATAACCTACGGCTAACAGCGACATTACTAACGTTAACTTTCTCATCATTTTTTCACATATTTCATGTTATACACCATTATTCTATCGCTATAGTTGATATACAACTGACTCATATTCTCTTTTTTTCGGGTTTGGATTTCCACATAACAGGGCTCACCATATTGATCTACGCAATCAAACCCTACAATTTCTTTACCGTTTTCGACTTTTTTGTCGTAGTATTTTTGAATTTTTAAATATTGTTCAATATCCGAATATACCGCAATATAATTCTTTTTGGTATTCAGATTGGCTATTATTTTGGCTTCTTTAAAAGGAGTAAATGCACTCCATTTCCCTTTTTCTTTCACTGACAAACTCACTGCAGAAACTTCAAATCGGTAAACTTGCGCTTGTGCTACGGTTCCTAAAAACAGGAAAACTATAATTATTTTAAGATAGGATTTCATATATAATTTAAAACGTTGACACTTCTTTTTTAGCCAGTTCAAATTCGGCTATTACTTCCTCTACTACTTGAGCGACAGGCTTTATATCGTGAATTAAACCTGCGATTTGACCAATTTCCAATTCACCTTCAACCAAATCACCTTCAAACATCCCTCGTTTTGCACGTGCTCTTCCTAAAAGTGTTTTCAATTCATCGGTAGTTGGACATTTAGCATACAATTCCTGAACGTCGTTATAGAATTTATTTTTAATTAATCGAACAGGAGCTAGTTCTTTCAAAGTCAACTGTGTACCGCCTTCTTCCAAGTCTATAATCGTTTTCTTAAAATCGTCATGTGCAGAACTTTCGGTTGTTGCAGCAAAACGACTTCCCATTTGCACACCATCAGCACCTAAAACCATAGCCGCTAACATTCCTCTACCTGTGGCAATTCCTCCTGCAGCAATTAATGGGATTGTAATTTTTTCTTTTACCATAGGTATCAAAGTAAGTGTCGTTGTTTCCTCCCTACCGTTATGTCCGCCGGCTTCAAATCCTTCAGCAACAACAGCATCAACACCGGCTTCTTGCGCTTTTAAAGCAAACTTTGAGCTACTTACCACGTGAACAACGGTAATGCCATGTTCTTTCAAAAAAGCGGTCCAAGTCTTTGGATTTCCCGCTGATGTGAATACAATTTTAACTTCTTCCTCAACCAAAATCTGCATGATTTCCTCAATATTTGGGTACAGCATTGGAACATTAACACCAAACGGTTTATCGGTTGCTTTTTTGCATTTCTGAATGTGTTCACGGAGTACTTCAGGATACATAGAACCAGCTCCGATAAGACCTAATCCACCTGCGTTACTTACTGCACTGGCCAATTTATAACCACTATTCCAGATCATTCCACCTTGAACAATTGGATATTTAATATTAAAAAGTCGAGTGATTTTATTCATTAATTATTGTTTGATTAATTTTCCGGAAATACTTGATCCGTTTTTCAAAATTGTGTAAAAATAAATTCCGGGTTGAAAAGTATTCATCGCAATCTTTTGCTCTTTAGTAACAATCTCTTGTTCTTTAACTTTTTGTCCGAACGCATTATAGATTACAATTTGCGTGCCTAAAAATTCCTCATTAAGTTCAATTGTTACCAGATCTTTTATTGGATTTGGATATATTTTAATTTTTCTTGATTCAAATTCATCCGAAGACAATGCAGTATTCAATGCTGCTTGAAAATCAGGAATTCCATAACCGAAATTATTATTAGGAGCGGCATATCGATCGGCAGAGCTTCGAACCAACTGAACAATTTCAGTATTCTTTTTGGTAGGGAATGCAGACCAGAATGAAGTAATAGCTCCTGCCAAAATAGGCGATGAAAACGAAGTACCATTACTAGTTGTGATAGTTCCTGCAGTATTGGATACCACTGCAGCCGTACCCATAGCCATCAAGTCAGGTTTAAATCGGCCATCAGCAGAAGGCCCGATAGAACTAAACCCTGATTTCAATTCACCTGATGTTACCGAACCTACGGTTACATTTAATGCCGCGTCTGCTGGAGTCGCGATATGTGGTTCAGCACTTCCTCCTGAGTTCCCTGCAGAAGTTACACAAATCATACCTCTACTGAAAGCTACATCAACAGCACGAGCCATCACTGATACGGTTCCGTTCATGTGCGAATAACTATAACTATAATTAGAGTTATCATAATCAAAATACCCCAAAGAAGTATTGATTACATCAACTCCTAATCGGTCTGCTTCTTCAGCTGCTTCAATCCAATTGGTTTCTTCCAATGGCGTTTCAGTAGCCGCATTTTCGGTAATGAATAGATAATATTGTGCATCTGGCGCTGTACCTACTAGATTAGTAGCAAAACCACCCATAGTCGACAAAACATTGGTTCCGTGTGAATTACCCGTATAAAAGTTAGTCGAATTATTTACAAAATCATATCCACCCAAAATTAATCCGTTGTCACGAAGTCGTTTAAAAGGTAAAGCTGTATTCACTGCAGGAAAACCGGCATCCATAATGGCCACAATTTTACCTTCACCCGTATGACTTTGTTGATGTAAAATATGACAATTTAGCATTTGCACTTGTGTTGCTGAATTTCCGTATGTAAAATTCTCTTGGGTATCCATCCATTTGTTTGTTCTTGCCGACCTAACCTCTTTTTTAGCCATACGACCTCCAGGATTTAATGAATGATTGGCATATTGAATTCGAGTCACAAAACTAAGGTTACCCAATGAAGCAATTGTTGCTTGTGTCCCTTGAACATGCAACATATTCAGCCATTTTGATTTAGCTAAAACCGTTATTCCGGCTGTATTGGTGATTTGATCAACATAGGGTTGATGCAAAGGTGCGTCTTTTACATCTAAGGCTATACCTTGTGTAGTTCTTCTGTCGAGAGATCTTTGTGTTAATGCCGATAAAGGGTTACTAAAAAAAGTGGACGCATTCGGTTTATCAGCAAAATAAATCCATGCATCTTCTGTTTGTCCGAAAACCGAACCACAGGCTAACAGTAAAAATAGTATTGTTTGTTTCATAATTGAATTCTTTGGTAAACCAAAGATAAACAATGCGATTTTATAAATATAATGTTTTTAAGAAATTACGCCAGACCCAATAAGTTCTTCTCCCAAATGCCAAGACACAAATTGTCCTTCAGTAATTGCCGATTGAGGCTGTTCAAATTCTACATACATTCCATAATCGAACTGATATAGTGTTGCAGCCTGTAATTCCTGGCGGTAACGGATTCGAGCTTTTACCTGCAAAGTTTCTCCTGATTTCAAAGCTAAGTCAGGACGAATCCAATGCACTTCGTCTTTGGCTACAAACAATGCTTTTTTGAACAATCCGGGATGATGATGGCCTTGCCCTGTATAGATTGCATTGGTTTCAATATCTGTTGCTATAATAAATAAAGGTTCTTTTGTACCTCCAACATTCAATCCTTTTCGTTGTCCAATAGTATAATAATGAGCTCCTTGATGTTTTCCTACTTGTTTAGCAGATTCCGGTGTATATTGAATATTGGAAGCCTCATATTTCAATTTTTCTTCAATTGAATCAAAATTAACGGGTTGTTGATGGTACAATTGATTATCGGCTGCTACTTCATAAATTAAACCATCTTTAGGTTGCAATTGTTGTTGCAAAAATTCAGGTAAACGCACTTTACCGATAAAACAAAGTCCTTGAGAATCTTTCTTTTCGGCAGTAATCAATTCCATTTTTGCTGCAATTTCACGAACTTGTGGCTTGGTCAATTCCCCTATTGGGAAAAGAGCTTTACTTAACTGTTCTTGCGATAATTGACACAAGAAATACGATTGATCTTTATTACCATCAACCCCAGCAAGTAACTGATACATTGGTTTTCCATCCACTTCAATTTCTCCTTTACGGCAGTAATGCCCTGTAGCAACATAATCGGCTCCAAGAGAAAGTGCTATCTTCATGAATACATCAAACTTAATCTCGCGATTACACAGTACATCTGGATTAGGTGTACGTCCTTTTTCGTATTCACTAAACATGTAGTCTACGATTTTTTCTTTGTATTGTTCACTCAAATCTATCGTTTGAAAAGGAATTCCTAATTTTTGAGCGACTAACAAAGCGTCGTTACTATCCTCTAACCACGGACATTCATTCGAAATTGTAACAGAATCATCGTGCCAGTTTTTCATAAAAAGGCCTATAACTTCATAGCCCTGCTCCTTCAACAAATAAGCAGCAACACTTGAATCAACCCCTCCCGATAAACCTACAACAACTCGTTTCATGAAAATTATTTTTTAATGACTGCAAAGTTAAAAATATTTATTGTTACAATTTAACTACAATTATAAAAGCCACCTCGTTTGGGTGGCTTTTAACAAAAGTTTAAAAGAATTATACTTTCATTAACTCCTTTTTAGGTTTCATGATAAAGTACTAATGAAAAGTTTCAAAAAGAAACATCCATATATTCTAACTATTTTTTCATCAAACTGGGTTTTTTATAACCATTAATCGTATCCGCATTCATTTGACGGACTAATTTACCGCCTTGATAATACTTCCATATTCCTTTTTTCTTATCGTCTTTAAAGTTACCGGAAATTACCATATTACCGAATTCATCATATACTTTATAACTTCCTTGCATTTGTCCGGCAATAAAGTGGGTTTCTTCGATAAGCTTACCTTCTTTATTGTATTTTTTTCCAACACCTTCTTTCAAATTATTCTTATACGGTATCTCTTCACCTAAAACTCCATTAGTATAATAGACTTTACGAATTCCTTCTAATTTATCATTTAGATAATTTTCGGTGGTCATCACCGTTGTTAGTCCTTTATGATAGTACTTCCAAAGTCCGTGACGTAATTTATTCATCACATTTCCTTCAGAAACTTTCAGATTTTTTTCATCAAAAAAGATGGTATACGCATTTCCTTTCCCATCAAAATTTCGGGTTGCCATTACAATTTTTTTATCGCTGTTAGCATAATAGGTAAAAAGTCCGCTTTCTTTTCCATGAATAAAATTCCCTTCGTAACGTGGTAATTTGGAATCCTCATAATAGCCTTTCCAAGCACCGTGTCTTTCCCCTTTGGCATCCAATTGATTCAATTTATCCTGCGCATTTCCGAATAATGGCAATACTAAAATAGATAATACTATTATCGCTTTTCTTACTTTCATTTTATATCTCTACTTATTTATCTAAATTCCACTCAATTTTTTTGCCAAAGTTACCATTTAAAACAACAAATAACAGTTCATTAACAAACTATTGACGTAACCTTTCTACTTCTTTAAAAATCAAAAGTGTAAATTTCGACCGTTTCATTCGCATTCAATTACACTAAAAAAACGTCCAATTGAACGTTTTATTTTTTCAATCTTTCGAAAAATGAATCAACTTGTTCTTTATGACTCACACCAATTGGAATTTCAATACCAGAAACCTCAATATCTGTATTTGAAAAGGCGGTCACTTTGTTAGCATTGATGATAAACGAACGATGGATACGAATAAATTGTTCCAGAGGAAGTTCAGCTTCAAGTGTACTAATTTTATATTTTGAAGTCACCGAATTCCCATCGGTTTTATGCACTTTGATATAATCTTTGATGCTTTCCACATACAGGATATCATCTAATGGAATTTTAAAATTTTTACCTGCCGATTTCAATAAAATATACTGTTCCTTCTTACTATCATTTTGAACGGGATTTGTAACCGGATTGGATTCTCTCAAATACCGATCTACCGATTTAAAAAAACGCTCAAAAGTGACCGGTTTCAACAAATAATCGACTGCTTCCAATTCATAGCTCTCGATAGCAAAATCTCTATACGCTGTAGTAAAAATGGTTTTAGGTGGATGCTTCAAACTTTTCAAAAAATCAATTCCTGTAATTGTCGGCATTTTTATATCCAGAAAGAGTAAATCTATTTTATGGGTATTCAATAGTTCAAATGCTTTTAAGGCGCTATTTGCGGTAGCCACAACTTCTAGTGCATCTATTTTGGCAATATGATTTTCAATTAGCCTTACAGCCAAAGGTTCATCATCAACAATAAGGCATCTAATTTTCATTTGAAATCGTATTTTCCAGAACCAAAGTTACGTGAAATAAATTATTGTCTTGACTCGTTTTTAGATTGTAATTCTTCCCGTATAATAAATTCAATTGTTTATTAATATTAGTCAATCCAATTGATTCTTTATCGCTATTACCCAATACATTCACAAAGGTATTCGTTACTTTAAAGACGGTACGATTCGTATCAGACAGGAGTGAAATCTCTATTTTAGGCGAACCACTATCCTCTCCTGCTCCGTGTTTGAAAGCATTTTCAACCAATGACAAAAAAACGAGCGGTGGTACTTGATTTTCAGATAAAATATCCGAGTGAATCTCCACGACCAAACGATCATCGTAACGTAGTTTTTCCAGTTCAATATAATCGTTAATCAGTTGCATTTCAGCTGAAACTCCAACAAAATCAGTGTTGCATTTGTACAGTACATAGTCAAGAATTTCCGCTAACTTTCCGATGGCCGAAGATGTTTTCGGAGAATTATCAATAGACAACGAATAAATATTATTGAGCGTGTTGAAAAGGAAATGAGGGTTAAGTTGAGCGCGAAGCATTTTCAATTCGACTTCGGTTTTTTCTTTACTTAAAAGTAATCGTTTCTCTCTTTCTTTCGAATGATCAGAGAAAAACTTAGCGATAAAAAAGATAAAAGCAGCCGTTAAAATTGACGGACCGTATTTGAACGCGATGTAACGTAAATCTGTAAAAATCTCCCACAGAGTTTCCTGCTCAAATGGCGGTTTCCTAACCAATGGCTCAATAAAATGCACCATTGAAAGTCTACACAAAGCTGCAAGCAAATAGGTAGAAAGCAAAAAACTAATTCCTGTTATAATATATCCTTTGGAAAGAAAACGCTCTTTTAAGAAGCAATATGCAACTAAATAAGCCATGATGGCGCCAAAAAAAGCGTCATTCAAATGATACACCGCAATTTCAAGAAAACAGTCTTCATCCAAATTAGAATAGTCATTGAAAACTCCAACGGTTATATAAGCCAACCAAAATAAAAGATGTTTTGCGAATCGGTATCGATTGAAAATCTGTAAGTCCATAAGTTATAAATCTACATCAAATGTAACCAACCTACCGCTTTATTCGTCCAAACATCGACCAATTGGTTTAAAAACAATGCGAATATACTATTACAGGCGTCGAATTCAAAAAAAAGCGGATTTTCTATCATATGACTTCATTTTTAGTGTATTGGTCTACTGGAAAAAAATTGCCAACCAAAACTTCTCAATTTTGTCGGGATTAAAAAACGAAACAATGAAACAATTACTTTATGCCATTACAATGCTACTACCTACATTACTGTTTGGACAGGATGTGACTGTAAAAGGAACGGTAGTAGAAAAAACCAATCAAAATCCTATTGAACTTGCCAGTATTGCTTTTTTGGATACCGAAACCAATGCCATTATTCACGAAACAACTTCGGACAGCAAAGGTAATTTCGAAACTAAAATCAAATCAGGAAAATACAATTTACAATTTAGCTTTTTGGACTTCCAATCGGTTACTTTGAATCAAGTTCAATTCTCCGAAGACAAACATATCGGCAAAATAGCCTTAGTGGCTAAGCCAACCAAAGTTTTGGATGAAGTGGTGATTCAATCTGAAAAATCATCGATTGAAACCAGACTCGACAAGAAAATATTCAATGTTGGAAAAGATTTAGTTTCCAAAGGCGGTTCGGCAAATGACATCTTAAACAACGTACCTTCGGTAAGTGTGAATGCGCTTGGAGCGGTGAGTTTAAGAGGCAATTCGAGTGTTAGAATCCTCATTAACGGAAAACCTTCGGTAATGACTCAAAACAACGGTTTAGAGCAAATTCCCGCAGAAAGTATCGAACGCGTGGAAGTAATTACCAACCCTTCAGCTCAGTACGATGCACAAGGAGCTTCGGGTATTATCAACATTATTCTCAAAAAGAACAAAGTCAACGGTTTTGGAAGTTCTATTACATCAACAGTTGGAATTCCAAATAACAATTCGCTAGGTGTGAACATGAATTACAAAAAAGAAAAATTCAATCTATTTACCGATATCCGTTATGGCAGAGTTTCTATTGAAGGAGATGATAAATTATTCCGAACTTCTTATGAAAATGATGCCGTAACCGGATTTATTGATCAAAACACAGATCGCAACCGCAACTTCAATCGTTTCAACTTGTACTTGGGAAGCGATTACTACATCAATCAATACAACACACTAACTTTAAGTTATTATTATCGCAATAGCACCACTAAAAATGATGTGAATTATCAATTTGATTATTTGGATGCCGATAAAAATCTGACGCAATCCATCCAAGCCCGTGAAAAATACAAAGAACCGCAAAAATCGAATCAGATTGAGTTGAATTATGTAAAAACATTTGATAAAAAAGGGAAGAAGTTAACGGCAAACATTCAATATGATTTTTGGAACGATGATGAAAACGAATTCATCACCGAAACGACAGAAATTCCCAGTCCAACACTAAAAACATTAAAAAGCCGCGATATAGAGAGCAGTAAAGACGTCGTATTCCAGTCGGATATCTCCTTCCCGCTATCTGAAAAATCAAAATTTGATGTGGGTATCAAAGGAGAAATCAGAAGAATCAACAGTGATTATGAGGTTTGGGACGATGCCGTACAAGTGGATACGCTGACCAATTTATTACACTATGACGAGCGTATATTTGGATTGTATTCGCAATATTCCAACGGATACAAAAAGTTTCAGTACCAAATAGGATTGCGTGCCGAACATTTCAATACAGGAAGCAGTGATTTGAAGGATGAATTCAAAACCGAAAAAAATTACACCCGATTGTTTCCAACGTTGCATTTGACGTATGAATTTAAAAACAACTTCAACGTACAGCTAAGTTACAGCCGAAGAATTGATCGTCCGACCTTCTATCAATTGAATCCGTTTGGCGGGATTGCCGACAGAAGAAATATCCGAATTGGTAATCCTGATTTGAATCCGATGTACATCGATTCGTATGAACTGGGAACTTTATACAAGTGGGAAAAATTCACGATAAACCCGTCGGTATATCATCAGCATACCATCAACCTGTTTGACATTACCGTGACTAGAAATGCTGACGATTACTTAATTGAAAAACCAGTGAATCTGGGTACGGAAAACCGTTATGGTTTTGAAGTAAACGCAACGTATACGCCTTACAAATGGTGGTTTTTATCAAGTGATTTCAATTTTTACCGATTCGACCAAAAAGGATTATTTACGGTATCAGATCAAACATGGACTTCCAAATTAAATTCCCGTATTAAACTTAAAACATGGACGATACAGAATAATTTCAACATCATTGGTGCAAGAAAAAGTGGTCAAATCGAATCCCAGAAACAACTTTGGGCCGATATGGCAGTTGCTAAAGAATTTTGGAAAGAAAAAGCAACGGTGACATTTAAAGTCGACAACATTTTTGATAGTCGCATTAGCAAAGATGATATAAAAGGTAACAATTACACCATTGCTACCGAAAGACGTTTTACGGGCACGAGAGCATCAATAACGTTCACTTATAAATTCAATCGCAAAAAAAGCGACAGAGACAGACTGCCTGATTAACAAATATTTAAGAATAAAAAAGAGCAAATGTTATCGAAAAGTTAAACTTATTATTTTGTTTAACTTTTTTTTATTTTTCTAAAACAATTTAAATTTTTGTTTAATAAATTTACATAATCTTTAAACAAAAAAAACTATGGACAATTTAATTAAAATTAAACGATTGGTATTATTATTTGTCACAGCAATTTCATTGTTTTCTTGTGACAATAACGACAACTCCGCTTCAGACAATTCAATTGCGGGAATAGCAAGTAATAACAGTGAACTAAGTTCACTAGTTACAGCTTTAAACAAAACTGGATTAACAACTACTCTAAGTGAATCAGGAAGCTTTACCGTTTTTGCACCTACTAACGCTGCATTTGCAACTTTCTTATCTGAAAATGGCTATGCTAATTTAGATGCTGTACCTGTTAATGCTCTTAAAGAAATTCTTTTAAATCATGTAATCTCTGGAAGTTTCCAATCTTCGTCTTTAACAACAGGTTATGTAAAAACTTTAGCCAAAGGAAGCGCTTCAACCACTAACACTTTAAGTATGTTTATTAATACAAGTTCTGGTGTAAAAATTAATGGTATTGCTACTGTAACTACTGCCAATATCATAGCCAACAACGGCATAATACATATAGTTGACAAAGTGATAGGATTACCAACTATAGTGACGCATGCTACAGCCAATCCAAATTTCAGTTCACTTGTAAATGCATTAACCGCTGAAGGGCAGCCTGATTTTGTCAACATACTTTCTAGTAATGAAACTTTTACTGTTTTTGCTCCAACGAATGACGCATTCACTAGTTTAGACAGTGAATTAGCACCAAGTGGGATAGCGGGAGTATCAAGTGGAAATTTAACAAAAGTATTAAAGTATCATGTTGTGAATGGAGCAAATGTTATTTCAAGTTCCTTAACAAACGGACAAGTCGTTAACACATATGTAAATCAAACATTCACGGTTAATTTAACGCCAGCAAGAATTACCGATGCAAACGCAAGAGTTAGTAACATAACTGCAGTGGATGTTCAGTGTAGTAACGGTATAATTCATGTATTAGATAAAGTTTTACTACCAAGTTTTGAATAGATTCCATAATAAATTTATTTACATGTTTACTCCATTTAATCCAAAGACTAAAACCTCCCAAAAGGAGGTTTTTTTTATTAAGTATCGCCTAATTCTTTAGCTCTATTATTTGCTTTTTGAATTGCTTCATACAAAATAATATCAAGTTTATATGTCTCAAAAACATGCAATGCTTGCTCCGTGGTTCCACCTTTGGATGCCACTTTGACAATTAATTCTTCATTAGACAAATTACTCATACTTTGCAGATTGACCGCGCCTAAAAAGGTTTGATGTACTAAAACTTCTGCTTCTGAAGAGGAAAAACCTAATTCTTTGGCAGCTTTTACCATCGCATTCATAAAATAAAACACATAAGCCGGTCCGCTACCCGAAACCGCTGTTGCCGGATTGATTAGCGATTCGTCTTCCACATAAATGGATTTCCCTGTGGTATTGATAAGATTCTGAATGATGAATAAATCTTTGCGGTCTGTTTCTGCTGAAGCTGAAAAAACCGTCATACCTAATCCAATTTGCGTCCCTAAATTCGGCATTGAGCGAACCACTTTCTTCACTTTCAATTGCTCTCTGATCTTTTCAATCGAAACACCGGCCATTACCGATAAAATCATTTGGTCTTCAGAAAGTAATCCGTTCAATGAAAACACCACCTGATTAAAGTCCTGAGGTTTGGTAGCCAATATTACAATATCAACTTCTTTAATTTTCGTCGTTGGAGTTTCCTGGAAATTTTCCATTGGAATACCAAAGGTCATTTCCTGTTTAGGCAACGTTCTAGTGATAACATGAATGTCGTCATTTTTAATAAAACGAGATTTGATGAAGCTGCTGGCAAATGTTTTACCAAGATTTCCGAAACCGATGATTGCAATTTTCATAATAAGAAAGAGTTGTTTAGAGTTGTATCAAAGAAAAATCCCTGTTCAATTCTTTTACAAGAATCAAAACAGGGATTGTATTTTTAGGAATTGTATTTACTTATTTTTTTCCTTTGGCGTTTTTCTGCGCCTCAGCCTGTTCCATAGCTTCTTGTAATTTTTGCTGGAACTTGCTGGGTTTCTTAGGCTCTTTTAATTTATTCTCTTGAATTTGCGCATGAATTTTCTTCTCATCCACTACATAATTTTTAATGTAGAACATGATACCTAATGTCATGATATTAGAGAACAAGTTGTATAAACTCAAACCTGATCCGTAGTTGTTGAAGAAAATCAACATCATTACCGGTGAAATGTAAATCATCATTTTCATGATTTTGCTCATGTCTGGCATTCCTTCTTGTTGTGGAGCCGACATTTGTTGATCGCCAGTTGTATACTTCATGTAAAAGAAGATCGCAATAGCAGCTAAAATTGGAAATAAACTGATGTGATCTCCATACAAAGGAATATTGAATGGTAATTTCACAATAGCGTCGTACGACGATAAATCTTTTGCCCATAAGAAACCTTGTTGTCTTAATTCGAATGCCGATGGGAAATATTTGAATGATGCAAACATAAATGGCATTTGAATCAAAGCTGGAATACAACCTGCCATCGGATTTACTCCTGCTTTGTTGTATAGTTTCATTGTTTCCTGCTGACGTTTTACTGGATCTTTGAATTTGTCATTGATTTCATTCAATTCAGGACGTAATACTTTCATTTTTGCCTGAGACAAGAACGATTTGTAAGTAATAGGCGCCATAGCCAATTTAATAAGTACTGTAAACAAAATAATTGCAATTCCATAGGCCAAGAAATTACTCAAGAATCCGAATAGAGGTACGAAGATGAATTTGTTAATCCATCCGAAAATTCCCCAACCGAAAGGAATAATCTCATCTAGGTTTTTTTCGTAAGCATTTAATGTTTTATAATCAGCTGGACCATAATACCAGTTCATTTTATAATCCAATTCACCATTTTTGAATGCCAATGGTAATTCAGCCTTGAACGATTTTGTGAAGATGGTATCTTTTGCAGCATCAGCAATTAAATTATCCGAACTAAGTTTTGCCTCATTAATTGGTGCTCCAGTTAATAGGATTGACGTAAAGAAATGTTGCTTGTATGCAATATAGGTAAGTCCTTCAACCGATACCTCTTCTTTTGACTGTCCAAGGTAATCGTCTTTCCCTTCTTCATATTCGTAAACCGCTTCTGTTAGCGTATTTTCATAAGCCACACTTTTTTCATTGCGGTACGTTTTAAGATTCCAGTCTAAACTTGCCGGTTTCGTAGTATTTAAAACACCAGCCAATCCTTGAGAACGTACATCAAAATCCAACATATAGTCGTTAGCTTTCAATACATATTTGTACTCAAGGAACTGATTTTCTCCCGATTTCAATTTCATTGAAAGCACTTGATTACCATCAACTTTAGTCAAGGTAGGTTCAAAGAAAACGTCTTTTGTATTGATCGTTTTACCGTCTTTAGTTTGCAAAGCAATATTTAAACCGGCGTTATTGTCTTTGATTAACTGAACCAGTTTACCATTTTTATCAATTGATTTGTATTTTTTTAAAGTCGCTTCTGTGATATAACCACCTTTGTTTGCGATTTTCAATACCACCAAATCATTTTCTAATGTAGTCACATCGTTTTTAGCCGATGGCAAAGCGGCAGAATAGGCAAAATTACCTAAAGAGGCTTGTAAAGCTGCGGAAACTTTAGTAGAATCCGTGGAAACAGCAGTTGCTGCCACAGCGTTTTTTTGAGTCGGTTCATTTGCTTTTGCAGCTTGTTCTTTTTTGGCTTTTTCGGCTTTAATTTCAGCTTCTGTAGGCTGATTTGTGTACATCATGTACATCATAATACCGAAAATTAACGTAAATCCAATAATTGAATTAAGATCAAATTTTTTCTGTTCCATTTTTCAAATTTTGCTCTAAGCATTAGGCTTCAAGCGATAAGCTTATATTAGTCTTTTATTTTAGTTTTTGTTACTAATCAGTAAAAAACAATAACGACTACAGGAATCATATCTACTGAAAGCCTGAGCTCTTCGCTATTGATTAATTTTGTGCTTCACAGCAGCTTCCACAAATTTTACAAAAATCGGATGTGGATTCGCTACGGTACTTTTGTATTCAGGATGGTATTGTACACCGATAAAAAACGGATGATTTTCCAATTCAACCACTTCTACCAATCCTGTATCAGGATTTACACCTGACGCTTTCAAACCTGCATTTTGCAGCGCTTGTAAATAGTCACCGTTGAATTCGTAACGGTGGCGATGGCGTTCCAAAATATCAGATTTCCCATAAATTTTGTGCGCCAATGTATTTTCCTCCAAGTGGCATTTCCAAGCACCTAAACGCATGGTTCCTCCTTTGTCGGTAATATTTTTTTGTTCCTCCATCAGGTTAATCACCGGATGTGGAGTATTTTGATTCATTTCGGTTGAATTCGCATCTGAATGACCTAAAACATTACGAGAATATTCAATAACTGCCATCTGCATACCTAAACAGATCCCGAAGAAAGGGATTTTGCTTTCTCGAGCATAACGCACAGTTTCAATTTTCCCTTCGATTCCTCTTTCGCCGAATCCCGGTGCAACAAGTATACCATCCAAACCTTTCAATTGGTTTTCTGCCGTTTTGGCATCCAAGTGTTCCGAATGAATTGAGATCACATTCACTTTTGTCTCATTGGCAGCGCCTGCATGAATAAATGCTTCCAAAATAGACTTGTACGAATCCTGCAATTCTACATACTTCCCTATCAAACCGATGTTAACTTCGTGTTTCGGGTTTTTCAATCTGTGCAAGAACTCGTTCCATTGCTTTAAATCGGGAGACGCCTTTTCCGGTAAATCCAACTTCTTCAAAGCTACTTTATCCAAGCCTTCTTCCAACATTAAATTAGGAACATCATATATTGTTGACGCATCTATCGATTGGATTACTGCTTCTTTTTTCACATTACAAAACAACGCTAATTTCTGACGTAAGTCTTGTGACAATTCATGTTCGGTACGACAAACCAAAATATCGGCTTTAATACCGCTTTCCATCAAGGTTTTTACCGAGTGTTGTGTTGGTTTTGTTTTCAATTCTCCAGCTGCAGCCAAGAAAGGAACTAATGTTAAATGAATTACAATACTGTTATTTTCACCCAATTCCCAAACCAATTGACGTACAGACTCGATATACGGAAGTGATTCGATATCACCAACAGTTCCACCAATTTCGGTAATGACAATATCATAATCACCACTTTGTCCAAGTAACTGCATGCGTTCCTTGATTTCGTTAGTGATGTGCGGTACGACCTGAACCGTTTTCCCAAGAAACTCACCTCTTCTCTCCTTCTCTATTACTGACAGATAGACTCTACCTGTAGTTACGTTATTCGCTTGAGAAGTAGGCACATTCAAAAAGCGCTCATAGTGACCTAAATCCAAATCAGTTTCTGCTCCATCATCTGTTACATAACATTCCCCATGTTCATAGGGGTTTAATGTACCCGGATCCACATTGATGTACGGGTCAAATTTTTGAATAGTCGTTCGGTAACCTCTTGCTTGCAATAATTTTGCTAACGAAGCTGCGATAATTCCTTTCCCTAAAGAAGAAGTTACACCTCCGGTAACAAAAATATACTTTGTTTGATTCATTGTGTTGTGTTGTTGTATTGTGTTGTTGTGTTATTTGTTTGTATTACCCCTTTTACAATGCTCAGGGAGAATATATTTTAGTCTTGATTATAATATCAATTAAAAACGCGCAAAAATACAATTATTAATTGATAATAAACAATGCCTGATTGACAATTATTCGTTAAGAAATTATGGTTTAGGAAAGTTCCTGCGAATGTTGCGCACGAGCTCTTCCAATCCGTTAAGTTGTAGTTCATAAACCAGTTTAAGCTGTTCGCCCAACTGCCCTTTAGGAAAGCCTTTCCCTTGGTACCAAACCAAGTAATGTTCGGGTAGATCAATAAGGTAACGACCTTCGTATTTTCCGAAAGGCATTTTGGTATGAGCGAGTTTGACTAACTGTTCCTGATTTGTCATGATAAAAGAAAGAGAATAGAATTCTTTTCTATTCTCTGTTTCTTGCAGTGTTTTTATTTCCAGTAAAAAACGATTTCCTTTTTAATATCCGGATGCAAGCTGTAATGCACCGGACAAGTCATCGCTGTACGTTCTAAAATCGTTTTGGTTTTCTCATCGGTTTCCAAATTCATATGAAACACAATGTGGATTTCTGAAATTCTTCTAGGTTCTGCCGCCATAACTTTAGTTACCTCAGCCGTAGAGCCAGAAAAATCTAGGTTCATTTCATTGGCTTTGATTCCCATAACAGTGAACATACAAGAAGCCAAAGCGTTAGCAACAGTATCTGTTGGTGAAAAAGCTTCTCCTTTTCCGTTATTATCTAGTGGAGCATCTGAAATAATTTCCGATCCAGAATTGATATGGATGGAAGACGTACGTAAGTCGCCCACATAAGTTACTTTTGAAGTAGCCATTATTTTGCTTCTTTTATTGTTAAATCAGTATCGTAATACAAAATATGAACTCCCTTATTCATATAACCACCGTCAGGATTTTGCACATAGTTGAATTCGCTTTCTACTTGTTCGGAAGCTATTTCATCAAATGTTTCCATGAACGATTTCTCTTGATTCAAGCGTAGTAGAACATCCAATGTCACATCAAATCCACGAGTAGCGAATTGGTTAGGGAACACTTTATTTTTCTTTTTGAAGTTGTTTTCAAAAATTTCAGCTTCTTCTGATTTATTCGGTCTAGAAACTGAAGGATAGTGCATTTTTAATTTTGTAAGACGACTCATTGGAATCTCTTCAAAATCCAACGCCTCATTTTCACCAAGAATAACTAGATTGATTTGATATTCTTTCAACCAAGTGGTAAGAGCACTTGTAGTACTCAATATCAAGTTCGTTTTTTCGGTTTCCATGATTACATAATTCATTTTATCCTTTACCAAAAGCGTTTTCAACTGAGCCACATCCAATCCACCTTTTGCATTGAAAGCAGCAAATTGGACATCTTTATGATTGGACTCAATATATTGTTTCACCGAACCTTTTTTAGGATCGACAACTGCAACTATATTTCCTCCTTTGTTACGCATGAAGTCAAACATGGCTTGTTTGATATCATCCGGCATTGTAGTCGCTTGAATCAAATTAGGGAATTTCTTATCATAATCTTTAGAAAGTGGTGAAATCACCGGTACATTTCCTAAAAGAGAAGCTGCTTTTTCTGCATTATTTTGATAAAACGGACCAATAATGGCATTCATATTTTTCAAGTTATTATCCTGA
Source organism: Flavobacterium sp. GCM10023249 (assembly GCF_042653365.1). Classification (NCBI taxonomy): domain Bacteria; kingdom Pseudomonadati; phylum Bacteroidota; class Flavobacteriia; order Flavobacteriales; family Flavobacteriaceae; genus Flavobacterium; species Flavobacterium sp. GCM10023249. Next base: position 113,149 of record NZ_JBHSHZ010000002.1, read on the forward strand.
ATTAAATTCACCACATTCGACGTTGATTTCGTTTCATCCGAATCTAAAATCAGTACATCTACATTCAATCCCATAGCTTTTGCAGAATCAACCGCAATCAAAGCACCCGCGTAGAAATCAAGTGTCATATTCAGGAATTTATCTTTTTTCAATCTAGACTTCGTAGAATTGATGGTATCCTGATCTAATTTCGCAATATTGAATGGTAAAAGTAGTGCCAGTTTCTTTTTGCCGTTCACCTGAATACTTTCGGTTAAATTCGTTAGTTCCTTTTTCACCACTGTTTTCAACTCTGGTTTCACAGGCACATCAATCAGCATCCCTTCCTTCACACCGTCTTTCAGTTCTGGATTCATTTTAATCAATTCCTCCTGCGTAATATTAAATTGTCTGGATAAACTGTATAAAGTTTCTTTCGGTTGAATTGTATAACCTATCGTTGATAATGTTTTTTCGACAACTGCAATTCCTTGATTTGGAGCTTTGGGAGCAACTGGAGGTTCTTCTTTAGGGGTTTCAGTTTTAACGATTTCTACTGGTTTAGGTCTTTCTCCTTTAATCAATAACACTTGACCCACTTGCAATCCGTTTACGATTTCAGGGTTTTTCTTCTCCAATTCTTCAACCGTTAGACCGTACTTTTTGGCAATACCGTATTTGGTCTCTTTCGTTTCCACTGTGTGGTATACAGGTTCTTGTTTTTTAGGCTCCTGTTTTTTTGCTACGCCTTTTTTAGCGGTAATAGTAAGCACCTGACCAATACCCAATCCGTTTTTTACTTCCGGATTGCTCTTTTCGATTTCTTCTACAGTAGTTCCGTATTGTTTTGACAGCGTATATAAAGTTTCTTTCGGTTGCACTTCGTGTTTTACAACTACAGTTGCTTCCTTATCTGTCTTTTTCTCCGATTTTTTCTCTTCTTTCTTCTTTGATTCCGCAACAGATTTACCCGGTAATGCAATTACCAGCATGGTATTTTCATCTACACCTTTTTGTGCATCTGGATTAAGTTTATAGATTTCACTTGGAGTTATCTTGTATTTTTTGGCAATCTGTGTGATAGTTTCTCCTTTGGTCACTCTATGTTTTACTACATTTTGTGCAAAGGAAAATTGCATACCCAACACTACTAACCAAACTAATTTCTTCATTGCTCTTCTTTTTTTAAATCTGCTTTTTCGCGGAAACAAATTTATTGTTCCTTGGCGATTTGTACAATAAATAATCCACTAAATAACGGATCATTTATTTTTGTTTTGTATTCGTAGATCGCTTCATCGGCAGTTTTGAAGATTTTAGTATACACATAATAAGATAACGTGTTCACATTGTAGAAGAAACTCGATTTTGTTTCTCCTGCATCGGTAAGCTGAATTGCATAAGCATCACGCTTTGCTGTATCATCTGTTACCTGTGCCACCATGTAAAATCCATCTTCTAAATCTTTCAAATTGCGGATGATTTCCATCTTGGTTGGATGTTTCTCATCTACGATATTCTCATTCAACTGTTTTCTAATCTCAGCAGCTTCAGGAAGTGTTGTGGTTGTCGCTACATCTTTCTGATTTTCTTCTGCAGTTTTCTGATAACGCTGTAATTTTACTTGTGCCAGTTTATCATCATACTCTCTTGCCTCTGAACTATAAAACGTTGCTTTTGATATTTTGCGTTTTAATTCGTCTTTTTTCTCTGCATCGATAGAGGCAACTTTTGCCAATAATGCATCGTTCTTTTTCTCATTCGCCAATTGATCTTCGCTTAGCTTATTAATTTCATCGATAGAAGCCAAATCCTTATCCGACAAATTCGCTTTCACTTTCTTTTTATACTCTTGATTTTCCTGAACAGTGATGCGGTGAACCTTCTGCATGATACCTGTGTAAATTTTACGGTTTTCTGCTAAATCTCTTTTCAGTCCTAGTATTAAATTATCTGTTTCGATGATATTTTGATACGATTCCTTTTCTAGTTTCTTAGACTCCTCTAACGTCTCCACATCCCTGTTTTTCAAATCGGCCAAATCACGTTCCATAGTCGATGCTAAGGAATCCAACTTTCCGATTAACACATCCTGAATTTTCTTGTTGGCATCCAAAACCAGTCGTAACTTTTCAACCGAACCTGTTTTGGTTTCATCTATGGCATTCAAATTAATGTTCAGCTTATTCAGCGTTATCATTTTTTTATTCAGCTCCTTTTGAACCGTCAAGCGGTCTTCCAGATCTTCAATCTTAGCATTTTGTGCTTTTGACTTTTCAACCACCGCCTGTTTTTCTGCCAAGGCAATCATTAACTCTTCGTTTTCATTTTTGGCTTTCAACATCGACTTGTTAATTGCCAATTTATTTCCTTCGGTCAATCCATTAATGATTTCAGGATTTTGTAATTCCAACTGTTCAATAGTTATGCCATACTTTTTGGAAATCGAATATTTTGTTTCTTTAGGCTGTACGACATGGAAAACCGTTTCATTATTGATAATACGAGCCTGTCCGCTTATTGTTTTCTTTTTATTCGGTATTGTAATTTTCATTCCAATCTTTAAACCTTCTTTCAAGACTTCGGTATTGAGTGCATCCAAGTCCTTCACAGACACATTGTATAAACGAGCGATACTAAAAAGCGTTTCTTTAGGTTGTACTTCGTGCACGTTACCTGTAACCATGGGAACTGCTTTTGGAGTTGGAGTTGTGGCTACTTTTACACTAGGAATATTTAAAGTTTGCCCCACTTTCAATCCTTCTTTTAGAATTTCCGGGTTGGCCAATTGAATGGCTTCAATAGTAGTATTGTGTTGACGTGAAATACCATAAAGCGTTTCTTTAGGCTGCACTTGATGCGCAACATAAGCTTCAGCTTTAACATCATTTTTCTTTAGCAAATACGAGATTGAATTGTTGTTAGGAATTAACAACTGCGTGTTCTCTTTTAGTCCGTTTTCGGCACCAGGATTAAGTCTTAAGATTTCTTTTTCGGATACATTGTATTTTTTAGCGATCTCTTTGATTGTTTCGTTAGAAGACACATTATGCTTGAATGCTTTTTCCTGCTGGGCAAGCACAAGCTGAGACATCCCTAAAAAGAAGAGTAAAAAGTGTTTCATGTTTTAGTTTGTTTTTGGTTTTTTTAATTTGGCCCGAACTCATTATCAACAAAAAAGCCGTTACAAATATATCTACTGTAACGACTTTTTTAACATTTTATTATGTTTTATTTATTCCCACTCAATAGTTGCAGGTGGTTTCGAACTGATGTCATACACCACACGGTTTACCCCTTTGACTTTATTGATGATTTCATTCGATATTTTCATAAGGAAATCGTACGGAAGATGTACCCAATCCGCTGTCATACCATCGGTAGATTCTACGGCACGAAGCGCTACTACCTTTTCGTAAGTACGTTCATCCCCCATTACACCCACACTGTTCACCGGTAATAAGATGGCACCAGCCTGCCATACTTTATCGTATAAACCATGCTCCTTCAATCCGTTGATGAAGATTGCATCGACATCTTGAAGGATTTGCACTTTCTCCGGAGTGATATCACCTAAGATACGGATCGACAATCCAGGTCCAGGGAACGGGTGACGTCCAAGTAATTCGTCATCGATACCTAATGTTTTTCCTACTCGGCGTACTTCATCTTTGAAAAGCATGCGAAGTGGTTCTACAATTTTAAGTTTCATGAAATCTGGCAATCCACCCACGTTATGGTGTGATTTGATGGTAGCAGAAGGTCCTTTAACTGAAACCGACTCGATCACATCCGGATAAATAGTTCCTTGTGCTAAGAACTTTACCTCTTCTATTTTGTGTGCTTCATCATCGAATACCTCGATAAAGACACGACCGATAATTTTACGTTTGGTTTCGGGATCGTCTACCCCAGCCAATTCAGAAAGGAAACGCTCGGAAGCATCTACTCCTTTTACGTTCAATCCCATTCCTTCGTACTGTTTCAATACGCTTTGGAATTCGTTTTTACGCAATAATCCGTTATTTACGAAAATACAGTATAAGTTTTTACCGATAGCTTTGTTCAATAATACGGCTGCAACGGTAGAATCAACCCCACCGGAAAGACCTAATACTACTTTATCGTCTTTGATTTTGTCTTTCATTTCGGCAACGATATCGTCTACGAAAGCACCTGGTGTAAAGTTTTGCGGTACTTCAGCAATTTTCACCAAGAAGTTCTCCAGCATTTGTTTTCCGTCTTCCGAATGGTATACTTCGGGGTGGAATTGAATAGCATAGGTAGTTTCTCCTTCGATACGATATGCGGCATTTTCTACATCTTTGGTAGAAGCCATACGTACACCACCTGTTGGTAAGGTTTTGATGGTATCACTGTGACTCATCCATACCTGACTGTTCATATTGACTTCATCGAAGAACAATTCGTCTTCTTTGATAAAAGAAAGATTGGCTCTTCCGTATTCACGAATATTGGATGGTGCCACTTCTCCACCGCTAAAATGAGCTAAATACTGTGCTCCGTAACATACAGCCAACAATGGCATTTTTCCTCTAATTTGAGACAAATCAGGATGTGGAGCATCTTCTGCACGAACAGAAAAAGGACTTCCAGAAAGGATTACGGCTTTGTAACTTGATAAATCATCCGGGATATGATTGTAAGGAAATATTTCGCAGAAGATATTTAATTCGCGAACCCGGCGGGCAATCAGCTGTGTATACTGAGACCCGAAATCTAAAATAAGGACGTTGTGTTGCATGTGCAAAAATAGAAATTTCCCGTAGACTGGAAAAAGTTTTCTTTTTAATTATAAATTATGGATTATGAGTTATGAGTTTTTGTTTACCTACCTCCTGTTTGCTAATGGGATACGATTATTTTCTTTTCTTTTGTCTTGACACAAAAGAAACAAAAGGTCAAGGCTTCGATTCTCGGCGTTCCAATTCCATTTCGAATCCTAAAAGAAAAGAACTCATCTCGTCATGACTGACGAGACTCAAACAGCTTTTCTTTTTACGGATTCTTCAATGATTGGAACCTCGCCTGCGAATCTGAGGCCGAAGGGGGTGACGTAATAAAATCTAAAAACAAACTATTTTTCTTGTTCTTTTCTTTTGCCTTGACATCTCGTCGTTCCTCCTCGACTTGTCTTTTCTTTTTTGTCTTGACATCTCGTCTGATGACGAGACAGGCAGAAATCTCTTCTAAGGCCGAGACACAGCAAAAAGTCAAGACTGCATAGTCTACTCCTAAAAACTATCTCAGTACTGCGCTGCGTGACCCGAACCGCTCGTCGTGTGTTCTTTTCTTTTGTCTTGACACAAAAGAAACAAAAAGTCAAGGCTTCGATTCTCGGCGGTCCAATTCCATTTCGAATCCTAAAAGAAAAGAACTCGCCATCTAGGCTCAAACAGCTTTTCTTTTTACGGATTCTTCAATGATTGGAACCTCGCCTGCGAATCTGAGGCCGAAGGGGGTGACGTAATAAAATCTAAAAACAAATTATTTTTCATGTTCTTTTCTTTGGCCTTGACATCTCGTCTGATGACGAGACAGGCAGAAATCTCGTCTAAGGCCGAGACACAGCAAAAAGTCAAGACTGCATAGTCTACTCCTAAAAACTACCTCAGTACTGCGCTGCGTGACCCGAACCGCTCGTCGTGTGTTCTTTTCTTTTGTCTTGACACAAAAGAAACAAAAAGTCAAGGCTTCGATTCTCGGCGGTCCAATTCCATTTCGAATCCTAAAAGAAAAGAACTCGCCATCTAGGCTCAAACAGCTTTTCTTTTTACGGATTCTTCAATGATTGGAACCTCGCCTGCGAATCTGAGGCCGAAGGGGATGACGTTATAGGAATCTAAAAACAAACTATTTTTCTTGTTCTTTTCTTTTGCCTTGACATCTCGTCTGATGACGAGACAGGCAGAAATCTCGTCTAAGGCCGAGACACAGCAAAAAGTCAAGACTGCATAGTCTACTCCTAAAAACTACCTCAGTACTGCGCTGCGTGACCCGAACCGCTCGTCGTGCCTCCTCGGCTACGCGGATCACTCCCACTTCGTACTTTCGTTGTTTTTGACGGAGTATGCTATGAGGTCGGGTTGGGATTTCGGTACGGGAGTGATGGGAGTTAAAAAGTAGAGTGCGGAAGCGAGAAAGCAAAATGCGGAAGTGAAAAAGCAAAATGCGGAAGCAAGAAAGCAAAGTGCGGAAGCAAGAAAGCAAAATGCGGAAGCGAAAAAGCAAAGTGCAGGAGCAAGAAAGCAAAGTGCAGGAGCGAAAAAGCAAAGTGCAGGAGCGAGAAAACAAAATGCAGGAGCGAGAAAGCAAAATGCAGGAGCAAGAAAACAAAATGCAGGAGCAAGAAAGCAAAGTGCAGGAGCTAAAAAGCAAAGTGCAGGAGCAAGAAAGCAAAATGCAGGAGCAAAAAAGCAAAGTGCAGGAGCGAGAAAGCAAAATGCAGGAGCAAGAAAGCAAAGTGCAGGAGCTAAAAAGCAAAGTGCAGGAGCAAGAAAGCAAAATGCAGGAGCCATAATGTACCGTACAGTAACAACTATTCTAAGAAAGGCATAAAAAAACCTTGCAACAGAGCGGAAAATTGAAATTTGGATTGTTGGATTGTTCGATTATTGGATTATTGGATTGTTCGATTATTGGATTGTTGGATTGTTGGATTGAAAGATTTTTGACTATAGTATGGCTTTGATACTTCGACAGGCTCAGTAACCAAGCCTCAGCCACCGGGGTAAAAAACGAGTAGAACTACGTAGTGGTTTGTGGGCGTAATTGTAGAAATTGCGACAAGAATAACGGGAGGGATTATTTTGCTTCAGGAAGGTTTGTTTGTCTTTCTAGTTTAAAGATGGGACGAGAGGAAATAACCTTCTGTGAGGAAAACCATTAAGAGACCAAGGGTATTGGCCGATTTGTAAAAAATTTCCTCTATATTTGAAAAGCGCTACTTTGTAGCGGGTATATACCCAAAATTAGACGTATAGGCGCTATAAAGTAGCGGGTATATAAGAGTTATATGCCATCTTAAAAAACATTGTCTAAAAAGTAACACGTTAAAACATGAATTTAATAGAAAATGAAAAAATAGTTTTTGAACATTTAACGGTTATTAATAATGACCAAATGAATGATGATGAAATTAATGAAAAATATGTAAAAGGCGAGATTAGAATAGTAACAGAACAAGCTCGATATCCATTACCATCAATAATAATAATGTTATCCAGCGGAGACTACAAACTCAACCCTGAGTTTCAAAGAAGGCATAGATGGAATAAAACTCAAAAATCAAAACTTATTGAGTCATTTATCATGAATGTTCCAATACCTCCAATTTTTTTATATGAGGATACATATTCACATTATGAAGTTATGGATGGTTTACAAAGACTAACCGCTATCAAAGATTTTTATTCAGACAGCTTTGAATTAGAAGGTTTGGAAGAATGGACAGAGTTGAACGGGAAAAAGTATTCACAATTGCCAACGCAAATAAAAAGAGGAATTGACAGGAGATATTTATCCTCAATTATATTGCTTCAAGAGACTGCAAAAAATGAAATTGACGCCTTAAAATTAAAACAATTAGTTTTTGAAAGAATTAATAGCGGAGGAGTACAACTTGAAGCCCAAGAATCACGAAATGCAGTCTATAACGGACCTTTTAACGAACTATGTATTAAACTTGCTCGTTATGAATTCCTATGTAAAACTTGGAACATTCCTATTCAAACTGAAGAAGAATTAAATAATGATGAATTATCAGAGGAGCTTATCAAAAATGAGCTTTTTAGCAACATGGGAGATGTAGAATTAGTATTACGTTTTTTTGCTAATCGTCAAAGAGCGGCTTTAATAAAACACACCAAAAGTTTAAAAGAGTATTTAAATTATTATCTTAAATATTCCAATTTATTGCCAGTTACAACAATGAATGAAATGGAGTCTTTATTCAAAGAGACATTGCAATTTTTACATGAATTATTGGGAGAAAAAGCATTTCATTTATATAGAGAAAGAAATGGGAATTGGAATTGGTATAATAGACCAACAACGGCAATATATGACCCTATGACTCTAATTGCTTCGGAATTTATTGAACATAAAGCATCAATTTTGGCTAAAAAGCAAGATATTAATGATTTATTAGAAAAATTCTACAGAAATAATTACGAAAAATTTGGAGGAAGAAACACTAATCCAGGAATTGTAGCAGAAAGAGAATCACTTTTTAGAGATTTTTTTTTAAGTTTAATCTGACAATATGGAAGCTATATTAAGGGACTTTCATCTTCAATTAGATGACTTAAAAAAATTGATTGAATTCTATGAATTAGAAAAAAAATTATTACAAGATTTTGAGAATTCAAATTCTGTAAATGATCTAATTCTAAATGAAATCTCACAGAAATTAAAAGATTTTAGAATATCGAAACTAACTTATAACTATAATAGCATAATTATATCGCTTTATGGTTCTTTTGAAAGATTTATTGAAAATTGTATTATAAGTTATATTGAGGAGGTAAATGGTATTATTGAAGAATATAAAAAATTACCAGAAGTAATAACAAAAAACCATTTACTACTTTCGCTTTCTTTAATCAATAAAATTGAACAAACGAAATATAATGGCCCACTTCGAAAAGAAATTATCATTAAAAATTTACATACTTGTATAAATACCATTGATAACTATCAACTAAATAAAGAAGCATTTGCACAACACACTGCTAATTTCAGAATTCAAGTTATTGACGATAATTTTAAGCAAACTGGGGTGTATGAATTAAGTAAAAATATTTTAAAAAATGAAGATTTTAAAAGTTATTTAGTTAATTCAAAAGGAGTTGCAGTCGAAAGTACTGATTTATCAATCAACGAAAACCTTCAACCTATCAATGAATTAGCAGAATTAAGGAATTTTGTAGCCCATGGTATAGAAAATGACATAATGGATAATCAAATATTATTAGATTATGTTGAGTTCTTCAAATATTATTCAAAATCCCTTATAGATGTATTAAATGAAGATTTGTTATATAAAAAAGTTCAAAATCAAGGATTAAAGCTTGGTAACATAACTGATGTTTTCAAAGATGGCAACATTGTATGTTTTCACACTAATGGATATAAAATTTCTAAAGGGCAAAGAATCATTGGCGTAAACTCCAAAAACATTAAATCCTCATACATAAAAAGTATTAGAGTTAATGATGAGGATAAAGAATTTGTCGATGGAGAAAATATCGAAATTGGAATTGAAATTGGAGATAATTTTAAGAAAAATTTTGACCTTTACGTCTTAAAATAAAGACGGCATATAACATCGTTAACTGTTGCGCAACTCCTCTATTTTCAGAATAACTTCAAAAAAGCATCCTAGTAAAACTCTTTTACAACTATGTAAAGGAGATTGTATTTTACAAACTATTTCCCTAAACAAGATGCTTTTCTTTATAAAGGAAGTATTTTGGTTATATTTGACAGGGTTTGTGAGGTAGTTTCGCAGGCTGATGTTATAAGTAAGTGCTAAACTAACTGCTTAAAAGAATCCAAAATGTCAAAATACCCAGAAGTTATTCAGAAAGAAAAAATTGGAGATTATCCTGCATTGGTAAAATCTGGTGGCGGTTACGTTTGGGATGAAGTTTTGGAATATCGAGTTTGGTGTCATCCAGAAAACGGTGCGCCTGACATTGAAGACGGAAATGATTATTACTATGTTTTTGATAATTATGAAGATGCACTTGAATATAGTAATGAAAATGTTGGCGCTGAACAACCGTTGGCGTTAATATTGCAAAGAGAATATATTGATGAACCTGAAACTGAATATTACGTTCATATAAAAGAAGAAAGATTAACAGAATGGCCTGTTGAGTTTTTAAGTCGCCCGAGGAGAACGGAAAATACAATTCCAGATTTTATTTCTCCTAACGCTCCTAAAAATAGATTGGAAATATTAAGAGGTTTAGAATAAAAGCACCTACTTATAACAGCCGTAACTGTTGCGCAACTCCTCTATTTTCAAAATAACTCCAAAAAACCATCCTAGTAAAACTCTTTTACAACTATGTAAAGGAGGTTTTATTTTACAAATTATTCCATTAACAAGATGCTTTTCTTTATAAAGGAGGTATTTTGGTTATATTTGGAAAGGTTTGTGAGGTAGTTTCGCAGGCTGATGTTAGCGGTAATTAAAACAGAAGACATGAGAAATGAACGAAATATATTGATTCCATTTTTTTTACTATTTTTTTTTATTCATAAGACAATTGCACAAGATTCCTATAAGCCGAAATACAATTTTCGACTCTATAACCAAAAAGGAATCGTAATGACATGCGACAGTCTAACCAACGACAAAATCGAAATCTTTGTTAAGGACGGTAGAGGATTAGAAGCTTCATATTCTGAATCCTCTTACTATTTTACGGCTACACTTTCAAGAGTATTTCCTGTTTCAAATTTTCATCTAATTTGGACTCATCTCGGTAAAAAAATGGATATTGATATAACTTTGGATGCATTTTGTGGTCAAGGTGGTCATTCTCCAAATTCTTTTTGGATAGACAAAATCGAATTTAAGCAAGGAAAATACACTGCGGACAAAAACAACGGACTTGAAATTTGTTGTATTGGTTATGAAGTACATGCCAATTTTACAGATGTAAATAAACTTAAAAAAAGTGATGATATTACAGACAGTTATTACAATAATTATTCCGACCGAATATTAAAAATAAACTGCCATTAACAGTGTTAACTGTTGCGCAACTCCTCTATTTTCAAAATAACTTCAAAAAAGCATCCTAGTAACACTCTTTTACAACTATGAAAAGGAGGTATTTTGGTTATATCTGACAGGGTTTGTGAGGTAGTTTCGCAGGCTGATTTTATATGCAAGCTTTCCTCACAACAACGTAAGCATGAAAGAGTACATAATTTTTGGCGCAGTATTAATACCCGATAGCTCGGATTTGCAATCCGTGTCCGCTATCTTTAGTCACAGAAGCAACTTCAAAACAGTAACTGTGCAATTGCGGGGTTTTACTACTGAACTTTTTATATCTTTATAATTTACATTCTTTGCCGGAACTGGCACGGATTACAAATCCGCGCTATCTTGAACAAGTGGAATATTATTTTTGTCAATAATTTTGTGTCTAATTTTTAAAAAAGAAGAAATTAATGTTCTGGAAAAGAAAGAAAAATAAAAAAACAGAATTTAAATGCACAGAATGTGGTCAAATTCATATTGAATGGCCAGCATTGACTTTTAAAACACCTGACAATTACTATCATCTTTCTGATGATGAAAAAGCAGAAATTGGAAAACTGGACTCTGACTTTTGCGAGATACATTATCAAGACCAAACCGATCGATTTATAAGAGTAATTCTTAATCAAAAAGTAAATCATACTTGTGAAACTTTGCAATATGGACTTTGGGTATCACTAAGTGAAAAAAGTTATTTGGATTATAAAGATAATTTCAACAATCCGAATCACGAAACTGGTTATTTTGGTTGGCTATGTAATAATATTGCTGAATATGGAAATACCTCAGTAATTCCATGTGATGTAATTACAAAAAGCGGAAATGAAAGACCTGAAATTTTCCCTCACAAAGATTATGAACATCCATTTGTTAGAGACTTCTACAACGGAATTTCAAAAACAGAAGCTGAAAATCGAGTTGATAAAATGATAAAAAACGTCGAGTAAACTGCTTTCAGCAAGATGGTAAATTTTGTAGTAAATTCAAGTTTATTTTTCGCAAGAAATTTTATCTTTAGCACACCCCATTTGTTCCATAGAATGCAACTGGTATATTTAAATCCTTTAAAAATGGACAAGATTATTAAGCAATGACCTATCAAGACTTTGAGTTAACTGTAAGCTACAACAGTTGGAATGTGGAGTTAAACGATCGTTTTTCTAATTTAGTCAACAGGTTGACTTGTCAATCAAATTCATTTTTTTCAAACTACATTTCGGGGAAGGCGATACTAAATGACAACGAATTTTCTATTCACAACAGCAACAGTGGAATTTTGTTAGCCTCGCGCAATTCTCCTGTGGGTCGTGTAACGATCGTGACACAAAATCCTTTTCATCGCTGTGCAACAATTGAAATGGACAATGAGACTTTTTTCTTTACAAGAGCTACCTTACAACAACGATTTGAGGTAACTGACAAGGACAACAAGGTATTGCTAACCATTGACGGTCAATTAGTGAAAGAGAAACAAAAAAACCTATTTGGCTTAGTTTATTTTGCTGATGCATTGTACCATTCCGTTTCTGTTTTACACTCTGTGACAGAAGAGGAAAAGATTGCTTATTTACTTCTAGTATGTGGTTATTGCATTCGAGTCTTCTTAGCAATAGACTCAGGAGATTATTCTGGTACAACCCAACAAGTTTAAACGATTTGATAAAATTTTTATCTTACAGGAAATTTTATCCCATTAGCAAATCAATTCTATTGTAAATTTGCGACATATTGCACCAAAACTTATACCCAAACTTTACCAACTCTATTATGGAAAAAGAATACCCAAGTATCCTCGACAGAATAAAATCGACAACCATTGACACCTTACTGGTCATTGCGTTCATGTATTTTTGTTCTGAAATTTTGGATTCATTTGAAAACGTTGACAATTACATACGAGTACTATTATTTTCAGCTATACTACTCTACGAACCCATAGCTACTACATTGGGCGCCACTTTTGGCAATGACAAAATGGAAATTCGAGTAAGAAGGAACTCCGATCATTCCAAAAGGATTCATTTCTTTCAGGCAGTTGTTCGGTTTGTATTGAAATTTTCACTGGGTTGGTTGTCTTTTATCACCGTTTTCGGAAATACAAAAAGGAGAACCATTCATGATTATCTGAGTGGAAGTGTAATGGTTAAACTAAAGCCGTAACTCCTTTACTTTGTTTCAAAGCAGCTCATTTATGCAAAAAAGTCGGTTTTCTTTAGTCTATGTGTATTGCAGGTGTGGGATTGCAAAATAATCTTACCGCAGTATTCACTATTTTCCTCAGCTACAATAATTACTTGCCGGCTGTACATAACTATCAATTTAGAAAAACAATATGAGAGCATCGTTTCCCTTTTTTGTGCTACTGGTTTGCTTCACAAGTTGCCACCAAAATAGCAAAGAACAAAAGGATGTACTGCGTACTTCGAGTGCACTACCTACTGATACATTGCAAAAAAGAATGACATTCAACCGTATTTCTGAAGTAGTTCAAGACAGCACCTACTCTATTTGGGTTGATAAACAAAAGGAGAATTTTTCCCTTGCACTTCACTTTCAAAGTAAAGACACTTTAAGCATTTCGTATTCACCAGAATGTTGGCTTATGTACCCTTATCAGCTTCAAAATGAGAAGCTCATCGTGTATTGGGACAACAATATAGACTCTAAATACAACTTTGATATTGTACAAGCAATTGACGATACAGACGAAAAACTCATTGGAAAACCATTTATGACTTTGGAACTGGAGAATGACACGACATTCAAAGCCCACTACTTGATTGAAGGCTTAATAGAGAAAATCAACCGTTCCAATAAAGATCGTATTTTGTTCCCAGAGCAATTCAATCTTGTTCAGGACGGGGAAATGTATGACTAAAATAAAAAACAAGACCAATTCTATGCAAATTACAGAGCAACACCATAATGCAGCGAATGATATCATCGAATTAATCGCGGCTAAGCTTGGAAATAACACAACCGTTAAAAATAACTGTTAGCCTTTTATTTCATTCGTTGAAAGATTGGAAGATGAACAGTAATAATCGATTTGTGCGCGCACCTCAACAATTAAAGATATTAGCTATTAAATTACCTCAAAATGCATTCGTAAAAATGAAAAGAATTTACTTTACCGTCGGTTTATTGCTATTATTGCTTTCCTTTCTTGCGACGTCTTGTAACAACAAGCCATCGAACACGATTGATGAGCAAAACCCGGTACCGAAATCGGCTACAAAAAAAACGACAGTAATTGTTCCTGAAGACACACTCTACAAAGACAATAACTTATTGATTCTTCAATCGGAGCAATCGACAGATACCCTATATCGATTTCATTCACAATTGGATGCAACACCATTTGAAGTAGAACTACAAGCTGTTAAACCGCCAAGAAAATTGAATTTCGATTCTTCTGAATTCAAAAAAAGATACATTACTGCAATAACGCATGGTGTAAATGAACTGGGGGTTAATTTCGCAGGGAAGTATTGTTTGGTTTCTTGGGGTTGTGGTTCTCCTTGTCAAAGTAGTGCTATTGTGGATATGAAAACCGGAATGGTTTATAACGGATTGCCATCGGCTGTGGGTTACCGATTTAAAAAGAACAGTCGAGTGCTCATTACGAATCCGCCGGATTCCTCCGATTATTTTCCTAAAGCAAGAATTGTTCCTTATCCTGAACAGTATGCCTGGACGGACAAAAAATGGGTCAAAATCGATCCTACAAACGATTCTAAGAATTTGGAATAGTTTACAAATAACTATTATTCGTTGGCACTTTCAGTTAATTCTTATATTTGCTCTGTTCAGATGGTTTCAAATTCTAAGCAAGAAGAAGCCTAAAGACACTCACTTTCAACTAAAAAAAAACAAATCTATGTCTATTCGAAACTTAATACTTGCAGTATTTTTTGTTCTTCCCAACCTTATTTTCAGCCAGGAAAGTACTTTTTCCAGTTTAAAAACCAATACAGGAGAGGTTAAAATTCCGGGTAAATGGCAACAATTGAATACGATGAACGACTCGGGTCAGACCTATTTAAAAAATGACAGTGGTGTTATTATAGCCATCGCTCAAAACCCTAAAAAAGCCTATCCGTTTTATCAAAAAAACGATTCTGATTTTAAAAGTGTGACCGCGTTTTATAAATGGGATACGGATTACATTGGTAAAAGTCATCCAGTCACTCAACTAAAAGAGAATGCCAAATCGGAATATATTATATGGAAGTATAATGATGGAAAGGCCGACAATGTATTTTTATTTGGTTCGGTTAAGGCTAATTTCCTAAACCTATTAGTATATACCAACAGTTGGGAAGAAGCTCAAAAGATTCAATTTTTAGAAGAATTGTATTTACTAAACAAATAAAATAATGGCACTGGAAGCCAATTTAACACTTCCTTATTTCACTATTGAGTTAGAACCTAAAACAACAACAAATTGAACATCAAGCGTTGGAAATACCCAATTATAGTCTTTTTTCCGTTACTCTTTTTGGGAATTAGTGCCGTTAAAAAATACAATTGCAATCCCGAATTTTACATTGGACAACAACTAGACAGTTTGAACGGTATTGTGGTCTATTATAATGGTGGCGTTGACCATGTATCCGAGCGGAATCTTGCCAAAGATGGTTATAACCTAGGTTTGAAATACCAATGTGTTGAATTTGTAAAGCGATACTATTACGAACATTACAACCATAAAATGCCGGACAGTTATGGCCATGCGAAAGATTTTTTTGATGAGACACTACTGGATGGACAACACAATAAGCCACGCAATTTAACACAGTATACCAATTCGAGCCAAAGTCAGCCCAAAGTGGGTGATCTACTTATTTTCGAAGGGACACTACTTAATCGCTACGGACATGTAGCAATTGTTTCCGATGTGAACGAAAATACAATCGAAATCATACAGCAAAACCCGGGGCCATTCAGTAAATCCAGAGAACATTTTCAACTTGGACAGACCAATGGCAAATGGAAGATCGAAAACGCTCGAATTTTAGGCTGGCTTCGAAAAAATTGAATAACAACACTTCCAACGAACAAGTAGCAATTGATTTCATTTTCATTATATGACCAATCCAGAAACCAAAAACAGTTATAAGACCCTTCTTTTTTACGTACTATCCGCAGTGTTAATTGCGCTTATTCATGGTTCAGGAAAATTCAAATCGGGTCCATGCACCCCTAATCTTGACGTTTTTTCCTTGTTCCTTTTAGTAATCATGAATGTACTTCTTTTGATTGTAAACGGCGTCCTGTATTTTGTTTTTAAAAAGCCTGTCAAAACCTCCTTCTTGATTCATTTGTTTGTATTGATATTTTGGGCATTATGTTTGCTGCTTTCTTAAACAATCAATAGTATAAAAAAGATGCATTGCCTACAACGAAAAACGGAATTCTCTATGCGTTTCATCATAATTACGATAGTACTCAGTATAGCTTCTGCATGCCAACCTTCAGTTAATACCAAAAAAGAAGCCCATAGCTCAGGCAAAAAACCAATCGACAGTAGAAGAACCGTTCAAAAGGAGCCACTTGAACTACATCAAGATACCGTTTCATTCAATGGACAAAAGTATTTACGCGTTCTAAATGACAACAATCATTTTCATTGTTTACTTTCTCAAAAAGGCGATACCCTAATTGAACCCCAAGACTATTATTTCGATGCTGAATTTCTTGACATCAATGAAGATGGGTACAAAGACATCCGAGTGTCTTTTTTCAGTAATAACCCCAATCAGTGTGATAATTTCCTTTTTCATCCAAAAGACAAAAGCTATCAATTGCTACAAAATTGCGATCTTGCTATTCAGAAGATACAAGGAACTGATTTTTATTATTCCTATAGCCCAGTAGGCTGCAGTGATATGGATTGGGAAAGTTATCTCTGTAAAATTGAAGGCAACGAACAAATCAATTATGGTTATATCAATGGAAAAGGATGTGATTTCGACACCAAAACCGAACCACAGGTTATCGAAGTCTACAAGATAACCAACACGAAAGACAGTGAACCCAAATTAGTACAGACACTTCCCTATACCAAGTATATCCCAGAATTTGAAAAAAAATGGGATTTTATTGAGTACTATTGGAAGAAGAATTATCTGAATTTTTACTATGGAAAAACTACAGCTTCTTAATTTCGTTACCTTTACCTTTTAACACCAATGCAAACTATGAAATTCAGATTATTGGTATTGCTGCTACTAATTTTTCAGTGGAGCCATGCACAAGATGAACAATTGGACCAATACCAGAAGGCCAACATTCTTACTATAAAAAAGCTATTTCAACAACAGAACATTGATAAAATTGCGGGAATGGTCAATTATCCGTTGCGAAGAGAATATCCGATTCCAAGCATTAAAAACAAGCAAGAATTCAAAAAACGATTTCATGAGGTTTTTGATGCTGCTTTGATCCAAACGATTGCTCAATCCAAAATGGACCAATGGTCGGAAGTAGGCTGGCGAGGCATTATGTTGGATAACGGTTCCGTTTGGTTTGAAAGTGATGGAAGTAGGATAACAACTGTGAATTATCAAAGCGACTTTGAAAAAAAGTGGCGGACAAAATTGATTGCGGCGGACAAAAACAAGTTGTATCCTTCCTTACGAAAATTCGAAACACCGGTATACAAAATAACCACCAAAAATTATCTGATTCGGATAGATCAATTGTCCTATGACACCTACCGTTATGCTTCTTGGAAAAAAGGCAATGCAGAATCCTCAAAACCCGATCTTATTTTAACCAATGGTGTAATGGACATACAAGGAAGCGGTGGAAATCATGTTATTATCTTCACAAGTGGCGACTACAAGTACAATGTATACCGAAATATAATTGGCACCGAAGATAGTCCGGATATCACCTTGGAAGTAGAAAAAAAAGGACAAATTATTTTAACCCAAGACGGAACACTCTTGCGAAATTAGCAAAAGTGACTCAATCTATATTTCATCATGAAGAGAACAATCTACCCAAGCCTTCTATTGAAACCTTTAGCAGTACTACAATTGTGCATTCTTATATCGTGTCGTCCATCCACAAACGAGCGAGAAGCAACCGAAAATTCAAACATTCCTTTAGCGGATTCTTTAGTAACAGACTTGGAAAAACAGCCTACTACTACTGCACCAACAATGCATTGGTATGACACTTTAATTGCCGATTACATTAAGCATTCTGAGAAGAAATTAATTCGAATGGCACTAAAAAACAACGACTCTATAGAATGGCTGTATGATCAAACCATAGACAAAGATGGTACTCGATATATGCTATTCAATATTGGACAGGATGTGTATGATGAAGGCTATACCAACAAGCGTTTTGTTTCTGACGGTTGGGTTTATATTGACAGTATACAACGAAAACTATACGAGTACGATTTACCCAATGATACAATCATCGAATGGAAAAAAAAGAACACAAATTAAATGGGTTACTGTAGCTATTTAACTAAAAAACAATGAGGAAAAATCTATTTTTTATGATCTTGGGATTCACCCTTTTTTCGTGTACCCAATCCAAAACCTTAATTTTGACGACCCACAATGCGGAAGGCATTACAAATGAAACTAAATTGAAAGTCAGTGGTATTGAAATTGGAGAAGTTGAAACCCTCCAATTGGACTCCCATGGTCATGTTCTTATTCATGCCACTTTAAACCCTGAAATACAACTCCCTATAGACTCCAAGTTTACCGCTGAAAATCAAGGATTATTGTCCGACAAAGTCATTACGGTAACCTTGGGAACCAAAAGCGATATGCTCGATGGAAAAAGCACAGTAATTTTGGAACCCGAAAAAGAAACTTTTTTTAGTGATTCTTTGTCGGTTCATCTCAAAAACGCATTACAACAAATAAGCGGAAAAGAAAAAAACGACTCCATTTTAAAAGAGTTACGTCGTTTGAATGACAATCTGGAGAAAAGAAAACAGAATTAAAGAATTATCAAACACCATAAAATTATTATTCCAACTTTCGCAAAATTTTATATTTTTGAGGCACCCAATTTATCTCAACATGAAAACTAAATTTCTGTACCTAAGCGTATTGCTTTCTTTTCTTATTGTATCGTGTGATGTTCTTGATCGCTTACTCACTTTTGAAGTACACGACCAAACAACATTTTCAATCAATACTGGTTTGCCGTTCAATTCCCCTTTTGACGTTCCCACACCAGATGTTACCACCAATTCGTCGGCTGAATTTAACAACAACAATACCAACGCCAATCTGGTAAAAGATGTCAAACTGAAGCAATTAAAATTGACGATTACGAATCCGTCCGATAAAACATTTAGCTTTTTAAAAGCCATCCATATTTACATTTCCACTGACGGAAGCGATGAAATTGAACTGGCCTATCTAGACAATATTAATGTGGTTACCAATACCATTAACTTGACATGTACTTCGGCAAAATTGGACAAATACATCAAAGCGGATAGTTATAAACTAAGGGTTCAAGTTACCACCAAGGAAACTTTAATGCAAAAAGTTGATGTGCAAAGCGATATGACTTTCAAGGTTACTGCCGATCCGTTGTAATCAGCAATTCATTTGGAATCCGCTTTTCAATTTTGAAACTTAGCAACTAAAATTGTATTTTCGCAAGATGATGAACGCACATGAGATTGAAGCGATTAAACAGTTATTGTCTTCGCCCAAAAAAATAGCAATTATACCCCACCGAAATCAAGATGGAGACTCAATGGGCTCTACGTTGGGATTGTACAATTTCTTACAACAGTTACAACATGACGTAACTGTAATTTCACCGAATGTATTCCCTGATTATCTGGCTTGGTTACCGGGCTCTGAAAACATATTATGTTTCGAAGAAAATCACGAAGCCTGCGAACCCAAGTTGGAGGAAGCTGAATTAATCTTTACGTTGGATTTCAATGCTTTTCACCGTACCGGCGAATTTATGGCCGCTTTCCTGGAACAATTAGAGAACAAAACGTTCGTTATGATTGACCATCATCAATTACCGGACAGTTATGCTCAATATATGTATTCGGATACTAAAATGAGCTCTACCTGTGAGATGGTGTATCATTTCATCCATCAACTGGGTTTACAAAACCTAATCAATGAAACTGTAGGCACTTGTTTGTATACCGGACTAGTTACTGACACCGGTTCTTTCCGTTTTTCCTGTACTTCAAGTACGACGCACCAAGTAGCTGCAGATTTGATTGATCGTGGCATCCGAAATGCAGAAATTCACAACAATTTATTTGACACCAGTACTTACGACCGTATGCAACTCTTGGGTAAAGCGTTACAAAACATGCAGTTACTTCCAGAGTTTCAAACTTCCTACATTACACTGACACAAGCAGAACTCGATGCACATCATTATCAAAAAGGTGATACCGAAGGTTTTGTTAATTATGGTTTAAGCATTGCTGGAATCAATTTTACAGCTATCTTTATCGAAAATAAATCGGAAGGCATTATCAAGATATCCTTCCGTTCGCAAGGGAATTTTGATGTCAATCAATTTGCTCGAAACTATTTTAACGGAGGCGGACATATCAATGCAGCAGGAGGAAAATCAACAGTGAGCATGGAAGAAACCGTTGCACGTTTTATAACAATTGTAAAAGAAATTAAAAAAGTAACAGTATGAAGTTGGTAAAAATCGTAGGCTCTTTATTGCTTGGCATGAATTTGGTTACTTGCTGTAGTCAGAAACAAGAAGCCAGAAGACCTATTTCGCACACTGGCGGAGAATTTATGAAACAGTCTATAGAACGCAATAAGAAATTAAACCAAGGCGAAGAGAGCATCATTGCGGCCATCATCAAAAAAGATACGGCAGTTGATTATATTGCTTCAACTAAAGGTTATTGGTATACCTATTTGACTAAAAACGAAGTATCCACAGATATGCCGGAAAAAGGTGAAATTGCTTATTTTGATTATGAAATCAAAGATTTAAAAGGCAATATCATTTATACACAAGAAGAATTGAAACCGCAAAAGTATGTGGTAGATAAGCAAAATATCATTATGGGATTGCGTCATGGTATCAAATTGATGAAAAAAGGAGAAACTGTACGTTTCTTATTTCCTTCCCATATGGCTTTTGGTTATCATGGCGATGAAAAGAAAGTGGGTACCAACCAACCTTTGATTTATACCGTTACTTTGAATGATATTAAAATGGATTCGGTAGCCAAACCTAAAACAACAATTGAATAACTATTATAATTATTAACTAAAATGAATCGAATGACTAGTCTATTTTTAAGTTTAATTGCCTTATTATTCTCATGTAATTCTGGAGGAGACCAATTACCTGAAGGGTTGTATGCAGAAATTGAAACCAACAAAGGAAAAATCATGGTACAATTGGAGTTTGAGAAAACGCCTATCACTGTAGCCAACTTTGTTTCTTTGGCTGAAGGGAAAAATCCAATGGTAAACGAAAAATTCAGTGGTAAACCATTTTACGACGGATTAAAGTTTCACCGTGTGATTCCTAATTTCATGATTCAAGGTGGAGATCCTGACGGAAATGGAAGCGGCGGTCCCGGATATAAATTCAAAGATGAAATTGTTGCCGATTTAAAACATACCGGTCCTGGTATTTTATCTATGGCCAATGCTGGACCTGGTACCAATGGTTCACAATTTTTCATTACACACAAAGAAACACCTTGGTTGGATGGTAAGCATACTGTTTTCGGACATGTTATCAAAGGTCAGGATATCGTAAATCTTATCGCTCAAGAAGATGTTATTAAAAAAATCACGATCATCCGTAAAGGATCTAAAGCGAAAAAATTTGATGCTGGTAAAATCTTTAAGGAAAGTGTAGCAAAACAAGCTGCTGAACAGAAAGAAATCGAAGCAAAACTAGCGAAAGCAAAAGCAGACAAACTAGCTTATTTTGCACAAGCTAAAGCATCGGGTACAAAATCGGAATCAGGATTAGTATACAGTATAGTAACTAAAGGTTCAGGTAAAAAACCAGCTGATGGTTCTACAGTATACGTTCATTATGCGGGTTATTTTGAAGATGGAACTTTATTTGATACCAGTTATGAAAACGTAGCTGCAGAAAATGGCAAACTAGATCTAAACCGACAAGCTGCTAAAGCGTATCAACCATTCCCTTTCCAAGCGGGAAGAAAAGATGGTTTGATTCCAGGTTTCTTGGAAGGTTTAGAGAAAATGAACTTAGGCGACAAAGCTTTATTGTTCATTCCTTCTAATTTAGGATACGGTGCACAAGGAGCTGGCGGAGTAATTCCTCCAAATGCTAACTTAATTTTCGAATTGGAACTATTAGAAAGTGCTCCTGCAGCAACTAAGTAATAAAAATAAAACCCCGGAATATACGGGGTTTTTTATTGTAGTTTATTTCTTAACCTTTGAATTTCCAATCGAACTCATCGGCTTTTTCATTAAAAACGGCACCTAATTCAAAACGGATTACTTCATTGTATTCTACTTGAAAGATCATCCAGTTGCTTTCGTTGAAATAATTATCCACAGAATCGAAGTTTTCCTTCTCCAATGATTTGATGTTCTTATCGTTCAATAGCTTTTCAATTTCCTGCCAAGGCTTTCCTATGATTTTTTCAGAAAACAATTCGGCATCCGGATGTGATGTAATTACATAACCGAAGCGAAAATCTTCGTCTTCATAAAAGGTTAAGCGCATTTTTTTATCATTATAGAGGTAAATGATGTTGCTGTCTTCGTCTTCGTATTGTTGATCAGGATTGCCATACAAGGCTTTTACGTCTTTTTGTTTCATCCCGAAAATTAACTGATCTATTCCGGTTTTAGGATTTATCTTCATATGCTATTATTCTTCAAATTCATCATAACGAGCGGGTACTTGTGGGTCATACAGCGGGCATTTGAATTCGGTCATGATATCACATAACTTATTCATGGTTTTGCCTTCTGTACCATAACAATTGATCTGAATACTTTGTGGAGTAGTGATAATGTGGAACGCTCCTACTCCTTTGGTATTTTTAAAACTGAATTCGTCTACTTTTTCCCATTGAGCAAAAGCATTGGTTATTCGATTCAAAATTACCTGAACAGGCAATTCTTCCAATCCTTCCACCGATTCCTTTTCTATCAAGGCCTCATACACTTCCTGATGGTTCAGGTAAACCTCATCAATATATTTCCAAAAAAGCAGTTCGTACATAATTAATCCTTACTTCGTTATTGTTATTCCGTTGCGTTTTCACCCTTTACTTCTGAATTCAAATGTAGCAAATTCCTATTGAATTAGAGCTCTTTTACATTTCTTCTGATTATTTCCATTACTAATTCAAATGAGAACTACTTACAAGAATAATTCGTAACTTTAATATCCCATTGAATGTTAGTTTTTTAAAGTCAATTTTTAACCTAATATTCCAGTTATGAAAAACACAATCCTTTTCCTGATCGCATTTTTGATGCTCTCAGTTTCGTACAGTCAAACTCAAAATGGTCACTCAAGTGAATACTATTTTCAGAAAAAAAGAACCAATGCGACTGCAGCTTGGGTTTTACTAGGTTTGGGTGTTGGAGGTATTGCGGGAGGCATTGCTTTAGATTTCAGCGACAACTTTATGAATTCCGGTTCATACAACAATACAGGCTTAACACTCTCGTATATTGGAGGCGTTATGGTATTTAGCACTATTCCACTCTTTGTAGCTGCTCATAAAAACAAAAAAAAGGCTGCCGAAGCAACCTTTGCTGTCCGAAACCAGCACTATCTTACTCCCGATTTAGCATCAGGTAATCAGCCGGCAGTAACATTGACCATAAGCTTTTAAATTACTACTCAAAAACGCTTTATTTTAGAGTGGAGGCCAGCTTCATTATTTTGTACGTTCCTCTTTTATCTTTAGGCAGATGAATTTGAGAGGTTGTAAAGAACACATTCCCTTCTTTATTCAAAGCAAACGAATCCGGCCATTGAATCAACGCATCAGCAATTAGCATCTTACATTTTCCTTTCTTGTCGGCAATCGAAATAGCGTTCTTTTCCAGACTGCTCAAGTACAATGTTCCTTTTTTATCGAAAAGTATGCCGTCGTTTGGACCTGTTTTGGCAAACTTCTCCACTTTTAAACCTAAAGCAGTATCATCATTGTTTTCATCCAGAATGGCCTTCACAGGAATTCGATACACATTTTCACCTGTCAATGCGCAATAGTAGAGATACTTCTGATTTTTATCCAATTCGATTCCGTCAGAGTGTACGGCCCTTTTTCTTTCATAGCCTTCCACTACAATTTGAGGTAATTCGGCTAATGTTGAAAAATGATTGGACAAAATCCTTTTGGTAGTCTGCGTCATCAGATCAAAAATCACCAATCCGCCCAATCTGGAATCCGTGAAATATACCTTATGATGTTTTTCATCCACCCGAAAATCATTCAGGTAGCTTCTGGCAGTTATACTTTCGGCAGGAATGGTATAGCTTGTTTTTAATTTATTCTGTAAAAGATCAAAAACATACAGCGTGGCCGCATTCGTTTTATCTTCTTCCAAGACATAACCGGTATCCAATACCCAAAGCTGATTTTGTTTGTCGATCCACATACTTTGCACACAAATGAATTGGTTGCTACCCTTCTTATCGTATGTATTCCATTTCACATTCGGATAAGGAATGGATTTACCATCGATTATTTCGGCAACAGCCATTGGATTTTCTTTAGACCATCGAGGGAAATTGACAAATACCCTATTCGTTTTCGAGATGGCAATTCCAGTCCATTGGAACTGACTTTCGGCAACTATCTTTAATTTGGATTTAGGAATTTCCTGCGCGAAGGCAGCCAGAGAAATTAAGCAAAGGAAGAAGTTTGTTTTTACTGTATTCATTGTTTTATTTTTTTAGATCAGACAAAATTCCGAACTAAAAAAACAGTACAAGCTGCGTTAGATCACTTCTTCATTGTGAGGTATGTCACATTAGGAATTCTGCAATCTACTTAAAGTCTCTCGGGTAACCCCAAGATAAGAAGCGATAAAAGACTTTGGTACCCTTTGAAAGAGCGTTGGATATTGCTTCAATAACAATTCGTAGCGTTCCTTAGTATTATTGGTATAGCTGTTGAGCAATCTTTTTTGGAGAGCGATGTAACCACTATTGGCTTTCTTGCGGAAAAAGTGTTCCATTTTATGCATTTCGGAGCATAACTTTTCCCGGTTTTTGTAGGACAGGCAAAGCATCTTTGTGTTTTCCATACAATCGATATCGAGAGCCGCATTTTGTTGATTGAAATACGCTTCATAATCACTTATCCACCAATCTTCCAAGGCAAACTGAACGATATGTTCTTTTCCCGAAGCATCGGTGAAGAACGATTTCGTCAATCCTTCATAAATCCAGAACGAGAAATCAGACTTCCCTCCTTTTTGAACCAGGAACTGGTATTTTTTCAGTTCCTTGTATTCAAAAAAAGACAGTATATATTCCAACTCCTCATCGGTTAGTGAGATGAGTACTTCCAAATGCTTTCTAAAGGAAAGAGCAACTTGATCAGGTATCAAAACTATGGAGTATTAATATTCGAAAACACCGTATTCTGAAGCAATGGTCAGTTTTTTAGATGTTGATGCCTCTACTCTACCGACTATTTGCGCATCCACGCCGAAAGATTCGGAAATGGCGATAATAGCATTGGCAATTTCGGCAGGAACATACACTTCCATGCGGTGACCACAGTTGAACACCTGGTACATTTCCTTCCAATCGGTTTTGGATTGTTCCTGGATCAGTTTAAACAAAGGAGGCACAGGGAATAAATTATCTTTAATAACATGTACGTTGTCTACGAAATGCAATACTTTAGTTTGCGCACCACCGCTACAGTGTACCATTCCGTGAATATCTTGAGGAGTATATTGTTCTAAAATCTTTTTGATAATAGGCGCATACGTTCTTGTTGGCGACAACACCAATTGACCGGCATCGATAGGAGATCCCTCCACAGCATCGGTTAGCTTCACGTTTCCGGAATACACCAACTCATTAGGTACTGAAGCATCGTAACTTTCAGGGTACTTTTCAGCCAGGTATTTTGCAAAAACATCATGACGGGCAGAAGTCAATCCGTTGCTACCCATACCACCATTGTATGATTTCTCATATTTCGCTTGACCGAAAGAAGCCAATCCCACAATTACATCACCGGCTTGGATGTTGGCATTATCCACTACATCTTTACGTTTCATTCTTGCTGTAACAGTAGAATCGACGATGATGGTACGAACCAAGTCACCGACATCGGCCGTTTCGCCACCTGTAGAATTGATAGTAACACCGAAAGACTTTAATTCGTCGATTAATTCTTCCGTTCCATTGATGATGGCAGAAAGCACTTCACCCGGAATTAAGTTTTTATTCCTTCCGATAGTAGACGATAACATAATATTATCAACAGCTCCTACACATAATAAGTCGTCAATATTCATGATCAAGGCATCCTGTGCGATTCCTTTCCAAACGGATATATCACCCGTTTCTTTCCAGTACATATACGCCAAAGACGATTTTGTTCCTGCACCGTCAGCATGCATGATTAAACAATACTCTGCGTCATTGGTTAAATAATCAGGGACAATTTTGCAGAAAGCTTTTGGGAATAACCCTTTATCGATGTTTTTGATTGCATTGTGCACATCTTCCTTAGCAGCAGAAACGCCGCGAAGTGCATACCTTTTAGAAGTATCTGAACTCATTATTGTTGTTGTAGTTGTTGTGGGGCAAAGATAGTGATGAGATATGAATTATGAGTTAAGAGTTGGAAGTTTTTTAGTACTTAGTACTTAGTCCATAGCACTTAGCAAAAAGTAATTAATAATTAGAGGTTTCGCAACAGACAACAGAGGCTATACAAGCAGTACTATTCACTCCACAAGCAGCAACAGAGGCTGTACAAGCAGTACTATTGGCTCCACAAGCAGCAACAGAGGCTATGCAAGCAGTACTATTCACTCCACAAGCAGCAACAGAGACTATACAAGCGGTACTATTGGCTCCACAAGCACCAACAGAGGCTATGCAAGCAGCATTATTGACTTTTGTTAAAAAAAACGATGTACTAAGGTCTCTTCACTAATTACTCTTCACTAATTACTAAGTACAAAGAGCGAATCAATTCTCAATGATTTCGATTTCGACGCGGCGGTTGGCGGCACGTTCTTCTTCCGATTTTTCGGGTAGAGCATGCAGAGGTTGCGTACTACCGAAGCCACGGTAGCTCATGCGTGCTTTGTTGATTTCATTCATTTCCAGAAACTTATAGACCGCTTTGGCCCTTTGCGTTGATAAGTCCTGTTTGTCTGATTTCACACAACACACGTGGCCTTGAATATCAATTTTCATGTTGGGGTTTTGTTGCATAACCAGAAGTATTTCGTAAAGTTTTCCTCTTGAGTCGTTGGTCACTGCGAAAGTATTCAGCACAAAATTCAGATTATTCAGTTTCAGTTTTTGTCCTTTGGGTGCCTGGTAGAGCGTTTTCATGAAATCGATATCCAGTTTGAATTCCGATTGGCTGCCGTTCGGGTTGGTAATGATGACTTTTTCGGGAAAAGAAACTGTTTTAGTGGTATATCCTTTTGCTTTTTGACCGAGAATTTCCTCTTCTTTATGCAAGTCTTTGGCTTGAAGAAAATAGATAATAACCTTTCGATTTTCCTCTTTTTTAGTGGATTGGGCAAAGTTTTCGCCGTAACTTATTTTTTGAAAATCCTCTCTAATTTTGATTTTACCGTTGATCACTTTCAAAACCGCATTCACTCTTTTTGAAGCTAGCGTATCGTTATATTGCGTTGAGCCATCTTCATCGGTAAAGCCATACATGGAAAGAATTTTACTTTCCTTATTCTGATTCATCCAATTGAGCAACGCTTCGGTTTGCGTTACATTTAATGTATGTTTATTACTATCGAAATACACTGAAAAGCGATCTTGAGCGTTTGAGCCAAGCGTCGTCAGATGTAACACCATTAGAATTAACCACTTCTTCATGAAACGAATATAAACAAAAACCGTCAGAATGCGATTCTGACGGCTTTGAAATATAACTGAATTCAAAAAAATTATTTTGTAAACAATAATTCTCTGTATTTTGTTAATGTCCAGATTTCATCATCCACTAGCAATTCTAGTTTATCACAGTGCTCACGGATGATATCGAAATACGGTTTTACTTTATCGCAGTATGCTTCTGCCATTTTCTCAGAAGAAGAAAGGTTGTTTGCCTTTTTGCGTTCTTCGATCATATCGTCCACATTTTTATTGATACCTTCGATATGTTCTGAAATTTCTTTGATCAAACCGATTTGTTCTTTTGCGATTTTCTCAAAATCCTTACCGAAGATTTCTTTTAAACCTTTTACGTTTTCGATCAATACATTTTGGTAACGGATTGCAGTTGGAATAACGTGGTTACGAGCGATATCACCAAGAACACGACCTTCGATTTGAATTTTCTTCGTGTATTCTTCCAATTCGATTTCGTAACGCGCTTCTACTTCAACATGGTTCATTACACCCAATTCGTGGAATAACTCCATTGCTTTTTTAGAAACTTTAGCTTTTAATGCTTTTGGTGTTGTTTTATGGTTACTTAAACCACGTTTTTTTGCTTCTTTTTCCCAAGCATCGCTATAACCATCACCTTCGAAAAGGATATTTTTTGTTTGTTTGATGTACTCTCTCAACACATTGAAGATCGCTTCATCTTTCTTTAAATCTTTTTTCTCGATTAACGCATCCACTTCTTTTTTGAAATCCATCAACTGTTTTGCCACGATAGAGTTCAAGGTAGTCATAGACACAGCACAGTTTGCCGAAGAACCCACAGCACGGAATTCGAATTTGTTTCCTGTGAAGGCAAATGGAGACGTTCTGTTTCTGTCGGTATTATCCAATAATACATCTGGAATTTTACCTACTACGTTTAATTTAAGATCTGTTTTTTCTTCCGGAGACAATTTACCGTTGGTTACTCCTTCTAATTCCTCCAATACTTTAGTCAATTGTTGACCGATGAATACCGAGATAATTGCCGGAGGCGCTTCGTTAGCCCCCAAACGGTGGTCATTACTTGCAGAAGCAATTGAAGCTCTTAGTAACTCTTCATAATCATGAACCGCTTTAATCGTATTGATAAAGAAAGTCAAGAACTGTAAATTACTCATTGGCGTTTTACTTGGAGACAATAAGTTCACTCCAGTATCTGTAGCCAATGACCAGTTGTTGTGTTTACCCGAACCGTTTACACCTTTGAACGGTTTTTCGTGGAATAACACTTTGAAATCATGACGTTCCGCTACTTTTTGCATTACATCCATCAACAAAGAGTTGTGGTCAACCGCCAAGTTTGTTTCTTCAAAAATAGGTGCCAACTCAAATTGATTTGGTGCTACCTCATTATGGCGTGTTTTCACTGGAATACCCAACAACATACATTCGTTTTCCAAATCACGCATGTATTGTAGTACGCGAGTAGGGATTGAACCAAAGTAATGGTCTTCCAATTGTTGTCCTTTCGCTGAAGTATGTCCTAGTAAAGTTCTACCAGTAGCTAAAATGTCCGGTCTTGAAGAAGCCAAAGCAGCATCTACCAAGAAATATTCTTGTTCCCAACCCAAAGTTGGTGTTACTTTTTTAACGTTTTTATCGAAATACTTAGCCACATCAGTCGCTGCATTATCGATAGCGTGTAAAGCTCTTAATAAAGGTGTTTTGTTATCCAAAGCCTCTCCGGTATAAGAAACGAAAACCGTTGGAATACATAAAGTAGTTCCGAAGATAAATGCAGGAGAAGTTGGATCCCAAGCTGTATAACCACGTGCTTCGAAAGTATTACGGATACCTCCATTCGGGAAAGACGAAGCATCTGGTTCTTGCTGTACCAATTGTCCCCCACCGAATTTTTCAACTGGATCACTACCATCGAAAGACGTTTCGAAGAATGCATCGTGTTTTTCTGCCGTAGTTCCTGTTAAAGGTTGGAACCAGTGCGTATAGTGAGTAACTCCTTTAGACAAAGCCCACTCTTTCATTCCCATAGCAATATAGTCTGCTAATTTGCGGTCAATTTTAGTTCCGTGCTGGATAGCACTTTGTACAGCTTTGTAAGCTTCTGGAGTTAAAAATTGTCGCATGGCCTTATCGTTAAAAACGTTTGTGCCGAAAATTGCCGACTTTCTGTCTAATTCTTCTACTGCTACTGGTTTTCTACTTGTAGCTTTTTGCAGAGATTGAAATCGTAATGTTGCCATAAAATTAAATAATTTGAGTTATACCCCTTAAATTTGAAGCAAATATATCCATTTTTTAAATTAATACAATATACACCCCCTAAAATTTAACGGTAAGTTGTCAAAAATTTAATTCGTAGAGACAAAACCACATAAAATTTAATATTCCAAAATCAAAGTTTATATTTGTAAACCTCAAAATATATAAGATATGACTGTCTGGATTTGTTTTTTAATTGCCGTATTTATTTTTCTTGCTTTAGACTTAGGAGTTTTTAATAAGAACCCGCATATTATTTCCACAAAAGAAGCCAGTATGTGGACTGCCATCTGGGTTTCACTTTCCTTTGCATTTTCGGGAGTTATTTTCTGGCTGTATCAAAATGGATTTGTAGACAACCCTAATCATTTAAAGCCGATTGAAGCCACAATGAAATACATTACAGGGTATTTGATTGAACTCTCGTTAAGTATTGACAATATATTTGTGATTGCAGTAATTTTTGCCTCATTTAAGATTCCACAGAAATACCAACACAGAGTTTTATTTTGGGGGATTTTGGGAGCGATAGTATTCCGAGGCTTGATGATTTATTTCGGCGTAATGATTATCAACAAATTCAGTTGGACGACATATCTATTTGGTGGATTCCTTTTATTTACAGCCATCAAGATGTTTTTCAATAGCGAAGAAGACGATTTTGAACCCAAAGAATCCTTTATTTACAGAATGTTAGGCAAAATTATGCCGTTAACTTCAGAAATGAATGGTGAGAAGTTTTTCATACCAACCAAAAAAGGAAGAGCTGCTACTCCATTGTTTGTTGCCTTAATCGTAATTGAAATCATGGATGTTTTATTTGCCGTTGACAGTGTTCCGGCAATATTAGCCATTACATCCGATCCTTTTTTAGTATTCAGCTCCAACATATTTGCCATTCTTGGATTACGTTCTATGTATTTTTTCTTAGCCAATATGTTAGAAAAATTCAGTTATTTAGAATACAGTTTGATCGCGATATTGACTTTTGTAGGAATCAAAATGTTATTGGTTCATCATTACAAATTCCCAGAATGGGTATCTCTCGGATTTATAGCAATAGCTTTGCTAGCCGGCATTCTAATTTCCCTCAAAATGGGCAGTGAAAAAGATTTAGAAGAATAAAACATACAAAAAAAAGACCATTCGATGAATGGTCTTTTTTTATTAACGTAGTTACTATATCACCCTTTTTGCGGTTATATTAATTGTTTCTTGATTTTCATCGACAGATTTTCCACTGAAATAATCATAAATTAGAGTACCAACGACTTTTCCATTCACATCCACTAATTTATTATTAACAATACTTCCGGAATTAAAAAGACTAAATTCGTCGTTTACCCCAGCATACATTGTTACAAAACCATACCAATACCCTTCGTTTCTTGAAAGCACAATTCGTTGTGACCCCACTTTAACCACTGTCACATTATCATCCGCTCCAATTCTACTTTCAGTTGACAAGTAATTTTTTCTTTTACTTAACTCCCCATTAAAAACTTCAACCAAGCTTGTTGATTTCTCTTTAAAAATGGTTCTTCCGGATTCCACTCTAAACATCTCTTCATCCGTAAAAATCACCTCTGGATTATCACCATTCAGATCGACACTGAATTGCACATTAAATCGTTGAAAATCGTGATGTCCATAGCCAAATCCACCATTAAAAACCGCATAGAATCTATTACCATTCGACCATTGATTGAGAAATACAAAATCTCGAATCAAGTCGCCACGTAACACTGTCAGACGAAAACTCTCATCATTGTTGTTATCAATATTAAATGTTACAATATCTGTATTCACCACTCCAGAATAGATCCCTTTATAGGAGTTATCATGTTCAGGTAAAGCTTCCGGTGCTGATTTACAACTTGCGCACACATAATACACTGATTCTTCTTGACCGCTATCGGAAGAAGCATCATCTGTACAACCAATACCTACTAGGAACACCAATACAAGTAACAGAATTCCTTTCCATTTTGATTTAAAAACACTACTTACCATAACCATTCGTTTTTAATTGTTATTACATGGGTAAAGTGTTTTCAGAAAGTCACTATTAAAATTACAAATCAATCAATTGAGTTTATCATAAAAAAAAGATAAAAAATAGTTAACTAAAAAGGCCTACTCACGCAGGCCTTTTATAGTAAAAATTAGAAATTCAAATTATTCGGGAGTAACACAAGAAACCAACTTCCCATCTCTGGTGGCGCCTACATACCCCATACCTTTCAAATAATAAAATCGATATGTCACCTTTGGATATTTTGCTTCCATAACCATCAACCCTTTATAATTACAATACGGAGTTTTTAATTCACCATCGTATGCAATTATTTCATATTCAACCTCTCCTGCCTTCCAAGTCTGCCCAACTTTGAACGAATTGTCAAAACGGATAAAATCGGTATTTGATTTTTCATCGTATTGAACTACTTTACCATTCTCTTCACGCAAAAGAAGTACATCCACATTAGTGTTATTCCATTTCTGTTCAAAACTAAAATACTCTTTACCTCCTTTGACCACCTTTCCTTTATTCGTCTCAACATAAAAAGTAGTGTACCAAAATATTTTTTTAGATTCTATATCCAAAGGAAAATAAGAGCTACTCTTTACTTCCTCACAAAAATTCTGCCCTTCAAAACGTTGTCCAAACGATTTAAAACACAGTAAAACAAATACGATTAGGATTTTTTTCATGGCACAAAAAAACAAAAAGCCTTTTATTCCTGAAAGCCTTTCTTAAAATTTAATAAATCTATTACAATTCAGAAATTCATACTATCTTCGACTTTCAAAACACAAAAGTTCATTTCTTCTCTATGAAACATTTTTTATTTTTATTTTGCTCACTCTCTTTATTTGCTAACGAGATCAAGATTAAGGCAACCACCAAAGAGGTAACGGTTTACACTTCAGGCGCACAAATTTACGCCGAATCTTCCGTTACTATTCCCAAAGGCAATTCGCAAGTTCGCATTACTGATTTATCCCCCTATATCAACCAAAACACTATTCAGATTGGTGGATTGAAAGACGTTTCCATACTTTCGTTTGGATATGAAACCTTATTTTACCCTAAAAAAGTTACTTCAGAGAAAATAACCAAACTACAAAGTGAAATCGATGCTAAAGTAAGAGAAGTTGCTTTTCTTGACAGTAAAATAAAAGGTTTACAAGAAGAAGAAACCATTTTATCACAAAACAAAACCTTAAGCAGTTCCCAACAATCAGTAACTCTTGACAAACTAGTAATTCATAGTAAGCATTACAGAGAAAGAATTCCGGTTCTTAAGATGGAAATTTTCGATATATCTAAAAAAATAGAAGACATAAAGAAAGAGCTGACTGCGATGCATTTGGAAATGAACAAAATAAGCAGCGAAGAAAAAGAACAAAAAGGAGAAATCCTTTTAAAATTCAACAACCCGGTTGAAGCAGTTTTACTTAACCTCACTATTAAATACAACGTATCGAACGCTGGCTGGAATCCATCTTATGAAATCAAGGCTAAAAACACAAAAGATGCCTTACAGTTTGCTTATAAAGCACAAGTATATCAAACCACGGGCGAAAATTGGAACGACGTTAAATTAACGCTATCTACTGCCAACCCAACCGTTAACAACGAAAAACCAACAATTGACAGCCATTATCTTAATTTCATCAATTACTATGATAACAGACAATCTTCTACAGTTAGAACCCAGAAATACAATTACAATCCCAATGTAAAAACAGTTACAGGCGTAGTTACCGACAATAGCGGTCCAATTCCAGGAGCAAATGTCATTATCAGCGGAACACAAATTGGCACACAAACCGGATTTGACGGTACCTACAAAATCAATGTCGAAAAAGGAAAAGAACTTACCTATTCCTTTATGGGGATGAAAACAATCGCCTTACCTATTTATAGCAATACGATGAATGTCATTTTAGAAGATGACGGTGCCCGATTACAAGAAGTGGTTATTTCTTCCGTGGGTATCAAAAGAAAAAAAGCAGAGACTGATTCTAGTGATAACGAAGAAGAAAAACCGGAGGAAATCACTACCGCTACAGGAGACGAGAAAGAAATCGCTATTAATTCGGTATTGTTCAAAATTAAAAAGAATTATTCTATCCCTTCAGATGAAGCACCTTCTGTTATTGAAATTGACAATTTTAATATCCCTGCAGAATTCGAATATTATTCGGCACCGCTTTTAAGTGAAAATGTATTTCTGACTGCCAAAATAAAAGAGTGGACCAAATACGACTTACTACCAGGAGATGCCAGCATTTATACTGAAGGTAGTTATGCAGGCACTACCTACATCAATCCTTACCAAACGGAGGAAGAATTGGTAATTTCTATGGGTATAGACAACAATTTGGTAGTAGAACGAAAACAAATCAATAATCTGAAAGATAAATCCTTATTAGGAACTACCCGAATCGTTGACCGTAATTATGAAATTACATTGCGCAATAACAAACCTATAGACGTTGATGTAAAAATATTCGACCGTATACCGGTAAGTCAGAATAAAGAAATTAAAGTAGAAAAAGTAAGCGTTGACAATGCTGATTATAAGGAAGACACCGGAATACTTTCCTGGAAAACCAACATTCCTTCAAAAGGGATTGCAAAAAAACGTTTGTCCTACCAAATCAAATATCCTAAAGGAAGAAAAGTTAATCTATAAAAAAAGCCTCACATCTGTGAGGCTTTTTTAGTATAATTCTATCGTAATTTTAAACTTCTCAATATTTACTAAAAGCAGTAAACAACTTCCAACCATTATCCGTTTCAATAAAGTCCAACGAGTCAAACTCTACTTTATTTTCATTATTGGCCACCTTAATATTGACATTCAGAATCCGATAATCTTTCTTCAAATACCGATCATTAATAAACAATCCGTTGCTCAAACAATTCAATTCATCATTAAAATTCTGATCAATAACCATAGGATTCCAAACAGGTTCTGAAAAAAAAGTTTGAAAAGCTTTACGATATCTTTTTAACCTATCAGTATCTGCAACATAACTTGTTTTATAGTCATTGAAAGGCAGCTTATCTTTTAGACTGAGATGATAGTTATTAAAGATTTGCTTCGTTTCTGCGGGAGTTAAATAATAACTGTTTATTTTTCCGTATTGTTCATTTTTAATTAATGTTAACACTTCCAAAATAACCTTTTTCAGAACTTCTTTTTTAACTTCATCTAATTTTGGTATATCATTTTTTATAAAAAAAACATCTTCAGCATATTTAGAAACAATTTTCAGATCCTTTTTAAATGAGGATGCAAAACTCACCATTTGATGGTCACAATTAATCCCCTTAAGTCGATTAAATCCGGTAAAATCCATTGTTTTCAACTCAGAATTGCCATGAATGAGCAAATATTCGACACTATTCTTAATTGGCAGGATTATATTCATCAGGTTATTTCCATGCGCATCCAGATATCTCAAATCGTTCAATTGTGACAAATCAATAACTTTTAATCTATTATTTGAACAGTCCAAATGAAAAAGCCTGATTTGTTTTGACAAGTCCAACTCCTGCAAATCATTATAATTAAGGTACAATTTTCCAAGATTAACATTTTGCGACAAATCAATTGCTTCTAATTTCAAACCCATTAACTCCAGCAACTCAATATTAACATTACGAGTCAGATTTACCTTTCTCATTTGCTTATTGGCTTCCAACTGAATATGTAAAATTTGTAATTTTTCATTTTCGGAAAAATCAAAATCAGCAGAGGAATTTTGTCCATTGATATACAGCGACTTCAGATTGGGGCATTTTTCAACATGAACACCTCCTATATGATCTGAATTGACCACTAATTCTTCCAGTTTCACATTACCATTGAAATCAAAAACAGGGTATAGATCCGAATTATTTTCAACGGAAGAATCCCATTTCAACTTTACGCTCTTAACGTTTGTAAAAAATGACAAATCATCAAAGTCAGCTAAAGGATAATTATCAAAATTAATTTTTTCGACAACATCCAATTCGCTCTGAAGTACTTTTTTATCCTTATCCGAATCTAAAACAATCGCATTCCCATTGGCATCGTAACATGTTACATACCCGAGACCATTATCAAAAAAATATTTTTCAAAATCCTTATTCTTAAATTTAGCCTCCTGTGCATTACAAAAGGAAAGAACAAAAAAGAAGACAAATCGAAAAGTGATTGTTTTCATACATAAATAAAATCACATATTTCTTCGGTACTGTCCGCCCACTTCAAACAACGCTGCCGTGATTTGACCTAATGAACAATACTTAGCCGCATCCATCAGTTTTTCGAAAATATTCTGATTTTGTACAGCAGCTTCCTGAATGATTGCCAATTGTTCTTTTACTTTATCCGCTTGAGCCGTATGTAAGTTTTCTAAAGTTGTAATTTGGAATTGTTTCTCTTCTTCGGTAGCTCTAATTACCTCGGCCGGAATTACTGTAGGCGAACCTTTCGAACTTAAGAAAGTGTTTACTCCAATAATTGGGAATTCACCAGTATGCTTCAATGTTTCGTAGTACAAGGATTCTTCCTGAATTTTAGAACGTTGGTACATAGTTTCCATTGCACCTAGTACGCCACCTCTTTCGGTGATACGGTCGAATTCGGTCAATACAGCTTCTTCTACTAAATCTGTCAATTCTTCAATAATAAACGAACCTTGAATTGGGTTTTCATTTTTCGCCAAACCTAATTCCTTATTGATAATCAACTGAATGGCCATAGCTCGACGAACGGATTCTTCAGTTGGTGTTGTAATCGCCTCATCGTACGCATTCGTATGCAATGAGTTACAGTTATCATAAATCGCGTACAATGCTTGTAATGTTGTACGGATATCATTGAAATCAATTTCCTGAGCGTGTAATGAACGTCCTGAGGTCTGAATGTGGTATTTCAACATCTGTGCTCTTTCATTAGCACCGTATTTATTTTTCATGGCTTTCGCCCAAATTTTACGGGCCACGCGACCAATTACAGCATATTCGGGATCGATACCATTTGAAAAGAAGAACGATAAGTTAGGTCCGAAATCATTGATGCTCATTCCTCGGCTTAAATAGTATTCCACATACGTAAATCCATTAGCCAATGTAAATGCCAACTGCGTGATTGGGTTGGCTCCCGCTTCGGCAATATGGTATCCAGAAATCGAAACCGAATAGAAGTTACGTACATTTTTCTGGATGAAATACTCTTGAACGTCACCCATTAAACGCAATGCAAACTCCGTAGAGAAAATACAAGTGTTTTGTGCTTGATCTTCTTTTAAGATATCTGCCTGAACCGTTCCACGAACTTGTGCCAAAGTTTTCACTTTGATATCAGCATAAACGTCGGCCGGTAAAACTTGATCACCTGTAACTCCTAAAAGCATTAACCCTAAACCGTCATTCCCTTGTGGCAATTCACCGTTGTATCGAGGTCTTTCAGTTCCTTTGGCTTTATAGATAGCATCAATTTTTGCTTCCACTTCTGCTTCTAGATCATTTTCTTTGATGTATTTTTCGCAGTTTTGATCGATAGCGGCATTCATAAAGAAACCAAGCAACATTGGAGCAGGTCCGTTAATTGTCATCGAAACCGAAGTAGCCGGATGACTCAAATCGAAACCGGAGTATAATTTTTTAGCATCATCCAAACAACAGATCGA
The DNA here is from genome assembly GCF_042653365.1 of Flavobacterium sp. GCM10023249. Lineage (NCBI taxonomy): Bacteria > Pseudomonadati > Bacteroidota > Flavobacteriia > Flavobacteriales > Flavobacteriaceae > Flavobacterium > Flavobacterium sp. GCM10023249. Next base: position 150,971 of record NZ_JBHSHZ010000002.1, read on the forward strand.
AACTCCCGCATTTCCAATTTTTCCGTAAATATCTGGTCTGTGATCTGGATCGTTACCGTATAAAGTTACCGAGTCAAATGCTGTTGACAAACGTTTTGCCGGCATCCCCAGTGAAACATAGTGAAAACGACGGTTGGTTCTTTCTGGACCACCTTCACCTGCGAACATACGTGTAGGATCTTCTCCTTCACGCTTGAACGGATACAATCCCGAAGTAAATGGGAATTCACCGGGTACATTTTCTTGCAGGTTCCATTTCAAAATATCTCCCCAAGCTTGGTATTTCGGTAACGCCACTTTCGGTATTTGAGAATGTGATAATGATTCCGTATGCGTTTGGATTTTGATTTCCTTATCACGCACCATAAAACTGTATACCGGATTTTTGTATTTGTTTACTTTTTCGTCCCACGTTAAAATGATTTCCCAGTTGTAAGGATCTAAGTTCATCTTTACACGATCGAATTCTTTCAAGAGCAACGACAAAAATTCTTTCTTTTCAGGAGAATGATTCAACGAATCTTCGATCACTCCTGATTTATCAATTTTTGGCACTCTTCCAGAAACCGTTTCCATGGTTTTGAAGATACCGTATAATTTTTGAGCTACATCTACTTGAGAAAGCGCTGTTTCATCGTATTTGCGGTTGTTTTCGGCTATTTCAGACAAGTAACGCGTTCTGTGAGGTGGAATTACAAAAATTTTCTCACTCATTTCGCGAGTAATCTGGAAATTCGAATGCAAATCGATACCTGTTTTCTCTACAATTTTATCCATAATGGATTTGTAAAGCGTATTCATTCCCGGATCGTTGAACTGCGAAGCAATCGTTCCGAACACCGGCATTTTATCTGGATCTACATCCCATAAATTATGGTTGCGTTGGTATTGTTTTTTCACATCACGAATAGCATCCAAAGCACCGCGTTTGTCAAATTTATTCAATGCCACTAAATCGGCAAAGTCCAACATATCAATTTTTTCCAATTGAGTTGCAGCACCGAATTCAGGAGTCATTACATACAACGAGACATCTGAATGTTCTAAAATTTCGGTATCCGACTGTCCGATACCTGAAGTTTCTAAGACAATCAAATCGTATTTGGCTGCTTTCAATACTTCAATTGCTTCCTGAACATATTTCGATAAAGCTAAATTCGATTGACGTGTAGCCAACGAACGCATATATACTCTTGGATTGTTAATCGCATTCATACGAATACGGTCACCTAGCAAAGCACCTCCTGTTTTACGTTTTGAAGGATCGACAGAGATCAAACCAATTGTTTTTTCTGGGAAATCGATTAAAAAACGACGTACCAATTCATCCACTAGAGATGATTTACCCGCACCCCCAGTACCCGTAATACCTAAAACCGGAGTTGTACTATCTTGGTTGATTTTATATATTTTTTCTAAAGCAGGTTTTGCGACTTCCGGGAAGTTTTCAGCGGAAGAAATCACACGTGCTATCGCAGTAGGATTTTTATCTTCCAGATGATTGGCTTCACCGTTTAATTTATCACCAACAGGGAAATCGGCACGCTGCACCAGGTCATTAATCATTCCTTGAAGTCCCAATTCACGACCATCATCCGGTGAATAGATTCTTTCGATACCGTATTCATGTAATTCTGAAATCTCGGAAGGAAGAATTACTCCACCACCACCACCGAAGATTTTAATATGACCTGCTCCCTTTTCCTTCAGCAAATCGTACATGTATTTGAAATATTCATTATGACCTCCTTGGTAAGAAGTCATTGCGATTGCATTGGCATCTTCTTGAATTGCAGTATTCACTACTTCTTCTACACTTCTATCGTGACCAAGGTGAATTACTTCCACACCGGTTGCTTGTATGATACGGCGCATGATGTTAATTGCAGCATCGTGTCCGTCGAATAGCGAAGCTGCAGTGACGATTCTAACTTTATTTTTTGGTTGATAAGGTTGTACCTGTTCCATTTTTGCGGTAATAAATTTGTGCGTGCAATTTACGTATTTCTAAAAAACTAAAAGCCTAATTATTTGTATTATTAAGAACAAAAAAGAACAATTTTGTAACTTATCTCAAATTTTGTCGTCAGAGTGAATATCTCATTTGCATTTTCACAAAAGAGATCATCATCAAATCAAAATAAATCATTTATGAAAAACCAATTTTCCCTCCTAGCAGGAATCGTATTTACTTTTAATTCCTTTGCACAAAACAAACCCGTCAATTATGATTTGGATTTTACCAACAACGACAAAAACGTAATTCACATCAAAACAGCTTTAGATTTAACTAAAGCCAAAAACCGCTTCTTTATGTTCACCCATCCTTCAGAGAAGAATCCTGAAGGGGAAGCTAAATTCGTAAAGAACATGACAGCCAGAAACGATAAAGGTCAAAAGCAGAATGTTAACTATCTTGGTGAAGGAACTTGGGAAATCCAATCGACTACTTCAGGGAACTATGCACTTGAATATGATATCATAACCGATCATGACAGTGAAAACTGGGATCATTGCGGTGGTTATGACGAAGTAGCTTACAAAACTCCGGAAGGATTATTTTTTACGGGATACTCCTTGTTTATAGCACCCGATATTCCTTCATTGGAAGAAGTTAAAAATGTTTCCGTTCATTTTAATTTACCTAAAAACTGGAAGGCTTCTACACCTTGGACTGAAACATCCAAAACAAATGACTTTATCGTAAATAACGATTTACGTTTTCTTTTAAACAATTGTATTTTCGTTGGTAATCATTACGAAAAAGAAATAAAAATAGGAGATTTTGAACTTTTGTTTGCTCTTGGAGAATCTATAAAAAACAATGAAAATGATTTTATCCAATTAATGCAACCGATTATTGAATCTACCACAAAATATTTTGGAGGATCACCAAAAAAGAAATACCTCATCGTTGTTAATGAAAGTAGCATAATTACAGACGGAAGCGCTTTCAGAAATAGTTTCAGTCAAATCATTAAAGGTAAAATCAACAAAAACAGCCGAACCAACTGGGGACATATCATGTCTCATGAAACGATTCATTTATGGAACGGTCATACTTTGATCCCAAAAGAACAAGATGAATGGTTCAAAGAAGGTTTTACCGATTATCTTACTAATATTTTACTCGCCCGCACACAGCTTATTGACGAACCAACATTTTACAAACGTTTTGAAAATGTAATCACGAAATACAACATTATAAGAGACTTACAACAAAACAACGTAAGTATCAAAGAATCCGGAGCCAATAAAAACCAAAACCGTTATTTGGTTTATGGAGGAGGCGCATTGGTAGGTTTGGGATTGGACATTGAAATCAGAAAAGCGACAAACAATCAAAAAGGCCTTGATGATTTTATGACGGAAATGTATACTCAGTTTGGAAAAACCAACATCCCTTATGAGCTGAAAGATATCATTGCTGCCGCCAATAAAGTTTCGGGTAAAAACTTGCAATGGTTTTTTGATGATTATGTAATAGGAATCCAAAGAATTCCCGTTACAGAGTACCTATTTGCTATGGGACTACAACTTGACGGATATTTGGAGGAAGTGTATATTTCGCCCCTAGAAAATCCCACACAGGATCAGTTGAACTATAAAAAAGGGATTATCGGATTTTAATTTTAACACACTTCGATTCTTCTGGTTTTAAAAAAGGCACGGACTTTGCTTATCTTTGGTAAACCAATTTTAATTTATGAAAAAGTTAGTCCTACTCTTTGTGCTCATTCCATTTGTAAGCAATGCGCAACTGAAAGATCTTCTTAAAAAAGCAGAAGATAAAATTGCAACCATAACTCAAAAAGACGGTGGTCTTGATATCGCTGGAGGTTTAAAAGAAGCTTTAAACAAAGGAATAAATGAACAAGTAACCAAATTGACAGCTACCGATGGATTTTACAAAAATCAAGCCGTTAAAATTTTACTACCTGAGGAGCTTCAAAAAGTAGACAAAACTTTGCGAAAAATGGGAATGGCAAAATTAGCAGATGATGGTATTAAAGCCTTGAATAGAGCTGCCGAAGATGCTGTTAAAGAATCAACTCCAATTTTTGTGGATGCAGTTAAAAACATTACTATTAATGATGCGAAAAGTATTTTATTAGGAAAAGAAGATGCGGCTACAAATTATTTACAAACATCTACTCGCAATCCATTATACGATAAATTCAATCCTGTCGTTAAAGAATCTATTGGCAAAGTTGGTGCTGATGTAATTTGGAATAACATCATAAAGAAATACAATAATTTACCTTTGGTTACTAAAGTTAATCCTGACATTAATGATTATGTTACCAATAAGGCATTAGATGGTGTTTTCAAAATGATTTCGGTAGAAGAAAAAAACATCCGAACCAATTTAAACTCAAGAACATCTGATTTATTAAAAAAAGTATTTGCTTTACAAGATAAAAAATAAGAATATGAAAAAAATAGTAATCCTTCTGGCTGCACTACCTCTATTTTCAGGCTGTGCCGAAATGCAACAAGTCATCAATCAATTGCCTCAATCGGGTATTTTATCACAGGCTGAAATTGCTTCAGGGTTGAAAGAAGCTTTAAACAATGGAATTGACAAACAAGTAGTCAAATTGACAGCAATTGATGGATTCTACAAAAATGAAATGGTAAAAATTCTACTCCCGGAAGAACTGAAAAAAGTAGACAAAGGACTTCGTGACATTGGAATGTCAAAATTAGCTGATGAAGGATTAAAAGTAATCAATCGTGCTGCAGAAGATGCTGTGAAAGAATCGACTCCCATTTTTGTTGACGCTATCAAAGGCATGACTTTTACTGATGCTAAAAACATACTTTTAGGAGACGAACGTTCGGCAACTACTTATTTACAAAATTCAACATCGACTGCATTGTATACCAAATTCAATCCAGTGATTAAAAACTCGTTTGCAAAAGTTGGCGCTGATAAGGTTTGGACCAATATCATTACCAAATACAACAGTATTCCATTAGTTAAAAAAGTGAATCCTGATTTAACCGATTATACAACGAACAAAGCTATGGAAGGTGTATTCAAAATGGTTGCCGTAGAAGAGAAAAATATCCGAACTAATTTGTCCTCAAGAACTTCCGATTTATTGAAAAAAGTTTTTGCTTTACAAGACAAAAAGTAACTGTTAATTTTTTCATAATCAGGAAGATAATAACAATATCTTAACAATAGAATTCAAAAAAAAAACAGACCTTTGACATAAGAATTCATAGAATTTTGTTTGGTTTGGTTAGTTTACAAAAAAGTCGGTATTTTGGTACCGGCTTTTTTATTTAAAATCCTTTAAGAAGAGTAATACCTGAGTATTAAAAACCGAGGATTGCTCTACGTTTACCACATGTCCACAATTTTCAATCACAAATAATTTTGCCGTTCTATAATGACTTTCCACTACTTTTTTAACGGAAGGCAAAAACATATAATCTTCTTCTCCCATAACATAAAGTGTAGGAATATTTAACTCGACCAAACGAAACCATCTTAACACTGGGTTAATCTCAGCAGTCAATTTAAACCATTTGATAAACTCTTTTTGGTATAACTTTTTGGCTTCATTTATAAACAACAATCTCGATTGCTTATGATTGGCTTTTGGCATGATAATAAAAGCAAAAAAACGATACAAAACCAAATAGGGTAAAACATACTTAAAAGTATTTCCCAATCGCATTAAAACCTGCGAACGGAAATTCATTTTAAGAATTGCACCGCCCATAATCATACTTTTAACTCTTTCCGGATGCATTTCCGCTAATTGGCGAATCACTATCGTTCCGAGTGAAATTCCAACAAAATGAGAAGATTCAATTTTGAGATAATCAATAACTTCGATTACATCCTGAGCAATCGATTTAAAAGTGTATTTTTTGGCAAAAGATGCTTTTTTAGAATCACCATGTCCTCGCAAGTCAAGAAGTAACACATTAAAGTGTTTTTGAAATTCTCTAATTTGCTTGAACCAAACCGAAGAACTTCCTCCGGCTCCATGAACGAAAGTTACCCATTGCTTTGCTCCTTCACTTTCACAAGGCTGACTACTTGACTCCTTCAAATAAATGGTATAATTGATCACAGTTTCGTTTTTAGCAAATGTAGAATTTTTAATGAGAATGCAGATGCATTTCTCCAATTCGACTTCGAAGTTTTTTAAAATAATCAAAAGCTTTAAACAATCGACTGCCATACCAAGAAAACATTTCTCCATCCACAAACACCGTTTTAGCATGATGCGTATGGCGCCCAAGTTCAAAAGCATGTTCATCTTTGAATGGGAAAGGTTCCGAAGAAAGAAAAACAATATCCGGATCACCCTGAATGCGCATTTTCTGAACTACAACTTCCGGATAACGGCCTTCGTATTTTTCATTATTCGCATAAATGTTTTCAAACTTATTCAATTCGAGCAATGTTGTAATAAACGTATTTCCTCCAGCCACCATATACGGATTCGCCCAAATGAAATACGCTACTTTTTGAGTTTCAAAACCTTTAATAAAATTCAGAAAATCGTTGTGGGCATAGTTAATTTTATCTATCCATTTCATAGACTCCGTTCGCTTATTGAACAACTGCCCAAAATCAGAAATCATGGTATTATTATCTTCAATTGTATAGATATCCGTAACCCAAACAGGACATATTTTTTGGAGCGTTTCAACAATTTCAATGGTATTTTCTTCTTTATTACAGATGATAATATCAGGTTGTAATGCTATAATTTTATCTACATTCACTTTCTTTGTACCGCCAACAATGGTTTTTGTTGATTTGAAATGAAACGGGTGAACGCAGAATTTAGTAATTCCAACAATTTGTTCTTCTAAGCCTAAATCGTATAATAATTCGGTTTGAGAAGGCACCAAAGAAACAATGCGTTTCGGTGTTGTTTCAAAAGTGTGTTGATTTCCGATTTGATCTGTAAAAGTTGTTGTAATCACTACTTATTATTTTTTAATAAATGCTCCATTTCCTGTTGGAGTTGTATTGCTTCTTCTCTCGCTTTTTTGGCAAAATCTTCACCATTTGAAGCATAAATAATGGCTCTGGACGAATTAATTAATAAGCCAACTTGTCGGTTCATTCCATATTTACAAACTTCAGATAAACTTCCTCCTTGCGCACCCACACCGGGAACTAACAAAAAGCTATCTGGAACAATTTTTCTGATTTCTGCAAAATATTCTGCTTTGGTAGCTCCCACAACATACATTAGATTCTGAGCATTATTCCATTGTTTCGAAGTTTCCAGCACCACTTTGTACAATTCTTTCCCTCCTACATTTTGTGTTTGAAAATCGAAAGCACCTTCGTTTGATGTCAATGCCAGCATTATGGTATGTTTTTGCTCGAACGCCAAAAAAGGCTCAACTGAATCTTTACCCATATAAGGCGCTACGGTCACTGAATCGAATTGAAGATCCTCAAAAAAAGCTTTTGCGTACATTGAAGAAGTATTCCCAATATCACCACGTTTGGCATCGGCAATAGTAAATACTTCTGGATATTGTTCGTTGATGTACTGCATTGTTTTTTGCAGTGATTGCCAGCCCTTCAATCCGTATGCCTCATAAAAAGCAATATTCGGTTTGTAAGACACACATAAATCATGTGTGGCATCAATAATGGCTTTATTGAATTCAAAAATAGGATCTTCGGTAGCTAAAAGATGTTGCGGAATTTTATTCAAATCAACGTCTAAGCCAATGCAAAGAAACGATTTTTTGGATAGAATCTGCTCGTAAAGTTGTTGTGTCGTCATTTGTTATAGTTGTGGCGCAAAAGTACGAAGTTGTGGACCAATTCTCAAAATTATATAACAATACTAAAAAATCTTATAACATAAACTTGGGAGAGTAGTCGCAAATTTGTCATGTAAACGCAACAAATTATAAACATTAAAAAATCAGATTATGAAAACGACATTTAAAAAATTAGCCTTAGGATTAAGTATATTGAGTTTTGGATTCGTACATGCTCAAGATGAAAATATGACCAATATGTTTAAAATGGGAGGTAATATTGGACTTGCCCTTCCTTCGTCAAACGCTTCAATGAGTGCTGGAGTCGACTTTGCTTACCAAAATCTAGTAACACCAGGATTTGGTTTGGGTTTTGCAACCGGATACAAACATTATTTTGGAAAAGAAAATGACGGATTGGACAATAACGATTTTGGCGTAGTTCCTGTGGCAGCTATGGTAAGAGTCTATCCGAAGGAAGCTGGATTCTTCTTTGGTTCTGATATTGGTTACGGATTCATTACCGGACCGAAAAAAGTAGCTTCCAATTCAAATGTAGACAGACCTGACGGCGGTTTGTATATCAAACCTGAAATTGGATGGCACAATTGGCATTGGAATATTTCATTACAATACACCAAATTATTTACAGGAAGTAAGGGTGAAATAGGTTCACAAAACTATGATACCGGAAGTTTAGGAATTGGGGTTACCTACAATTTTCCATTAGGCAAATAATTGAACACGAAACCACATCTTAAAGCCCTGCTAATTCAGGGCTTTATAATTAAATTTTAATACTCAATCTAGCGTAATTAAATTAAATTTTTAAATTTACGTATGAAATTATCTACAACCAATCCAAACGCTCAATTAACTTACAATTTAGTTTCTCTAATTGCCATTGTTTTTATCTTATATGTTATGAAACCATTTTTGGTTCCATTACTTATATCTGTTATTTTAAGCGTAATGGTGTATCCGATTGTCCTTTTTTTAGAACAAAAACTTCGCTTTAACCGCGTACTTTCGGCACTGACTGTTTTACTATTGTTAGGCATCATCATCGGAACTTTGATTTGGTTGATTACAGGTCAAATATCGAATTTCGTAAGTAAAAGTGATTTATATACCACAAAACTTACCGAATTATACAATGGAATTTTCTCCTATTTCGAATCCAACTTTCATCTCAACAAGAACCAATTGATGGGACAGAATGAAATGAAATTTGAGACGATTATCCGTAACAATTTTTCCAAAATAGGTGATTTTCTGAGTTCTTCGACCAGTATTCTAAGTGATTTATTTTTAATTCCGATTTATATTTTCTTTTTTCTATTGTATCGAAAGTTTTTTGTAGAATTCATTCACAAAGCATTTCCTGAAAAAAACAACAAGTTTTTGAATATCATTTTGGATAAAATTTACGAAGTTCAAAAGAGTTATTTATTAGGATTATTTACGGTAATGTTTATAGTTGGTGTATTAAATACTTTAGGTTTACTTCTTTTGGGGATCGAAAACGCTGTGTTTTTCGGTTTTTTAGCAGCACTCTTATTACTAATCCCATATATCGGAATTATCATTGGTTCATTATTACCCGCATTAGTCGCATTGGCTACTAAAGATTCAGCCTGGTATTCATTGGGCGTAATTGGAGTATTTGGATTTGTTCAATTTTTGGAAGGCAATTTTATTACTCCCAAAATAACGGGTTCGAAAGTGAGTGTGAATGCTTTTATCTCTATCATCTCTTTATTACTATTTTCAATGCTTTGGGGAACCGCAGGCATGATATTGGCTTTACCAATTACGGCCTCTCTAAAAATTATTTTTGATCATTCGCCTAATTTAAAAGCCTATGGTTTTCTCATTGGAGAACCCAGCGAATTACATTTGAAAAGCAAAGCCAAAATACGCTTGGAACATTGGGAAGAAATTCGAAATGAAAAAGAAAACAACGAAGAACAAGAAGCACAATAATTCTTAAAGTATGGAATACAAAAACATTAGTCAAACTCTTTACGGAATACAAAATTTCTTTGAGGAAAAATTTCCATTATTGCTTATTGCGCTCGTCATTTTAATTCTGGGTTTTTTCGGAATTAAGAAATTAAAGAAAATCGCATTTGACTATATCGACAAAAAATCGGAAGATTCACTTGCGAGTGATTTCTTAGTCAATATGATTGCATTTGTACTAACCATTGTTTTGATTATTATTTGTCTCAGTATTTTAGGCTGGGGTGATATTGCCGATAAAATTTTAGCAGGTGCAGGAATTACCACCTTTATCATTGGTTTTGCCTTAAAAGACATTGGCGAGAATTTTCTAGCCGGAATATTAATGGCTTTTCGAAGACCTTTCAAGGTAGGTGATTTAATTGAGATTGAAAATGTAAGAGGCAGAGTCACCGAAATGTCTTTACGCGAAACGATAATTAAAACTTCCGACGGAAAAGAAGTTTTTATTCCGAATGCGATGCTAGTAAAAAATTTATTGGTGAATCATACTTACGATAATCTATTACGATCCGAATTTTCAATCAGTATTGACAATAATGAATCGACCGAAAGAGCGTTAACCATTATTGAAGACATTTTAAAAAGTTTTCAGCAAGTGGAAAAATCGCCATCACCCAGAGTAGTTATTGACGAAATCAACAACAATTCGATCATTGTGCGCGCTCAATTTTGGTTTAAAACTGAAAATGTGAGTGCGTCTGCCTCACGATTACGAAGTGACATTATGCTTAAAGTATTCAAAACATTATTACAAAAAGGACACAACGTTGCATCAGACAGTATTCAATTGAAATCAATTAACGAACAAAATCAATAGTTATGAAAGCTTTCCTCAAATTTGATTTTACAGTTTTGGCAAAGAAGATTCTCGAAGAAAAATTTTCCGAATTAGGTATAAAATACCTAATCACAGGGTTTGGGGAAGTTGAATTTCTGGAAAACGTACCCGATGAAAAATTGGAAGAAATTACCAGTGTTTTAAACTTCTATGGCATCGAAATCATTGAAAACCAAAAAACGGCTTTGGTTCAAAAAATAAAGGACACAATCATTGAAATGGTTTTCAGCGAAGACGCTCCTTCAGTAAAAGCTTCTGCCTATTTAGCTGACAAACTCAATCACAGCTATGGTTATTTATCGAATTTATTCAGCGAGGTTACCTATACTTCAATTGAAAATTTCATCATTATACAAAAAATTGAATACGCCAAACAACTTATTGTCAACAATAAAATGAGTCTAACGGAAGTAGCCTACAAACTGAATTATTCAAGCGTAGCCCACCTAAGCACCCAATTTAAAAATACGACTGGAATTACACCTTCACAGTTTCAGAGAATTATTGCCAAACGTAGAGAAATAGCCAACACCAAATAACGAAATCAATGCAAAAAGAATATATACATATTATCCTTGCCGATGATGATGAAGACGACAGATTATTTTTTACGGATGCTTTTTCGGAAATAAAAATCAGCACCAAAGTGCAGACTTTCAATGATGGAGTTGAACTTATGAATTATCTCAATGAAGAAGATGTTCTTCTGCCTCAAATACTATTTCTGGATTTGAATATGCCACGAAAAAATGGTTTGGAAGCCTTACACGAGATTAAGGCCAATCCAAAATTTGATAATATAGCTATAGCCATATACTCTACTTCTTCCTCGGAAGAACACATTGAAGAAACGTTTGTTTGTGGCGCTAATATTTACATCAAAAAACCTTCCGACTTCATTACTTTGAAAAAAGTACTTTCAGATGTTGTCACTATCAATTGGCAATACCATACTTCGGGACTCAATAAAGATAACTTTTTATTACGCCTTTAACTCATGGATTTTATAAAGATTTATCGGTCTCCACTATTCTTAAAGATAGTATTTGTTATCTCTATAGCTATCATCTTTTTTATTGCAGGTATAAGCCTAAAACATATTCACACTTTGGGCAATGCTTCTAATTGGGTAAATCACACCTATCGAACTGCTATAGAACTGGAGCATTTGTATGCTGACCTTAAAGATATTGAAGTAGCCAAAAGAGATTATTTATTAACTAAAGATCAAACGGTACGATTTGCTATTAAAATCTATAAAAAAGACGTTCGAAAATCGCTTGAAAAAGTAAAAAAGCTCACCTCCGAAAATCCAGAACAAAAAAGAAACACAGAAGTACTCGAAAAACTGGTTGAAATAAAATACAAAAATGTTGACAAAGCATTTGCTATTGTTGAATCTCGAAATGACAACACAAGTACAATCGCAGATGAGTTACTTTCTGGAAAAAAAGCCATTTATGACATTAAAATGCAAGTGGAGAAAATGGTCAAACTTGAAGAACGCTTATTGGATATTCGAAAAGCCAATTATCAAGACAATCAAAATCTCACCCCTATCATTATCTATCTTCTCTTGCTGTTCATTTTAGGTTTACTTTCGTTGGCTTATTTTAAGATGAATGCCGATTTGACCAATATCAAAAGAAACAACGACGAATTGGTACTTGCCAATGAATCTTCCAATTTGGCAGAAATTGTTGGTAACTATGGTACTTGGTTTTTGAATCTTGAAACACAACAATATACTTTTTCAGATAACGAATACCGTCTTTTGGGCTATGCTCCACAATCTTTCGAAGCCAACCTAAAAGATTTTCTAAAACATGTTCATCCCGATGACTTACAATATGTATCTGATACAGCGGAAAAAATGATACATGAAGAAGTTTTAGCACCTTTTTCGTATCGCATTATTCGGAAAGATGGCGCTTTACGCCATTTTAAAGCTTTAGGAAGAGTAGTTGAAAACAAATCGAATGAACGCATTTTAATTGGAACAACTTCTGATATCACCGATGAAATTAATGTAAGTCAAGAATTGGAGGAAAGAAACCGAATTTTGGAAGCCAACAATAAAGAATTACAAGCTTTCAATTATGTTGCGAGTCATGATTTACAAGAACCACTTCGTAAAATCGAAACCTTTATTTCACGTTTGATAGATAAAGATTATGACACAATTTCCGAAAGCGGACAACAATATCTGACCCGAATTAAAGCTTCGGCCGCAAGAATGCGCATTTTAATTGATGATTTATTACAGTTTTCAAGAACTACCCGAGCTGAAAAAACATTTGAAACAACCGATTTGAATACCCAATTGGAGAATTCAAAATTGGAACTTATACAATTCATTGAGGAAACCAAGGCAGAGATAACAACTGCTGTTTTACCTATCTTAACTGCAGTTCCTTTTCAAATGCAGCAACTGTTTACTAATTTAATTCACAATTCTCTGAAATATAGAAAGGAAAACAGTACTCCATCGATTAGAATCAATGTAGACACAGTCATAGCTGAAGACGAAAATCTTTTAAACATATCTTCCAAAAACAAATACTATAAAATCACCTTCGAAGACAATGGAATTGGTTTTGAACAAGAATACGCTGAAAAAATATTTACATTATTCAGTCGATTGCATGGCAAATCAGAATATGCAGGAACTGGAATTGGACTTGCCATCTGTAAAAAAATTGTAGAAAATCATAAAGGCTTTATTTTCGCAGAAGGAAAACCAAATATTGGTGCCATATTTACCATTTATTTACCTCAATAAATAGTATCAAACTACCACTCACATTAGGGTTTTACAACGAATGTAAAACCCTACATGGCAATTCTATAAAACAGTCATAAAATTGTATAACACAACTTTTCGTACTCATTACCATCTTTGTAATGTAAACAATGACAACGATCTCTAGAATATTGAAAGTTAAAATTATGTAACAGGTTGAAAAAATCTTGTAACACATTGTACTATTATTCGTTAGATCTTTGCTAAGTAGTTGACACAAAACTATTGAACATATATAGTAAACTAACAAGAACAAATTGGGGCACAATAGCCATGAATTATCGTTGATATTTGTACACTTTTCAAAAATTCATGGCTACGTTCTTGTTCAAGAAAAGAGAAAAATTAACTAAATAGAAATACCATGAAGAACGCAAAAAAAACAGTAGCAATTTTAACTTTAATAACCCTATTTTCTTCTTTTAATACCAAGGCTCAAGTGGCTACAGAGCCAAGTATGGGATTAAAAGGCGGTGTGAACTTTTCAAACATGTATGTTGAAGACGTAGATGATGAAAACATGTTGGTTGGGTTTAATCTTGGTTTATATGCCAATATGCCTTTGAGCAGTGGAATTGCATTACAACCAGAATTTAACTTTACCACTAAAGGATCTGAAGTCACTTACAATAATATTTTTGACAGTGGTACACGAAAATTCACTTTGAGTTATTTAGAAGTTCCGGTTTTACTTAAAGCCAATCTTTCCAATAATTTCAATTTGCATTTTGGACCCTACTTTGCCTTTCTAGTGAATTCAAAAATTAAAAATGTTTCATCAGACGGTTCAGCAACATTTACCGATCTAGACGAAGACGATTTTAACCGATTCGATTTTGGACTATCCGGAGGCATTGGTTTCGATTTCAGCGATATTGGTATTGGTTTACGATACAACTATGGTTTAACCACCGTAGGTAAAGAACAACAAATTGGTGGAGCAACTTACAATGCTTTAGATGCAAAAAACAGCAATGCCAATTTATACGTCGCATTTAAATTTTAATAAAAACTCCAGTCATGCAAAACTTATTATACATGGTCGCAGTAGTGTTGGTAATACTATGGGCCTTAGGATTCTTTGTGTATAGCGCAGGAAACTTGATACATTTCTTATTAGTCATAGCTGTCATAGCTATTTTACTAAGACTTATTAAAGGAAAAGCAATTTAAAAAAGTACAATCATAAATTTAAAAATCATGAAAACAAGCAATTTAGTTTTAGGATTACTGGGAGCTGCTGCTGCCGGTGCCGCATTAGGAATATTATTAGCTCCGGATAAAGGAAGTGAAACCAGAAAAAAAATAGCCACCAAAGGAAATGATTTCAAAAACAACCTGAAAAATTCATTAGACAATCTGGCTAATAAAGCTTCGGAACAAGTGGCAAAATTTTCCAATCACGCAGAAGAAGCAATTGATGAGGCAAAATCCAACTTGAGTAATATCAAGGACATCAATAAAACAATCATTTAAAAATTTACAAGGATGAAAACAATGGCAACAGACAAGAAATTACTGATTAGTAAAACGGAAAAATTTACGAAAACCAGTATTGATTTATTGAAATTAAATACGGTGGAAAAAACTGCCGATGTTATCTCTTCAGTAACGTCAGGACTTACAGTAATCTTGATTGTTGCCATGTTCACCTTGTTTCTGAATATTGCATTAGGATTGTGGATTGGTGAAATACTACAATCTTCTTATTTGGGCTTTCTGATTGTTTCTGGGTTGTATCTCATAATAGCGCTATTGATTTATGTAAACCAAAATCGATGGATTAAAAAACCTCTAAATGATAACATTATATTGAAGTTATTGAAGAATGTAAATCTTGACCCTGACCTAAATCCCGAGAATTATGAATGATTTATCTCCCACCGAAAAATTAAGCAATTTAATTGCCATACTCGAAATAAAACAACGGATAGAATATGATGAATTAAAAAATCAGTTTGAGGTTACCTTAGATAATATCAAACCAAGTAGTATACTAACGAGTGCAGTAAGTGCCTTGACAGCAAATACCGAAATTAAACCCGGACTATTCAATTCATTACTTGGAATCACTATCGGTTTTATATCGAACAAACTCATTAAAGACGGTTCCAACAGTTTCTTAAAGAAATTCGCCGGACTAGGCATTCAATATATATCCAATACCTTTTTATCAAAAAAATAAGCCTCGAGTTCGAGGCTTATTTTTTTTGAATTCATTTAATTATTATCTAACTAATTTTACTTCAACTCTTCTGTTCAAAGCTTTACCCGTTTTTGTTTTATTGGTTGCAATTGGTTTTGTTTCTCCGAAACCTTTAGAAGTTAATCTTGAAGCATCAATCCCTTTTTCTACTAAATACCCCATAACCGCTGCAGCTCTTCCTTCCGAAAGCGACAAATTAGCTTGAGCTGCTCCATCACTATCTGTATGACCTTCAATGGAAAACTTCGCCCCAGGATATTCTTTCAAAATAACAACCATTGCTTGCAAGACAGGATAAGTTCTTTGTTGGAATGTTGTTTTATTAACATCGAATAAAATCGTTTTGGCGTAATCATTTAATTTCTTCACAACATCCTCGCCTATTTCAGGACAGCCAAAATTAGTCGCTGTTCCTTTTACTGTTGGACAACGATCGTCTTTATCGAAAACACCATCGCTATCTGTATCTTTATAAGGACATCCTTCATTGTCTTTTTCACCGGCAACTGTTGGGCATTTATCAAAATTATCCATGACCCCATCATTGTCTGTATCTCCCCAAGGGCAACCGTTATTTTCTCTCGGCCCTTTTTCAGCAGGACATTTATCAACCGAATCCATTAGCCCGTCTTTATCCGAATCCTTATCTACTATTTTTGCAGGAACAGTGGGTGTATCTTTAGGTTTTTCAATTCTACCAGCACCCTTATAAATTGGAATTTTCAAACCAGCGTGAATATCGAAACCTTTGGATTCATCAGAAATCAAATTCGTAATTACCGATCCAGAACCAATAAATAAAGGTCCAACTCGGAATCCGGCTCCAGCTTGAAAACCTCTGTAATCCATATAATTCAAGGGAAGATAAAAACTAAAAAATTTTGTTTCATATCTTGGTGTCACGGCAACAGTATTCGCTATTGCTGATGAATTCATTGCGTTTTTGTTGGTCATATTGATATCACCATTGACATTCAAATAGAACTTGCGATAAAAGTTCCAATCAAAATTAGCGTGAAGTGCCGTTGGAAGCACTACTTTTCGGGACGCTTTATTTTCTAAAACTGTATAATTGGCATCCAAAAATTCACCGAACGAATTGGCATTTTCGTATTGTGCTTCGGTAACCGTTTGATTCAAATCATAGGTTTTTTGTCTATCTTCTTCATAGGTTATTGAGCCGATATCAGTAACAGACAATCCAAAGCGTAATTTATAATCATTGGCAGTAAAGTTTTTAAATTCAGGACGGTATTCGTATACAAAACCTAAATCTCCCCCAATTCCATTGGATTTTGAATCAAAATCCAAATTCGTAAAACTGTCTGTAAAATCACTTTTTCCACCATAAACCAAAGTACCCGTAGTTGCGATAGTACTTGAAAGCGGCACAACGGCATTGTAATCGTAATTTACAGAGACATTTGTTCCTTTGGTATACACATTAGCAATACCTTGCAAATATTTTAAAGAAAGACCTCCTTTTAAAAAATGTTTCCCTTTACTCATTAAAACTCCTGCATACGATACTCCTAATTCGCCCCATGAGTTTCCGGTCATATTGAAATTCCCAGCTGTTAAATTAAAATCCTGACTAGCATTAAAACCATCGGCATACTGATTGAAAACTTCACCATTTATATCATAAATATTAATTACCGATCTCGCTCTTGTAAATACACCTAATGCGTGTTTTGGTTTGATATTGAACATAAATGAAGGACCAAGTATATCGGCATTCAAAATAAAATTATTCGAATTGGATTCAAACAATTTCGCTTCAGTTTCTAAGTTATAACCACTTTTCAGTAAATCAAACACATTAACTCCATAATAATCATTAGTACCGGTTAGGCTTGCTGAAAATAAATTGATATCCGCTCTAAAATTAGAATCGGCTATGGAAGCAGGGTTAAACAACACGCTTTGTACACCTGCATAATTATCGTGATAATATCCTAAATAAGACTGTGCATTGAGCGTTAAAGAACAAATCAAGACCAATAATGTAACATACAGCTTTTTCATAGTTTGAGTCTTTGTTTTTAAAAATTTTGCATTACTATTTTCTATTCAGCCATTGTAACGTGAATTTAATAAAATTAGTATATACTATCAATAAAAAAGCCCTGATAAATCAGGGCTTTGATAATTAAAATACTTCGCTTTCTTTTAACTTTTCTGTATTGGATACTAATTGTAGCTCATCAATGAATTTTTGAATATTTCCATTCATTACGCCACCCATATCAAAAATATCCATTCCGATTCTGTGATCCGTAACACGTCCTTGAGGATAGTTGTACGTTCTAATTTTCGCAGAACGGTCACCACTACTTACCTGAGAATTACGTTTTTTAGCATCTTCTTCTTGTTTGATTGCTAATTCTTTCTCGTACAAACGGGAACGTAAAACAGTCAATGCTTTATCTTTATTTTTATGTTGCGATTTTTCATCCTGACATTGCGCTACTAAACCAGTAGGAATGTGCGTCATACGAACAGCGGATTTTGTAGTATTTACTGATTGTCCACCAGGTCCTGAAGAACAGAAAAAGTCAATACGTACATCATTCATGTCAATTTGAACATCAAACTCTTCTGCTTCCGGTAAAACCATTACGGTTGCTGCAGAAGTATGCACGCGACCTTGAGTTTCAGTTTGTGGAACACGTTGCACGCGGTGTACACCTGCTTCAAATTTTAAAGTACCGTAGACATCTTCTCCCGTTACTTCAAAAATAACTTCCTTAAATCCTCCCGAAGTTCCTTCATTTAAATCGACCACAGAAGTTCTCCAACCTCTGTTTTCACAGTATTTGGTGTACATTCTGAATAAATCTCCAGCAAAGATAGAAGCTTCATCTCCACCTGTACCTGCACGAATTTCCACCATCACGTTTTTAGCATCCTCTGGATCTTTAGGAATCAACATAAATTTGATTTCCTCTTCCAACTGTGGCAAACGATCTTGTGCTTCGTCCAATTGCATTTTAGCCATTTCCACCATTTCAGCATCTGAACCGTCTGCAATGATTTCTTTAGCTTCTTTAATATTTCCGTCAAGATTGATATACTCTTCGCGTTTTTCAACCAAAGCCTTCAAATCTTTATATTCCTTATTCAATTGTACATAACGCTTCTGATCAGCAATGATATCCGGCTGGATAATCAAATCTGATATCTCATCAAAACGTTGTTTTACATATTGCAGTCTGTCTAACATATTGCTATTCTTCTATTTTGGAGTGCAAAAATACAATTTTTGTTTCTGATTTCAAGTTTATGCTTTCCAAATTTTTAAAAATTTGATTTACAAACTCTTGAAAATTTTATTTAGATTAAGTCTAAATAAATTTTGTGAAAATATTTTTTCCCTCTATATTTGCTTCACTATTTTAATTTAATCTAAATAAAATGAATAAAAAATTCTTAACTACTTTATTCTTTATATCTCTTGGGATGTCCCTTCAAGCGCAAGAAGTTAATCAAACCCAGCAGGATTCTATCAAAAAACTGAATGAAATTTCTGTAAACGGAAGCCATAACAAATACAAAAGAGCGCAAAGCAGCACTGTTTCCAAAATGCCTTTGAGTGATATCGAAAATCCACAAGTATACAATACCGTAACCGTTGAAGTTTTAAAAGAACAAGTGTCAACCAACTTTAATGATGCGGTCAAAAACGCAACTGGTATTACCCGTCTTTGGGAATCCACAGGTCGAGGTGGTGACGGTGCAGAGTTTTTCAGTATGCGCGGATTTGCAGTCCAACCCAATATGATTAATGGATTACCAGCTAAAAACAACGGAAGCATTGACATTTCGAATGTAGATAACATAGAAGTTATCAAAGGACCATCCGGAACACTTTTCGGAAGTAGTGTAATATCTTATGGCGGTTTAATTAATATTGTTACCAAAAAGCCAACAGAAAAATTCGGAGGGGAAATCAGTTATAATTCAGGTTCCTATGGTTTAAACAGAGTCTCTTCTGACATTAACATTCCATTGGATGTTGAAAAAAAAGCACTATTACGAATCAATACTGCCTATCAAAAAGAAAACAGTTTTCAGGATGCAGGATTCAATCAGTCCTTTTTTATCGCTCCAGTTTTAAGTTACAAAATTGACGATAAACTTTCTTTTTTAATCAATACAGAATTCACTAACAGAACAGCATCAAACGCACCGATGATTTTCTTGAGTCGTTATGCGCCTATTTCGTTTAATTCGATGGAATTATTCGAAAAAAATTACAAAAATTCATTTACCTCAAATGAGTTAGCCATCAACAATCCTACCTTCAGCTTGCAGGCACAAATGATTTACAAATTGTCAGATGCTTGGACTTCACAAACAGTACTTTCTAAAAGCAGCAGTAAAACAGACGGATACTATTCGTATTTGTGGGATTCATCCAACGGCAATGATTTCACCAGATTCATTTCAAAAAGAAACGGTGAAACAATTAGCACTGATATCCAACAAAACTTTATTGGTGATTTTAAAATCAGCGGATTACGCAATCGTCTTGTAGTTGGTATCGATTATTACCAATCAGATGTAGTGAACGGAAGTACAGGATGGGTTACCAACGGTACAGTATCTTTGGACAATGGCAATGACACAGGAGATGTAACACAAGCAGGTGTCGATAACTTACTAGTAGGTTCATTTGAAGGAAACACTACTTCAAAATCGGAAGTCTACAGTGCTTATGCATCCAATGTAATCAACATACTTCCAACCCTTTCAGCGATGACAAGCTTACGTATTGATCATTTCAAAGGAAAAACCAATTACTACACTACAACCGAACTTAACGGACAAACCGCTTTATCTCCCAAATTAGGGATTGTATATCAACCTATTGAGAACAAAGTGGCTCTATTTGCAAACTACATGAACGGTTTCAAAAATGTTGAACCACAAGGACAAGGTGTAAATCAAAAAACATTCGACGCCGAACACGCCAACCAATTCGAAATTGGTACTAAAACTAATCTTTTCGAAGATAAACTTACTCTAACAGCTAGTTATTACAATATTATCGTGCAGGACAAAGTAATGACTGACCCTAATGACCCGAACAATTCTATTCAAGGTGGAGAAGTTAAAAGTCGAGGTGTTGAAATTAGCCTTACTGCCAATCCGATCAAAGGCTTAAATATTTTAGCCGGATTTGGAAACAATCACAGCGAAGTAACCAAAGATTTCCCTGCTAATGGATATTTAGGGTACAGACCAGAAGAAGCTGGACCGGAAACTTTAGTTAACTTTTGGGCAAACTATACGTTTAGTCAAGGTAAATTAAAAGGGTTTGGAATTGGTTTCGGAGGAAATCATGCTAGCGAAAATAAAACATTAAACAGAGCCGTTACAGGAACCTTTACACTACCAAGCTACACGGTATTAAACAGTGCTTTGTCTTATAACCATAACAAATTCAATATCGCTTTAAAACTGAATAATATTTTAAATGAGAAATATTATTCAGGTTGGTCAACGGTAACACCTCAACGTTTGAGAAACATTACAGCCGGCTTAACCTATAAGTTCTAAAGAAGTCTATTTGTTTTATTTTTTGTTGAATAACTCCTCATGTATTTGGGGAGTTTTTTACCATATTGTATGAAAAAGAATTCCATCAAAAAAAACATCAAAAAATTTCATCTTTGGTTAGGTTTAACCGTAGGGCTTTTTGTTTTTATCATTTCCTTAACCGGTGCTCTTTATGCTTTTCAAGCGGAAATCACCGATTATCTGAGAAGTGATGCAATCCACCACTTCGAAAAAAACACAGCCAATAAAACTGTTTTACCTTTAAGAGTTTTGGAAAAAAAGGTGAACGAATTTACCAAAGAAAAATTCCCAATTCATTGGGTAAACGTCCCGGTAGATAAAAGTGTAAGTTACATTTTTTACTATTATGAGCACGATCCAAAAGCATGGAATTACTTTGACGAATATGTAATTTACAAATCCGTATATGTAAATCCATATAATGGTAAAATATTAGCGGTTTATGATGAAACACTTGATTTTTTCAACATCGTAAAATCTATACATTATAGCTTTCTTTTCAAAGCTGAATGGGGCGCCTACATTTGTGGTATTCCAACCTTGATTTTCATTTTTATGCTCATCTCTGGAATCATCCTGTGGTGGCCAAAAAATAAAGCTGCGAGAAAACAACGTTTTTGGTTTAACTGGAAGAATGTAAAAAGCTGGAAACGGAAAAATTATGACATGCATAATATTCTTGGCTTTTACGCTTCTTTCCTAGCTCTAATTGTAGCTATCACAGGTTTATTTTACTCCTTTTTCTTTATCCAAGCAGGTATCTATTTTATATTTTCGGGAGGCAGTACTACTTTTCCTGACTTCTCACACATAACAACGAAAGCGCCAATTGAGTTACGAACAGAAACTACTTTGGATAAAATCGGTAAAAAAGTGGAAGAACTTTATCCAGATGCCTATGGTTATTCATTGGATTTTGGTCACAAACATATTGATGATCATGAACATCCCAATTATTCCGTTTTTGTGAAACAATTATCCTATTCCTATCATATTAATCACAGTCTCATTTTTGATGAAAATACCGGTGAATTACTACACATACATGATCACAAAGACAAAAATTTAGGAGAAAAAGCAATAGCAGCTAATTACGACACTCATATAGGCGCTATTTTAGGACTTCCGGGGAAAATTTTGGCCTTCGTTTTAAGTTTGGTTTGTGCTTCACTACCGGTAACAGGATTTTTAATTTGGCGCGGAAGAAGAAACAAAAAATAGCAAACACCATGAAATGCAACCATGTATTATTAAAAGAAACCGAAAACGGTCAGTTGGTCTACATAAAAAAAGAAGATCGTTATCAATTATCCTACAAGAACTTAAACTTCAGCTTGAGTCATCTTGAATTGGACACATTGTACAATTATTTAATATGCATAGATGCGGAATATTGGGAAGAAGAATATAAAAATTCGATTTACAAGCGTAAAATACCAATTCCAACCACACAAAAAAACTTTATCATTCTACTCGATCAGTTTGAACTTATAGAATTACAGTATTTATTGAGTATTGTAATTAAAGCTGAAACTGGAAGAAAGATTGTTATTAATCTGCCCTTTTTCTGGAATTGAAAATAGCCATACTATTATTTCGGTTTAGTTATATATAAAAAAAGCGACCAAATGGTCGCTTTTTTTATCTTGCTTTAAAATATTCTTCCAAATTTTCACAATTCGAAAGATCATTGTAAAATTCTGGATATTTAGAACGCAATTTAGCAAAGCCGTTACCTTCGTGCGAATAAAAATCCATCATCCTAACACATAACGCTTTAAACTTATCCGTTTTAGCATTTTCATACGCCAATTGATAATACTGTTGTGCCAATTTGCATTTATAGTACTCTGCTTCGTCCGCATAAGAATAATCTAAAATGGCATCATCATAATAGGAACTCGCTTCAAAACGTCGCATCATCCAAGAATGACCGGATTGTGTCATATTTGCATAGCAATTTGCTACTAGAAAATAATAATAATCCCTGTCTTTTGTTTTTGGATCATTCGCCAACTTTAAATACTTGATTAAATGCTGTGTTACCGAAAGTTTGGTCACCAAATACTTTTCATGATGTGGAATGAAACTTTCCGTATGTTTAAAATCATAAAACGGATTTTCTTCAAAGCTGTAACTTTCCCCATATACATCTCGCTCCCAGGCATTGTAATTCTCTTGCCAGTATTTCTCTCCTATCGAACGGAACGCTAATTCAGCAGCTATCAATCGGTTTTCGCGAATATATTTGGTACCCAGTAAATCCGTTAATTGATTTTTATCCTTTACCAATTGAGAATAGATTACTTTTTCAAAAGGATCGCGAACTTTTTTATTCTGATTGAGTGTATTGATTACTACCTGCATTTCTTTGGCACTATATACAAAGTCCAAATAATCGAAATACTTGTAAAAATATTTTAGATTTCCTGAATCTTTGATTCGATTTCCTTGCCATTCCACACCCGATGATCCTTCAAAGTCCAAATAATGCTTTGGCATACTGTTCCCTAAAGCAATCAAAGCCACACCATCAGCGATATTCCCTCTAAATTCCAATTCTCTTCCTACTGAAAACAAAAAGCGCTCGTCATGTTTATACTTTAGTAGTATAGGTTTGATTTCATTCTTAATAATCGCATTTCCAAAACTTTGGTCTGCTGTAATGCACAATGCTTTAAGTCTTTCGATTAAGGGAAGCACTTTAGTTTTGGAATGTTTTTTTTCAAATTCACCAATTTTACTTAGGCATTCACCATAGTTTTTGGTTGTAAAAAGCAGTTGAATTTGCGCAGCTTTCCATAAAACCGGATCTTTCACTTTGGTCAAATCTACTGTATTCACAAAATCTAAAACTTGCTTTGCATACAATCGGTCTTTCTCTGAACGATTCCGTAAGGCATTAGTAGATTCTGCATCCTTTTCATTGTACCAGCTATTCGCAAATGTAATAGATGGCAGATAATTTGTATAATACGGTGTAAATACCCAATCTTCAATTTTATTGATTTCACGCAATAATAAAAAATCCAATATTCTAGACTTATAACTATTCTCGTAAATTTTAACTAACGATTCTAAGTTCGGACTTATTTTCTGCACGGAAGCATACGCATAAACATTGGCAATTTCCTGTTTGGTTTTTGCCTTAGCCAATGCTTTTTGCAAGTTGAAATCATTGTGGAAATAATAGTAAACGGCATACTTTTTTTCTGGAGAATACGCCATTATATTGGCAATATCAACACTTTTATCGCCTTCATTAAAAGTATTGAAATACAAACTCCAATAATACAAATAGTCTTTTTTCCCGTTTTTAAAATAGTCATTAAACAGTTTAGTGATCGATTCAGCGTTCCCAGTATAATAACTCGTTCTAATGGCAAGGAATGCATATTTGCGTTTTAGATAATTGCTTTTCTCGTTCACTATGGTTTGGTTTAATTTTTTCAAGAAAGCGAGTTCGTGTGCGTTATTTTGTTTTGCACCTCTTTCCCAAACATCTTCATAAACAACCGAATTGATATCTTCGCAAAGCTTGGCCATTTTCAGATAATTGATTACGCCATCCATTTTATTCTGATACAAATAATGAACAAATCCATTTTCAGAGTTAGGATTAATATCTGAAAATGCCAAACCCATGCATTCACTAATTTCGTCAAGTGTTACTTTCTTATTTGTAAAATAATACCAATCATAAATATTGGAATCATAAGCAGGATCATACTCGTAATCAAATCCAAATAAAGAGCAATTATAATGGAACGCTTTAAAATCATTGTAATTAAAATACTCAGGTAAAAACATCGAATACCTGATATCTTCGCCATATGGAGAATAGCCACAGGCGAATGTTTTACTAAAACTACTTAGTAAAACTGCTGTAAAAACCAGAAATTTCTTCATCAGTGTAGTGTTTAAAAGTATTTTCATCCAAATCAAATAAGCTTATGGTTGTAGAAGCATCCAGGTCAACGTACTTTTTAATTAGTGTGATCGCTTCATTAATCTCTGATGCTTTCACCTCTTCACATTTTACCTGATCTCCCACTTTCAAATAGGTTTCACCATAGTTAAAACTAGTGTCTTTTTCGACTTGATACCAAAGGGGTTCTGTACTTTTGGCAAATGATTGAATATCGTTTGCGTTTAAATCCAATAATCCTGCAAAACGATTATTCTGATACAATTGTGTCCAGTAAAAAGCCGGTAATGCTACATCGATGTGCACTGGGTAAGATTTTCTTTCGGTAAGATACTTTTTCAGTTCATCAATATCCAAAATAGAATTCTTGGTTTTCTTGGTCAATGGTTTGATCAAGTTGTAGCACATCAGTGTTACTTTATCAACTGGTGGAACACCCATAATTTCAGGATACTTATACGGATACAATCGAAGCGTACAACTAAGTTCTTTTCCAGAAAGCGATTTGATTTTCTTTAGTAAATAGAAATACTTGTCTTTGGTTGTTTTCGTCCAATCACAATCGATTTGAATCTCTTTATAATCAAATATGTTATTCTTCTCATTGTATTCACTCTTACTGTATTTATCAATTAAGAAAACAATATTGTCTGCTAACTGATCCAACGATTTTTCATCATTGTATTGAAAGATGCTGTTCTTGATAAAAATAGTAGGAACAACTGTCACTGAATCAAGATCATCGAAAGTATAATGACTAAGTCTGTTCTTCTCATAAGGAAAATTGCCTCTGGTTTCTGTATAATCAACTTCAAATAATTTGACGTATAATTTCCTGACTTCTTGATCTTTTAGATGTTTAGCCTCCTCAGTACTGATGGAGTTATTGCTTTTCCAAAAATAGAAAGCACGTTCAACATGTTCAACCTTAGCGTCGTTGTTGCACGAAATAAGGGATAATACGCTTATCATCCCCAAAAAAATACGTTTCATAAAAGAAAGGAATTAAGTGAAGTTTTCTACGATAAAGCTATCAAAAATTATGCCTTATTTAACAAGAAAAATCCATTTATTGCTAAATGGATTTTTATTTTTTGTATTCCTTTAAAATTTAGGTAGAAATGGACTAGTTCAATGGTTTTTCCATGACGTAATCATCCATCACATACCCTTGACCAATATCAATAACTTCCTCATATGCTATGATAAATCCTTTAGCTTTATAGAATTCCTGAGCATTGTTGTATTTATTTACATTCAGGAATAAATGCGTATTCTGAGCGGCTTTGGCTCGGTTTTCCACTTCTGTTAAAAGCAATTTACCTAGTCCTTTACCTTGTGTTTGAGGCAAAACATAAATTTTATGCAATTTGGTTTTACCGGAATCTTTACAATTCACTTCATAAGCAGCAAAACCCAAATTTACGCCTTCATCTTGTATCAATAAGAAAACATGGCCATTGTTTATTTGTTCTTCCAAGGAAGAAATAGCATAAAAATTATCTAGCATGTATTCGAGTTGCTCTTTGGAAAGAATTTCTCCATAAGTAGCTGGCCAAATTGCATAGGCTAAATCACGAACAATTGCCAGTTGTTCTTTAGTAGCTTCAATTAATTGCATTCGTTATTTTTTTACTCTTTTTTGCTCTCTTGCCAACAACGTATTTTTAAGTAACATCGCAATTGTCATTGGTCCAACTCCACCAGGAACCGGGGTAATATGAGACGCTTTTTTTGATACATTTTCAAAGTCAACATCACCGGTAATGATATACCCTTTAGGATTGGTTTCATCCGCCACACGGGTAATACCAACATCAATCACAACCACATCGTCTTTCACCATTTCCGCTTTCAAATAATTCGGCACCCCTAATGCAGTAATAATAATATCAGCCTGTGAGGTAATCTGGTTGATGTTTTTAGTATGACTGTGTGTTAATGTTACCGTAGAATTCCCAGGAAATCCTTTACGTCCCATCAAAATACTCATAGGACGTCCTACAATATGACTACGACCGATTACAACAGTATGTTTTCCTTTGGTTTCTACATTATATCTTTCCAATAATTCCAGGATACCGAAAGGAGTTGCAGGAATAAACGTACTCATATCCAACGCCATCTTACCGAAGTTTTCCGGATGGAAACCGTCCACGTCTTTACTAGGATCGATAGCCATTAAAACCTCTTGCGTATCGATTTGATCAGGTAACGGAAGCTGAACAATAAATCCGTCTATGTTGTCATCTTCATTTAATTCTTTGATTTTTTTCAGTAATTCGGTTTCAGAAGTCGTGCTTGGCATTTTGATCAAAGTCGACTCAAAACCAACGCGCTCGCAAGCTTTTACTTTACTCCCTACATAGGTTAAACTTGCACCATCATTTCCTACAATTATCGCAGCCAAATGAGGTACTTTTTCGCCGTTGTCTTTCATTCGTTGAACTTCAGCAGCGATTTCATTTTTAATGTCTTCCGAAACTTTCTTCCCGTCTAAAATTTGCATTGTTTTTTTACTGTTTAAAGTTTAAAGTTTTTTAAAGTTTAAAGTTGTGTTGCAGTTCTTTACACTTTAAATTCATATATAAAAAAAGGCGCGTAACCACGCACCTTATCTATTCTTATCTCATTCCAGGCATTCCTTTCATTCCGCCCATCATTTTCATTAAATTCTTTCCGCCAGGACCTTGCATCATTTTCATCATTTTGCTCATTTGGTCGAATTGTTTCATCAACTGATTTACTTCTTCGATTTTACGTCCTGATCCTTTTGCAATACGTGTTTTACGTTTTACATCGATAATTGAAGGTTTGCTTCTTTCTGCAGGTGTCATTGAGAAAATAATAGCTTCCACATGTTTGAATGCATCATCTGGAATATCTACATCTTTCAATGCTTTTCCGGCACCCGGTATCATTCCAACCAAGTCCTTCATGTTACCCATTTTCTTCACTTGTTGGATTTGCGTTAAGAAGTCGTCAAAACCGAATTCATTTTTAGCAATCTTCTTTTGCAATTTGCGCGCTTCCTCTTCGTCGTATTGTGCTTGTGCACGCTCCACCAAGGAAACTACGTCACCCATACCTAAGATACGATCGGCCATACGATCCGGGTAGAACACATCAATCGCGTCCATCTTTTCACCTGTACCGATGAATTTGATTGGTTTATTTACAACAGATTTGATCGAAATAGCAGCTCCACCACGTGTATCACCATCTAACTTCGTTAGGATAACTCCGTCGAAATTCAATCTATCGTTAAAGGCTTTAGCAGTATTCACTGCATCCTGACCTGTCATGGCATCCACAACGAATAGGGTTTCGTTAGGTTGAATGGCTTTATGAACGTTTGCGATTTCGGTCATCATTTCCTCATCCACCGCTAAACGACCAGCAGTATCGACGATTACAACATTGAATCCGTTTGCTTTTGCGTGTTTAATCGCATTTTCAGCGATAGCCACTGCATTTTTATTTTCTGGTTCAGAATATACTTCTACACCAATTTGTCCTCCCACGACATGCAACTGATTTATCGCTGCAGGACGATAGATATCACAGGCAACCAATAATGGTTTTTTGTTCTTTTTGTCTTTTAAGAAGTTAGCCAACTTACCAGAGAAGGTCGTTTTACCAGAACCTTGCAAACCAGACATCAAAATAACAGTTGGATTTCCTGATAAATTCACACCAGAAACATCACCACCCATTAATTCGGTTAGTTCATCCTTAACGATTTTGATTAAAAGCTGACCTGGCTGTAAGTTAGTTAATACATCCTGTCCCATTGCTTTTTCTTTCACACGAGTGGTAAAATCTTTCGCAATTTTAAAGTTAACATCGGCATCAAGCAAGGCACGACGTACTTCTTTAAGGGTATCGGCAACGTTTACTTCGGTAATTTTACCGTGCCCTTTTAATATATGGAACGCTTTATCTAGCTTTTCGGATAAATTATTGAACATAGTTCTTCTTTTTTATGAAGTCGCAAAGATAGTGTAAAGTTTGAAAGTTGCAAAGACTTGTTAATGATGAATTATGGGTTATGAATTATAAGTTATGAGTTATGAATGATTAGTGGAAAGTAAATAATGATTAGTACCATTAAAAGAGTGTTTGGCACCCTACATTGAGTTCTTAGTACCACTTCAATAATCTTCGGTACCATTTAAAAAGTCATCAGTACCACCTAAAAAGTCTTCAGTACCACTTAAATAATCATCAGTACCACCTAAAAAGTCTTCAGTACCACTTAAATAATCTTCAGTACCACCTAAAAAGTCTTCGGTACCACTTAAATAATCTTCGGTACCACCTAAAAAGTCTTCGGTACCACCTAAAAAGTCTTCGGTACCACTTAAATAATCTTCGGTACCACTTAAAAAGTCATCGGTACCACTTAAAAAGTCATCGGTACCACTTAAATAATCTTCGGTACCAGTCAAAAAGAAGTCGGTAATGATTAGTTCCTAAACGAATAAACTGCAGGTTCCCTAAAAAATACTGGCATTCAAACACCTTTATAATTTCCTACTGCTTACCCGTCTTGACCTAGGACTCAAGGCCAACTAAAGGTCCTAATCATACCACTTCTCCCGCTTTATTGTACTTTAACTGCCTTTTTATTTTCATCGATAGCCACAAACGTAAATTCGCCCGTAATGGCTTTTTCTCGTGAGTTACTATACATTTCTTCAATAAAAATATCGACCCTAACCTTTAAACTTGTGGTTCCCAAATAAGTTACTTTTCCAATCAATTCGATTATGGTACCGTGCGGTATTGGTCTTTTAAAATCGATGCGATCACTACTAACCGTTACCATTTTTTGTCGGCTGTATCGAGTTGCGGTAATAAAAGCCACTTCATCCATGAATTGCATGGCGGTGCCACCGAAAAGCGTATCATAATGATTGGTTGTATTAGGGAAAACCGCTTTAAACACTCGGGTTATTGAATCGTTTATTTTTTCTTCTTGTGTTTTCATTGCGTTAGGATGCTATTCTTTCGAAAGCGATATAGTTTAAAAATGTTCCATTGCTACTGAATTTTGGGAAAGCCTCAATTTCACAGAAATAAGTCGAACCGTCTTTTTTGTAATTGAGAAGTACTTCTTTGAACGGTTTATGTTGCTTCATTGCATTTTTGATTGTTGCTTTCACCTCCTCTGATGTCAATTCTCCTTGAAACATTCTGGGGGATTTTCCAATAAGTTCATTGGATTCATAGCCGTTCATTTGTACAATGCCTTCAGAAGCAAATACAATTTCAAATTCAGCATTGGTAATAATGACTTCGCGTTGCTGAACAGTAACAATTTGATATAAATTTTCCTTCACCTTCCAATTTTTCTGAATCAATTCAAAAGCATTGGTTTCGATGGAAGCAAAAGAAAATTGGCCCCAAGAAACAATTGGTAAAAACCTAGTTCTTAGACCTTCTTGGTATTTTGCCCAGCTGGCATCAAATTCGTGTAACATGCGATTCCTGTCATATTCGTTTGTAAGTGAAGAAAGTGAATACAACAATAGTTTCATTCTTTTAAAATGAAACTTATCCCTGTTTGAGCACTTTCGTGATGCTTAAACAAAATCAATTCTATGTATCTGACTCATTTCCTTTTTAGGAAAAACACAGTTGCACGACAGTTCAGGATTTTCACCTGATTCCACATTAGAAGAAAATCTTCCGGAATTGATTTTACCATTAAGTGTTGCGAAGATACAACAAAGAATAATGCAAATAAAAAAAGTAACCCATTAGAGTTACTTTTTTTCTACTTTTTATATAGAATTAATTTTTCTCAAAAGTCAGATAGTCCGTTCCGCCATCACCGCCACTTACGTGTACCAATCGGATTTTAGTATCGGTTCTCTCTAAAATATTCCAATCTTCGGTTAATTCTGCAAAATTGGAAGGAGCGCTAAAAGCCATATTAAAATCCAAATCTTCAGTTGGACTATCATCACCACTACTATCATTTGTTACAGACCATGTTCCTGTATAGGTATTCGCTCCATTGGAAGCAGTCAATACCGCCGAATCTGCAAAAGTAAAATTATAACCTGTAAAATTTGAAGTCTCATTAGTTCCTGAATCCTCAAAAAAAGTGATTCTCCATGTGCCTGCTTTCACTGTATTAATTACGACGGTAGCATCCATCGACGGGTAGCTAGAATCATTATCATCACTACACATACCTGCGATATTGAACAAAGAGGCAAAAATCAGAATTCTAACAACAATTTTTTTCATATAGGCCTGATTTTAAGATTAATAAACACTAAAATTACTAAGTAAATTTACAACATTAAAATCAAGATAAAAAAAAATCCGCTTCTTAAAAAAAGCGGATTCGGTATTACATTCTTTCTGGAACATTAATTCCTAAGAGACTAAAAGCATTTTTGATCGTTTCTCCAACTTTCTTAGACAATTGGACTCTAAATACCTTCTTATTAGCATCTTCTTCTCCTAAAATTGAAACCGATTGATAAAATGAATTGTATTCTTTCACCAAATCGTAAGTATAGTTTGCGATTAATGCCGGGCTATGATTGTGAGCCGCATTCTGAATTACATCCGGGAATTGCGCAATTTGCTTCACTAATTCTTTTTCCTTTTCGTGAAGTTCCTCCACCGCTACTGAAGCTGTACTATCAAAATCCGCTTTTCTCAAAATCGATTGAATACGCGCATACGTATATTGAATGAACGGACCCGTATTTCCATTAAAATCTACCGATTCCTTAGGATCAAACATCATGGTTTTCTTCGGATCCACTTTCAACATATAATATTTCAATGCACCTAAGCCGATAATTTTATACAATGCTGCTTTTTCAGCATCGGAATAGCCTTCCAATTTTCCTAATTCTTCTGAAATTGATTGCGCAGTAGTTGTCATTTCCGCCATTAAATCATCTGCATCTACTACTGTTCCTTCACGCGATTTCATTTTACCTGAAGGCAATTCTACCATTCCATACGACAAATGGAACAAATCAGCTGCCCAATCGAAACCTAATTTCTTTAGGATTAAAAACAATACTTTAAAGTGATAATCTTGTTCATTACCCACCGTATAAACCATTCCTCCAACATCCGGATTATCCTTTACACGTTGGATTGCTGTTCCTATATCCTGCGTCATATAAACTGCAGTACCATCGGAACGCAAAACGATTTTTCGATCCAAGCCATCTTCTGTCAAATCAATCCAAACCGAACCGTCCGGATCTTTTTCGAAAATTCCTTTTTCTAACCCGAACTGCACCACTTCTTTACCTAACAAATACGTATTACTTTCGTAGTAATAGGAATCAAAATTCACCCCAAGATTTGTATAGGTTTGTTCGAAACCGTCATAAACCCACTGGTTCATTGTTTTCCAAAGCGCCACAGTTGCTTCATCGCCTGCCTCCCATTTACGCAACATTTCCTGCGCCTCAAGAATAGACGGCGCCAGTTTTTTCGCTTCATCTTCGGTTTTGCCTTCTTCCATTAAGGTTTTGATTTCTGCTTTGTAAGCTTTATCAAACTCTACATAAAAGTTTCCGACCAATTTATCACCTTTTAAACCAGTTGATTCCGGTGTTTGTCCGTTTCCGAATTTCTGCCAAGCCAACATTGACTTACAAATATGGATACCACGGTCGTTGATGATTTGAGTTTTGTATACTTTTTTACCCGAAGCTTTTATAATTTCGGCTACAGAATACCCCAATAAATTATTACGGATATGCCCCAAATGCAATGGCTTATTGGTATTAGGTGATGAATATTCGACCATAATAGCTTTTTCACCAGCTACAGGATTGACAAATCCGAAAGATGTATTACTTTGAATATCTTTAAAGAAGTTGACATAGTATGCATCCGAAATTACGATGTTCAAAAATCCCTGAACCACATTAAATTTCTCAACTTCCTGAACATTTTCAACCAAATAGTTTCCAATCTTAGTTCCAATTTCGGCTGGGTTTCCTTTAACCAATTTTAGGATTGGAAAAACCACCATAGTTATATCACCTTCAAATTCCCTACGAGTTGCTTGATATTCTACTTTATCAAGTGAAATAGCAAACAATGCCTGAACAGCTTCCTGGATTTTTGGCGTAAGAATTTGTGTAAGTGTCATAATTAATGATTTTTTAAAGGCGCAAAGATACTATTTTAAAAGAAATTTTTAGTAAATTTATAGAGATACAATTATCGTCCAATTCCTGAGGTTTTGCAATAAAAACCTACTTAATTACGGGATATCAAGTAGTTTGTCGGTATTTTTTTTGTGTAACTGAGATAAAGAATATTTTTGCAGACCCATGACAAAATCTATGAAAAAAAAACTACTTCTAACGCTGTTTTTGATTAACAGCTTTTTTATTTTCTCACAATCAATAACAGTAAACACGACTACTTACAACGATTTCGGTCTAGTCAACAGTGTATTAGTCAACAGTCCTTGCGTAAATATTACCAATGTAAGTTCTCGAACAGGTACTAATTTCGGTTCCACTAACGGAATAGGCTATTTTGAAAATACCAACCCGGCCTTTCCTTTTACTAATGGTGTACTCTTAACCACGGGAAATGTACTTAATGCACCCGGACCCAACACTTCCGATTTAAGCGATGGAAGTTCAGCTTGGCCAGGCGACGCTAATTTAGAAACAATTTTGGCGGCATCGGGCATCAACATGAGTTCTAGAAACGCTACAGTTTTAGAATTTGATTTCACATCGTACTCCAACTACTTTAATTTTCAATTTTTATTTGCTTCCGAAGAATACGGAACCTATCAATGTCAATCAACTGATGGCTTTGCATTTTTACTCACTGATTCAGGTGGAGTAACCGAAAATCTTGCTATTATTCCAAGCACTACTATTCCTATTTCCGTACAAACTATACGAGATAAT
Source organism: Flavobacterium sp. GCM10023249 (assembly GCF_042653365.1). Lineage (NCBI taxonomy): Bacteria > Pseudomonadati > Bacteroidota > Flavobacteriia > Flavobacteriales > Flavobacteriaceae > Flavobacterium > Flavobacterium sp. GCM10023249. The sequence goes on from NZ_JBHSHZ010000002.1 coordinate 185,048, forward strand.
CTTTACAATTCGGGATGTACTCCGGAAAACGTAGGGTATTTTGGTCAGTTCAATGGAGGATCAGCTGCAGCAGCATCTCCAACCAACTTTAACGGCCAAACCGTTTTGATGAATGCTACTAAAAACAATTTGATTCCTGGTCAAACTTACCACATTAAGATTGTTATTGCGGATGGTATTGACGAGCGTTTTGATTCGGCTTTATTTTTAGGCGGAAGTAGTTTTGATTTTAGTCAAGATGTACTTGGTCCCGACATTGTGGGATTATGCAATAATAATGGCGTTAATGAAAGTTACACTATAACTTCAGGTTTAGATCCCAATTTCTTTGATTTTGTTTGGAAAGATGCCAATGGAAATCCTATTCCGGGCGAAACTGGTCCAGATTTGACTGTCAATCAATCCGGCACCTACCAACTAACCTATTACATACAAGCAACTAATTGTGAAGTAGCTACCAATGATATTGTCATATCTTACCAACCTGCTATCACAGTACCCGATCCAGTCGATTTGTACAAATGTAACAATGCTTCGGCAAATTATACTTTTGAATTAGCTTACAACTCACCAATAGTTAATCCGTCAGGACAATACCAATTAAGCTATCATGAATCTTTGGCGGATGCACAGGGAAATACCAATCCATTAATATTAAGCCATAGTGTAGCTTCAGCAAGTTTACCCAAACAAATCTGGATTAGAGTTGTTGATCCAAGCACTGGTTGTTATACCATAGAAACTTTCTTTTTACGTTTAACTCCATCTCCGATAGCCAATAACCCCGGGGATTTAACCCGTTGTGAAACTACAGCCGGTTCAGGTTCAGGAGAGTTTGATTTAGCACTATTAACCAATACTGTTTTAAGTGGGCAATCCTCAAGTATTTACAATGTTAGTTATCATCTATCACAAGCGGATGCAGACAACAACGTAAACCCAATTGACACTAACTCCTCTTTAATATCATCAAATACAGTTGTTTATATCCGAATTGAAAACAACACTGACACCGCCTGTTATAACACAACAAGTATCAATCTAATTGTCAAACCGAGACCTATTTTAGACAATTTACAGGACCAATTTGTTTGCGCTCAATACATTTTACCCACACTCACAAATCCGGGCACCTATTATACAGGCCCTAATCAAACTGGATCAATACTAGCACCGGGAACCGTCATCACAACCGACACGACCATCTACATTTACCACGAAACAGGTGGCACACCAAGTTGTCCTTCAGAGCGTAGTTTTAATGTATTTATTATCGAACAATTAGACATTACACCAATTGATGTAATTAGCTGCGACAGTTACATTATACAACCCTATGCCTACAATGGGATGCAGTATTTTACACAACCAGGTGGACCAACTACTCCTGGAAATACAGAGGTTTTCCCTGGAGATATAATTTCAACTTTAGGCACTACAACACTTTATGTGTACTTTACCTTTACGGATCCAACTTGTTCACCTATTGCAAGCGACTTCGACATTACCATTTACCAAACACCAACCGTTAGCAATACATTTACCAATATTTTTGATTGTAATCCGGTAAATTCACTTCCAGTCATTATTACCAACGTAGGCACGGCCAACTATTATACATACGACGCAGCAACAGATACTTATACACCTCTAACATTCCCGATAACTACGACTACTGAAGTTCATGCTTTTGCAGAAAACAATAATTGTCGTTCAACAATTTCAACTTTCTCGGTATATATTGGGAGTTTAAACTTAGCCAATGTAGATATTTGTTCGGGTCCATATCAATTGAACGCTCCTCCGGTTGGTGAATTCAGAGATGCACCCAATGGAGGAGGTAATAGTATCAACACACCAATTGATATTAACCAAAACACTACTATTTATCATTATGTTCCCGGGGCAGCATGTACTAACGATGATTTCTTCAACATTACATTCCATCAACCAGCGCTAACTGCACCTATTCCCGTAGCAGCATGTGAAACCTATACTTTACCAACAAATCCAGACGGAGGAAGGTATTTTGTACAGCAAGGAGGGCCGGCAACAACCGGAAATATTGAATTGCTACCAGGAGATGCGATAACTTCAACCAATACGATATGGATATACAAGGAATCAACAATGGCATTGACTCCGGTGTGTTACAATGAAACGCCTTGGACAATTACGATCAATCAAAGACCAATAATTGATTCCAGAGGACGTCAAGAAGTCTGTTATAGTTATACCTTGACACCTTTGGCTAACGGTAATTATTATGATGATCCCAACGGTCAAAACCTAATCACAGATTTTGTGATTGACGCCACTGATTTAAATGCTAATGATGACATGACCAACCTTATCAAAACCATTTATATTTATGCCGTAAATCCAAACGATCCTAATTGTTTCAGTGAAAATTCATTCGAAATTGATTTTGACAGCTTCCGAGCCACTGTGTTTCAAAATCAAGTACACTGTGATAGCTATACTTTACCAGCTTTACCCGCGAACAATTTCTATTATGATGCACCAATGGATCCGAATCCCAATAATCCACATCCAGGTAATATAATTCCCGCTGGAACAGTTTATACTTCCGCAAATGTGGTTTCACCGCTTTACATTTATACCGAAACCAATGTGCGTTTCAGCTGTAGAGATGAAAGTACTTTTACTATTACGATTAATGATACTCCTGTCTTGGATTCTTCATTACCAACAGCATTTAATTTTTGCGACAGTTTTACATTACCTACTTTGAGTGTAGGTACTTATTACAACCAATCCATTACCAATCCTGATGGAAGAGTTGTAGTTCCAATTACAACTTATGATAATAATAATGTACCTCCTGTTTCAATTTTTGTATATGCCGAAACAGGAACTAATCCGAATTGTTTTATAGAAAGAGAAATTCCGATTAATCTATATAATGTCACCGAACTACCAGACGTACCAAATACTTGTAGCAGTTATCAATTAAACCCAGCTAGTCTGGGTGCAGGAGAAAACTATTACGACAATACTGGAAATGTATTGGTCTCTAATGCAACAATCACGACTCCAGGAGCAAATACTATCTACATTAGAGGAAATGCTCCTTTTTCACCAACGTGTCAAGACCAAAGTGAATTTATTGTCAATATTGTAGCAGAACCAATTGCCAACCCTGCAACAATCACACCTAAATGTGATGATTTTGGAATCAATGATGGAATTTATCGTTATGATTTAATTACTGAAGTCCAAAATCAAGTTCTAGGTACACAAACTCCAGCTACAGATTTCAATTTCAGTTATTATACGTCTGCAAGTGATGCAAATACAGGAACGAATGCAATTGCCAATCCTTCAGCTTATGAGAATGAAACGCCTTATAATGATACCATTTGGGTTCGCATTAACAATACAACTTCAACCAATGCCTGTTTTGACGTTGTGCAAGTAAGTTTAAATATCAATCCACTTCCTAATCCAATTTTAGATACGGAATACTTCATCTGTCAAGATTATGAAACAGGAACGATTTTAAATAGTGTTGTTTTAAATACTGGATTAAGTTCAGGATATTCTTATGTTTGGACTCATAATGGAGCTCCATTTGGGAATAATTCGGGTGCGGTTTCCACCAACTTAGAAGGTGACTATTCCGTAACGGTTACCAATACTACGACAAACTGTACTAAAACAATTACTACAAAAGTTACCATGTATGCGCCTTATCTGGAAATTGTATACAGTGATGCCTTTGAAAATCCAACCTTTATCGAAGTGAATGTTTTAGGTGTCGGTTCAGGAAATTATGAATACCAATTAGACAACGGACCTTATCAGGACAGTAACATTTTCTATAATGTAGCTGCTGGTGAGCATACTATTTCAGTTAGAGACAAAAACGGTCATTGTTCTCCAGCGCCTTTAACTGCGGTAATCATTAATTATCCTAAATTTTTCACACCAAATGCAGATGGTTATCATGAAACCTGGAATATTCCTGATTTAATTTCGACCAATCCGAATGCTGCTATCAGTATTTTTGATCGTTATGGCAAATTTTTAAAACGAATTACTCCTTCTTCTCCAGGATGGGACGGAACCTACAACGGAGAACCGCTACCCTCTACTGATTATTGGTTTACTGTAGAATTTACAGAAAAAGGAAGTAACAAAACGTTCAAATCGCATTTTACTTTAAAACGATAATCTTAGAAAAAAATCAACAAAATGGGCTTGTTTCAGAACAAGTCCATTTTTTTTTGACGCAAACTGTAACAAAATATTAAATTTCAATACTACTATGCAAACAAAAGTTAAGTGAAAAAAAAGGTACTTTGTTTTGCATAGTTCTAAATTATTTATACATTTGTCCCATAAATCATCATCAATCAAATTTAAAATCATGAGATTAAAAGCAATCATCATTTGTTTATTGGCACAAATTGCCAGTTTACAAGCACAAACTTCCACTCCTCCGTCAAACCCATTGGCTCAAGGAACTATTAGTGGAAAGGTTATCGATAAAAAAAACAATGAACCCTTATCGTATGCTTCTGTAACCATTAAAGAGGACGGTAAAGTGATTACCGGAAGTATGACCAAAGACAACGGAAGTTTCTCAATCGGAAATTTACCATTAAAATCATTATCTGTTGAAGTAGTTTTTATGGGTTATAAAAAATACGAAACCATGATAACTTTAGATAACGATAACAAATCTCTAAATCTAAAGAACATTTTACTTGAAGAAGAAGCCAAAATGCTTAACGAAGTAAGTGTTGTACGTGAAAAATCATCAGTAGAACAAAAACTTGATCGAAAAGTAATTACCGTTGGTAAAGACTTAGTTTCGGCAGGAGCTACGGCTGCAGAAATCATGAACAATATACCTTCGGTATCTATCGATCAACAAAACAACACAGTAAGTTTAAGAGGAAACGAAAACGTAAAAATCTTCATCAATGGAAAACCTTCCAACCTAACTGCTTACCAAGCTCTGCAACAAATCCCTTCCACGTCAATCAAACAAATTGAATTAATTACCAATCCCTCAGCAAAATACAATCCGGAAGGAATGAGCGGTATCATTAATATTGTATTGAATAAAAACGCAAAATTAGGTTTTAACGGAAGCTTAAATACTGGAACTACTTTTGGTAAAGCCCCAAAATTCAATGGTTCAATCGATTTGAATTACAGAGTAAACAAATTTAACTTTTACACCAATTACGCTTTGAACCACGGTAAATTCATCAACAGTGGTAAAATTCAGTGGAGAAATTATGACAATATCGATAATTATGATGCCTATTTTGACATCAGAGAATTCAACAAAAATCATTTCACAAAATCGGGTGTAGATTTTTATATCAACGACAAAAACACATTATCTTTTTATACGATACAGTCATTTGCAAATCCTTCTATGGTTTTTGGAAACCGAATCGATTACATTACCGGTGCGTCTAGCGATGTCACTCAAATACAAACAGCAAGATCAAAAGACAAAGACCAGACCTACAATTTAGCCTACAAACATCAATTTGAAAAACCAGAAAGAACTTTAGATATTGAATTGAATTACAATTTGAGTAAAAGTCCTGAAGACAGTGAGTTCAGAGATGAGAACAACAACTTAACCAAAACAAATGATGTAACTAAAGACGGTACGAATTTTATAGCCAATGTTGATTATACAAGTCCGTTATCAGAAACTTCAAAAATTGAATTAGGATTAGAAAGCAGAATTGACGGAACAACAAACAGATTCGTAAACAATAACACGTTCGATTCCGATTTTGAATTCAACAGAAATATTCAATCGGCGTACACCAATTACAGTAGCCAAATTGGAAAATGGAACTATCAATTGGGTTTACGCTTCGAAAGCTATGACGTGAATGGTACGTTCAAAAAAGCAGGTCAGGCTGATGATCATTTCAAAGATTATATTTTCACAGTATATCCATCGGCATTTGTAACCTACACCCCTTCTGAAAACAATTCATTCAATTTCAATTATTCAAGAAGAGTGGACAGACCCAACATGCAACAGGTAAATGAAATTAGACAATGGAGCGGACCAACCGTAGAACAAATTGGTAATTCAGAATTGAAGCCACAATTTACCAACTCAATTGAAGCAAATTACACCCGAAAAGTAAAAATGGGTTCGATCACATCCGGAGTTTTCTTCCGATACATTAAAGATGATATATCACAGGTTTTAACTACAAATCCTTACGATGCTAATAAAAGTCTTTTAACTTTTACCAATTTCGATCACAACACAGAATATGGTGTGGAAGTTTCAGGAAACTTAGATTTCGACAAATGGTGGAATGTAAACTTTGGTGTGGACAGTTATTTTAAAAACAATAAAGGAATCATTGAAGACCGTAATGGTGATTTAGTAGACAAAGAAATCAATGCTGTTTTATTCAACGCAAGAATGAACCACACGTTCAAAGTAACCAAAGATTTCCGATTGATCTGGTTTACCATGTACAGAGGCGGAGCAAGACATTTACAATTTTCAAATAAAAGCATGTGGAAAACCGATTTAGGTGCACGTTTGAATGTTTTAAAAGGAAAAGGAACAGTGAGTGTACGTTACAATGATATTTTCGATATTATGCGTGAACGTTTTAACAGTGAAGATCCGGCGAAAATCAATGGACAGTTCCGTTGGGAAAACCAAACAGTCAACGTGAACTTCAGCTACAATTTCGGAAGTGGAAAAGATAAAGCGTTACAACGCAAACAAAGAGAACAAAACGAATCAAAAGGAGGCGGAATGTTCTAAAAATATTGGGTTTGGTTAATTAGTTGATTGTCCTCTGGAGTTTTTACTTCAGGGGATTTTCTTTTTTAGCATGTTAAACATTTCTTAAAACTGTAACAAACCGTGTTCGTCAGTGTCTACTAGATTGTAAATTTGTCACCGATTTTACTTTCCAAAACACAAAAAATCAATCATCAATCGTAATCAAACTTATTTTAACGATGAAATTTAAAATTTTAATCATTTGCTTATTAGTGCAGTTGACTAATTTGCATGCACAAACTTCCGCACCTACCTCATTACTTCCGGGTAGTATCAACGGTAAGGTAATCGAAAAGAAAACCGGCGAACCTATTCCTTATGCAACCATTTCGGTAAGAGATGAAGGAAAAGTTATTTCCGGAGGAATTACAAAAGACAACGGTAGTTTCACCGTAGGGAATCTTCCTTTAAAGCAACTTACTGTTGAAGTACAATATATTGGCTTCAAAAAATACACGGCATCATTTACCCTTTCAGAAAGCGATAAATCGATTGCGTTAAAAACGATTGCATTAGAAGAAGAAGCAACTCAACTTAACGAAGTTTCTATTGTAAAAGAACGTTCGACCATCGAACAGAAAATAGACCGTAAAGTAGTTAACGTAGGTAAAGATTTAGTGGCATCGGGAACTACAGCTTCCGAAATGCTGAACAACATTCCAACATTAAGTGTGGATGCTCAAACCAAAGAAATCTCTTTGCGCGGAAACAGCAATGTAAGAGTATTGATTGATGGAAAACCTTCTAACATTGAAGTAGGTCAATTATTACAACAAATTCCATCTTCTTCAATCAAACAAGTGGAATTGATCACCAATCCATCTGCCAAATACAATCCGGAAGGAATGAGTGGTATCATCAACATTATTTTACATAAAAATGCGAATACAGGTTTTAATGGAAGCATTAATACCGGTGTAACTTTTGGTATCACGCCAAAAACCAACTCGGCTCTAAACTTGAATTATAAAGTGGGTAAAGTAAATTTGTACACCAATTATGGTTTCAACCACGGTTTGAATGCTAACCACGGATTTGTGAATTCAGAAAACCCATCAAAAGAAAGCGAGCAAGATTTCAGATTCCGTAATAAAAACAATTCCCATTTGTTTAAAATTGGAATCGATTACTATATTGACGAAAAAAATACGCTATCTGCTTATACCAATCAAAATTTAACCCATTTGGATGGTAACAGTGAAACCGAAGTTGATTATTTAACAAACCCTGCGAATCGCGATTCTTTTCAAACTTCAATCAATGAAAACGAAAATAAAAATCAAACTTATGATTTAGTTTTCAAACACGATTTCGATAAAAAAGGAGAGAACATCGAGTTTCAAGCCAACTTTTCAAATACCACCAATGAAGAAAACACAGATTATGTAGACACCTTTACAGATCCAGCGGAAACTTCATTCACCACCAACGATATTCAAACGGAAACCAATTATACGCAATTCAATATCGATTATACCAATCCGTTAACTGAAAAAACGAAATTGGAAATTGGATACGAATCACGATTCCAAGACACTTCAAGTGATTTCGATAATACTCGTACACCTGGTTATTTAGCAGAAAACGAGTTCTCATTCAAAAGAGATATTCATGCTTTATATACCAATTACAGTAAAAAATGGGACAAATGGAGTGCACAGTTAGGATTTAGAGCTGAAATATACAATTTGGACGCCGATTTCGAAACGGTTTCAACTGAACCTACCGAAAATGATCAAAGAAAAGTAGAAGACGATATCTTTACTATTTATCCTTCGGCATTCATCAATTATACTCCAAACGAAAAAAACTCATTCAATCTGAATTATTCAAGAAGAGTAGACAGACCAAGTATTGGACAAATCAATCCAATTCGCGAATGGACTACTCCTACTATTGAATCTAGAGGTAATCCAGCTTTGGTTCCTCAGTTTACTAATTCATTCGAATTGAATTATACGCGTACTATGAAACTAGGAACCGTAACTACAGGCGTTTTTTACAGAAGAATCAATGATGAAATCTCTAGAGTAACCTACATAGATCCGAACAATATCAACCGAAGAATTTTATCTTGGGATAATTTCAAAGACAACAATGCGTATGGTATTGAGGCTTCTGCCAATTTAAAATTCACTAAATGGTGGGGAGCAAACATCAGTGCCGACTCGTATTTCAAAATAGTGAGAGGTATCGTGCAAAATGGTATTACGGAAGAATACGAAAGAAAAGAAATTGATGTTACCACTTTCAATGCTAGAATGAACAACACATTCACAGCAAGTAAAAACCTACGTTTACAATTATTTGGTATGTTCAGAGGCCGTGATATTAGCTTACAAGGTGAAAGAAAATCAATGTACAAAGCAGATATCGGTGCTACTTACAACATCCTAAAAGGAAAAGGAACCATCACGTTACGTTACAACGATATTTTCGAAAATATGCGTTTTGCCTTCGATGGAAAAATTCCTTACAGACAATACGGAGCATTTTACTGGGAAAGTCAAACATTCTATGCTGGTATCAACTACAACTTCGGTGGTGGAAAAAACAGAGCATTACAACGCAAGCAACGTGATCAAAACGAAACACAAGGCGGTGGCGGAGGATTATTCTAAAACCTGTTGAATACAACCCATAAAAAAACCTCGATAATCGAGGTTTTTTTTTATTTCACTATGTACGCTTTTTTAATCGAGTCTAATTTTGGAAACTTCTTCATAAATTCTTTTCGTTTCACTGCTAAAGTATCGTAAACATTCATTGTTTCATTCCCATAACCCGAATAGAGTTTTTCGACAACCTCCATTCCTTTGGTTACTTTACCCAATGTCGGAAAACCTTTTACTCTATTAAAGGCTACCGTATCCAACCGTTTATTATCTTTTAAATTGATAAAAAGATGATTACCCCTTGAATTAGGCCCGGAACGCGCATAACTAATCGTTCCTTTCACATTACTACCTTTCACTGGTTCGTCTTCTACTTTATAGCGGTCCCAATTGTTTGCCGTTGCGGTCGAATCCATATGTCCAAATTGCGCTACAAAATTTGGAACAACTCGGTAGAAAACAATTCCATCATAAAATTTATGGTTGATTTGCTGATAAATTCGATCGACCGCTTTCGGTGACAAATCTCTAGTAAATTCAACTTCAAAATCACCTTGGGAAGATTCAAAACGCGCCTGAAACGTTTCCGGCGCTTTTTCTTCCATCCATTTTGTACTGAATGAAGGTTTCCCGCAACTCAGCATTAAAACAGCTAAAGCAATGAAAGGTTTTTTCATCAATTACCACTTAATAATGGCGCTCGCCCAAGTAAAACCTGATCCGAAAGCCGCCAATACCACTGTATCTCCTTCTTTTATTTTTCCTTGTTCCCAAGCTTCCGTCAAAGCAATAGGAATAGACGCCGCAGTGGTATTACCATATTCCATGATATTGTTGTATACTTGGTCGTCTGTCAATTGGAATTTTTGTTGGATGAATTGAGAGATTCTCAAATTCGCCTGATGCGGAATCAACATATCGATATCCGAAACCTGAAGATTATTCGCTTGTAAACCTTCCATAATCACTTCACTGAAACGAACCACTGCATTCTTGAATACAAACTGTCCGTTCATATGAGGATAATAACTTTCGTCATTAGGATCGTTATCTTTCAAAATATCCAATACCCAACGTTTACCCATTCCCGGAGCAATCAATGCCAATTCCTCAGCATGTTGTCCTTCGGAATGCAAATGCGTTGATAAAATACCTTTGGTAGTATCTTCTTCTCTTGATAAAATTGCCGCTCCCGCTCCATCTCCGAAAATAACCGAAACTCCACGACCACGGGTAGTGAAATCCAATCCTCTAGAATGTACTTCGGAACCAATCACCAAGACATTTTTATACATACCGGTTTTGATATATTGATCGGCAATAGAAATTGCGTACACGAATCCTGAACATTGATTACGTACATCCAATGCACCTACTGTCTTTAAGCCCAAATCTCTTTGCACTAACACACCCGGCCCAGGAAAATAATAATCGGGACTTAACGTGGCAAAAATGACAAAATCAATATCTTCTTTTGCTATACCTGCTCTATCGATGGCAATTTGAGCTGCTTTAACACCCATTGAAGTAGTGGTGTCTTCGGCTGTATTTACGTGTCTTCTTCTTTTAATACCGGTGCGTTCCTGAATCCATTCGTCATTCGTATCCATTATTTTAGACAAATCATCATTTGTCACTACATTGTCCGGAACGTAATAGCCTAATCCTGTTATCTTTGAATGATACATCTTTTTATTTATTAATTAAAAATAGTCTGCAAATTTACGTTTAATGCAAAAATTAACAATACAAAATACACAAAATTTCCGAATTGACAATTGTAATACTATTATATTTGAAAAAGATTAGTAAAAGAATATGGAATACCTCATCATTTGTCTTGTCGCTTTATTTGGTGCCGGATTGACACTTTTCTCCGGTTTCGGATTGGGAACGCTTCTATTACCTGTTTTCGGATTGTTTTTTCCGATTGAAATAGCTGTAGTACTTACTGCATTGGTTCATTTTATGAACAACACCTTCAAATTAGTTCTTTTTGGTAAAAGCGCCGATAAAACTACCGTTCTGAAATTCGGAATTCCAGCAATTCTTTTTTCTTTTTTAGGTGCTTATCTATTAAGTTTGCTAAGCCACCTTCCTCCTATTTATTCTTATTATTTTAATACCCATCTAATTGAAATAAAAGCCATTAAACTAATCATTGGCTTACTGTTGATTGTATTCGCACTATTCGATGTGATTCCACAACTTAAAAATCTGGAATTCGATAAAAAACATTTACCGATTGGTGGTGTTTTAAGTGGGTTTTTCGGAGGATTATCCGGCCATCAGGGTGCCTTGCGAAGTGCATTTTTAATCCGTGCTGGTTTATCAAAAGAGGCATTTGTTGCCACTGGAGTTGTAATTGCCTGTCTCGTGGACGTTTCTCGTTTGAGTATTTATATCCCTAAAATTATTCGCAACGAGGTTGAACTTGACTTCACTTTGTTAGGTTTAGCATCACTTTCGGCATTCATAGGCGTATATTTCGGAAACAAACTATTACAAAAAACGACCATTACCCTAGTCCAAACTATAGTTGGTGTAACATTATTGGTCTTTGGAATACTAATGATGGCAGGAATTATATAAAAATTTGTTAACGAACTTATCGAATAAAATTTCTCCACCTATTTTTATACCATAGAAGAACCTATTTATGAGAAAACTACTTTTTTCCGCTTGCTTTCTAATTGCAAGTCATGTTGGTAGTGCACAAGAAAATGTGACCTACCAAAAACCTTCCGCACCCATACTAACACTGGCTGATTTCGAAAGAGCGCCTTCGGTTACTATGGATACCAAAAAACAGTATATGTTGTTTACCTATCGTGACACTTACAAAACATTAGACGACTTGAATCAGGACGAAATGCGCTTGGGTGGATTACGTATTAATCCCGTAACCAATATCTCGAGTACGCTGACCTACACCAACAACATCAAGGTTCGAAAAATCAAAGACAAAGTAGAAACACAAGTAACCGGACTTCCGCAAAATCCAAAAATTGCCTATTTGAATTGGTCTCCGGACGAAACCAAAGTAGCTTTTACTAATACCACCGCAACCGGAGTAGAACTTTGGTTACTGGATATTGCAACGGCAACAGCCAAAAAACTAACCGATGCTACTTTGAACGCCAACACCGGATCACCAATCAACTGGTTCAGAGATGGGAAAAGCATTTTGGTGAAACAGCTGATCAAAAACAGACCGGCTCTAATCGATGCTAAAAAAGAATTACCAAAAGGTCCGATTGTTTCAACTGCAGATGGAAAAGTATCCCAAAACAGAACATATCAAGATTTATTAAAAAACCCAACCGATGAAGCTAATTTTGAAAATTTAGTCACTTCGGAATATTATAAAGTTAATTTGGACGGTTCTTCCTCATTATTCAAAAAAGCCAATTGGTATTTGAACGAATCATTTTCACCCGACGGAAATTATTTACTAACCAACGTTTTAAAAAAACCGTTTTCCTACATTGTTCCATTAGGTCGTTTCCCAATTACTGTAGAAGTATTTGATTTGAACGGTAACCCGGTTCAATTAATCCATGAAGCACCATTGGCAGAAGTGATGCCTAAAGGTTTTATGGCGGTTAGAAAAGGAAAGCGTTCAATTGCATGGAGAAATGACGAACCTTCAACTTTATTCTTTGTTGAAGCGCTAGACGAAGGAGATCCAGCGAACAAAGTGGATTTCAGAGATGAACTATTCACCTGGAAAGCACCTTTCAAAGACAAACCCGTTTCGATTTTGAAAACTCCACAACGTTATAGCGGGATTATTTGGGGTAACAGCACCACTGCAATTGCTTATGATAACTGGTACGATACCCGAAACATCAAAACTTATTTATTCAACCCTTCACAACCGGGAACAACGCCAACTGTTATAAGCGACCGAAACCAACAGGACATTTATTCGGATCCCGGGAATTTTGAAACCATTAAAAACCAATACGGTCGTCAGGTATTGGCCATCGAAAATGACAATGCTTTTTTGATTGGCGACGGATATACCAAAGACGGTCAATTCCCTTTTGTGGATGAATTCAACCTAAAAACGCTGAAATCAAAACGTTTGTACCAAAGTACTTATAAAGACAAAAAGGAGGAAATTTTATCCATTGAAGATTTCAAAAAAGGAGACGTTTTAGTATCAATTCAATCGAAAACAGATTTCCCGAATTACTATTTCCGAAACATTAAAGCGAAGGATAAAATCACTCCAATCACGACTTTTAAAAATCCTTTCGAAAGTATCAAAAATGTATACAAAGAAGTAATCAAATACAAACGCAAAGACGGTGTAGAATTGTCAGGAACATTATATTTACCGGTAGGTTACGACCGAACTGCCAAAAAAGAAAAATTACCCCTATTAATTTGGGCATATCCTGAAGAATTCAAAGACAAAAACTCTGCGGGACAAAACAATAAAAACCCGAACGAATTTACATTCCCTTACTATGGTTCATTCGTTTACTGGGTAACCAAAGGTTATGCAGTATTGGATGATGCTTCATTCCCTATTATTGGTGAAGGAAAAACAGAACCGAACGACACTTTCATTCCGCAATTGGTATCGAATGCAGAAGCCGCTATCGATGCCTTGGACAACTTAGGATACATCAATCGCAAAAAAGTTGCTGTGGGTGGGCATTCCTATGGGGCGTTCATGACAGCCAACTTGTTGACACACTCTAATTTATTTGCGTGTGGTATTGCCCGAAGTGGTGCTTACAACAGAACACTAACTCCATTTGGTTTCCAAAGTGAACAGCGCAATTATTGGGAAGTTCCTGCAATTTACAACGGAATGTCTCCTTTCATGACTGCCGATAAAATGAAAACACCAATGCTTTTGGTACATGGTGAGGCTGACAACAATCCGGGTACCTTCACCTTACAAACAGAACGTTACTTCCAAGCTTTAAAAGGTTTGGGCGCTCCGGTAAGAATGGTAATCCTTCCGAAGGAATCCCATGGATATGCTGCCAAAGAAAACATCTTCCATTTATTATGGGAACAAGAGCAATTCTTAGACAAATATTTGAAGAATTAATTTCATAAGATTAAAAAAGCCTCATTGTATGAGGCTTTTTTATTGTACTATTGAATAATCAGCAGTAGGAATCTCAATTAATTTAGCTTACCGCTTTACTTCCAAAGTCACATCCAATTGCAATTCCAATTCTTTTTCATGTTGAAAAAACAACGGACGACCGTTGAAAGCTGCCTTAATCAAATAATGATTCCCTTTGAAATAACACTGCTTTACAGTTACTTTCAGCGGACCGTTTTCACAGATTTTCAACTGGTGTGGATAAACTAAAATAGTTTCAGACTTTCCATCTTTATTCATTATCAATTCATTTACTTCACCAAAAAGTGAAGCAATATATTTTGATGCGGGATTGCCATAAATCTGTTTCGAAGGCGCTTTCACCAATAATTGTCCATCTTTCATGATCATGGTTTCATCCGAAAACGAAAGCGCATCAGTACTGTCGTGTGTAGCAACAATTACTGTAATACCGCGACTTTTCAAATAAGCAAACAGATTACGGCGCAAAGCATTTTTTCGGAAGTTGTCGATGTGGCTAAACGGTTCATCCAGCAGCAAAATTTCAGGCTCTAGCGCCAATACCCTTGCCAAAGCAATACGTTGTTGCTGACCACCACTCAATAAATTTACTTTAGTTCTAGTAAACTCGGTCATTTCAACCAAATCCAGAAGTTCCTCAATGCGCAATTTTTTAATCGCTCGAAACGCATTGGATAAATATTTCCCCACACTTTCGCCAGCGGTTTCATAGGGCATTAGACCGAAATCCTGCGCCATAAATTTCATGTAATCCATTCCGGGTACCAAATTGTACTTCGGTCCGGTGACCAACTTATCATTCCAAGTAATTTTCCCTTCGTCAAGATCATGCAAACCATAGATCAATTTCAACAAAGTACTCTTTCCGCAACCACTTTCCCCCAGAAGTGCGATATTTTGTCCCTTTTCAATCGAAAAGCTGATATTGTGAATTATTCTTTTTTCGGTATAACCGAAGGATATATTATCAATTTGAAGCATAGTCAAAATTTAGATTACAAAGCTACAAACTAAGCCAATAAAAAAGCCGTTCCAACGAACAGCTTTTTTCAACAAATTTGTATTTTTTTTTCAATTATTTCCCTGCTTCTTTCTTTGCATCTTCCACCATTTTTTCATTGGCAGTAATGGCAAACTCCACACGGCGGTTTTCTGCACGTCCGGCATCCGATTCATTAGAAGCAATTGGGTCATTTTCACCCATTCCAGTAATATTGAAACGCGAAGATTTTACCCCTTTGGCTACCAAATACCCTTTCACCGCATTCGCTCTTAGCTCCGACAATTTCAAGTTGTAATCGTCAGCTCCTTTACTATCGGTATACCCATAAATTTTAATATCCGTATCGGCATATTCTTTAAAAACCGGCACCAATTTATCCAAATTGGCTTTCGCTTTAGGCGTTAGTGTTGCTTTATTGAAATCAAAATTCACCGAGTTCTCACCCAATGTCAGTTTAATTCCTTCTCCAACTCTTTCCACTTTAGCACCCGGTAAGGATTCACTGATACTTCTAGCCTGTCTGTCCATTTTGTTCCCGATTACACCACCAACAACGCCACCAACAACGCCACCAAGTACAGCTCCCAAAGCACCATTTCCACCTTTACCTATATTATTGCCCAAAATTCCACCAACAACCGCACCTCCAACAGCGCCAATGGCCGCTCCTTTTTGTGTATTATTGGCATTCTTTATAGACTCACAACTTGTCAAAACCATTCCTGTTAGAAATAGTGACACTGACATATATACGATTGATTTTCTCATGATCTTCTTATTTATTTTTTCTGAATAGGTATACAATTTCGGTGTTTTTACCACCAATATTTACTTTATCCACCAACTGAAACGTTTCCATGGTTTGACTTCTAAGCAACAATATATATCCCTCTTTTACTTTTCTGGCCTTATCACCTGCATCCAACATTTTTAAAACAAACTGCTGGTCCTTATTCACAAACCATTTGATATTCGAACTGAACTGAGGACAACCCGCTTTTTCAATGGCCATTTTTCCGGAATCATTATTCGAAACGAAAGTCCATTGACTCCCTTCAAAACACTGACTATCCGCTATCTGAAAAGAATTTACTTTAATCACTTCTTCCCCAGGGTAGCTAACATCCGTTAACGTCCAATTTCCTTTAATAGCAACTTGAGCGCGTCGGTCTACCGAAGTGGAAGTGGCAGCATCTTTTACCTTACAGCTGAATAATGATAGCGTTATGCCTAAAAATAGAATTACTTTCTTCATGTTTGCATGTATTTGATTTGATTCTGTACAAAGTTACAATTGTCTATTCAATTCTGCTTATATAATTTTTCTTATTAATTATAGAATTGCAATCGGTCAATTTGTCATTACGAATGGGTTTGGTATTTCTTTTGACAGATAAAAGGATAATAAATTTACTAATAAAATCTCAAATACTATGACAACAGGAAAAATTAATGTTTCAGTAGAAAACATCTTTCCCTTAATCAAAAAGTTTTTATACAGCGACCATGAAATCTTCCTTCGCGAATTGGTTTCCAATGCTACCGACGCCACACTAAAGCTAAAACATCTGACCAGCATTGGTGAAGCTAAAGTAGAATATGGCAACCCAATCATCGAGGTAAAAATCGACAAGGAAAATAAAAAGTTGCATATCATTGACCAAGGTTTGGGGATGACCGCAGAAGAAGTAGAAAAATACATCAACCAGGTAGCCTTTTCTGGCGCCGAAGAATTCTTAGAGAAATACAAGGATTCTGCCAAAGATTCAGGTATCATTGGTCACTTCGGATTAGGATTTTACTCCGCTTTCATGGTAGCCAATAAAGTGGAAATCATCACCAAATCCCACAAAGACGAACCTGCCGCTCACTGGACTTGCGATGGTAGTCCGGAATTCACTTTGGAACCTCATACCAAAACTGAACGAGGAACCGAAATCATTTTACATATTGCAGACGATTCTTTAGAATTCTTGGAAGAGTTCAAAATCCGTGAATTGTTAACCAAATACAACAAATTCATGCCGGTGCCTATTAAATTCGGTACCAAAAAAGAAGCGTTACCAAAACCCGAAGACGCAGGTGACGATTACAAAACAGAATTTATCGATGTAGACAATATCATCAACAACCCTACTCCAGCTTGGACAAAACAACCAACAGAGTTGACCGATGAAGACTACAAAAATTTCTACCGCGAATTGTATCCAATGCAGTTTGACGAACCGCTATTCAACATTCACCTGAATGTGGATTATCCGTTCAACCTGACCGGTATTTTGTACTTCCCGAAATTGGGCGATAATATCCAAATTCAAAAAGACAAAATTCAATTGTACCAAAATCAGGTATTTGTTACTGACAACGTAGATGGAATTGTACCAGAATTCCTAATGATGTTGAAAGGTGTGGTGGATTCTCCGGACATTCCGTTGAACGTTTCCCGTTCGTATTTACAAGCCGACGGTAATGTGAAGAAAATCTCGAATTACATTACTAAAAAAGTATCCGACAAACTAAAATCGTTGTTCAATGAAAACCGTGAGGATTTCGAAGCCAAATGGAACGACATTAAGTTGGTACTGGAATACGGAATGCTTTCAGAACCGAAATTCTACGAGAAAGCCGGCGCTTTTGCACTGTATCCTTCAACGGAAGGCAAATACTATACTCTTGAAGAGTTAAAAGAGGCGATTACAGCCAATCAAACCGACAAAAACGGTAAAGTGGTTGTATTGTATGCTTCCGACAAAGAAGCACAACACAGCTATATCGACATCGCCAAAGACAAAGGCTATCAAGTCATCGTGTTGGATTCTCCAATTGTATCGCACTTGATTCAGAAGTTGGAATCGGATAACGAGAATTTAACGTTTGCTCGTGTCGATGCCGATCATATTGACAAACTAATCCAGAAAGAAGATACGCAAATCTCGAAACTTTCAGACGAACAAAAGGAAACCCTTAAAGGAATTATTGAAAACACGGTTCCAAAGGAAAACTATACCGTTCAATTGGAAGCCATGGATAGTAACTTGGCACCTTTCATGATTACACAACCCGAATTCATGCGTCGTATGAAAGAAATGAGTGCTACAGGCGGCGGCGGAATGTTTGGCATGGGGAATTTCCCGGACATGTTCAATTTGGTGGTCAATACGAATTCCGATTTGGCTTCGGTGATTTTAAACACTGAAAATGAAGCGACAAAAGCCGATTTGGTAAAACAAGCTTTGGACTTGGCAAAATTATCACAAGGTTTGCTTAAGGGAGAAGAACTGACTTCTTTTGTAAAACGCAGTTTCGAAACTTTGAAATAAGCTTTTCAAAACATCCTAAAAAAACCTGCAGGGAGACTTGCAGGTTTTTTGTTTTCACCCTTGTCAGCTTTACCTACTTGTGGCCTAAATAGTTTTCCAAAAAAACCACCTTTTTATGGTTGTAGCTCTATTATGTAGCACGAAAAACATTGTAGGCAGTATCGTTTTACATTACTTTTCATTCTCTTACTATTGTGGCAAAAAAATATTTAAAAAAAAAGTTGCCACGAAAATCGTGGCAACTTTTTAAATTAAAAAATTTTTGCCACAGTAAAACCTGTGGCAAACAATTTTTTTTATTTTTATTTGCCACAGCTTTTTTTGGCTGTTGTTTCTATTCTTTGTGGGGATTGATTACACCTGAGGGTAGCGAACTGACGTAGTAAATCCATTATCAGTTTGAAGATTCCTTTTTCTTCATAAAAGTCTTATACTCCATTGTTTTTGATGAATATTGACCATCAATACTTGAATTTTGATACCCCTCTTTTTCTAAATCAATCCAAAGAAAAGCACTTTTCCCTATAACTGTCGAATAATGGCCTGATTTATCAGTAATCAATTTAATAACATCGTGTCCAAGATATTCGTCATAATTGGAAACTCCATTATCACTTTCATATCGCTCATTAATAATTATCACAGTCGCTCCATTGATAGGTTGTTTAGTAATCTCATCATAAACGTACCCATCAATCTTAACATCTTTAGTATCAATTACCGATAGATAAAATGCAAACAAATAAATTATCACTCCTAAAACTAGTGCAATACTTCCGTAAATAAATAGTTTCTTAATTTCTTTACTACTCATATATATATTTTTTATTTCAAGAACATATATATCAAGAATTTACACTCAAGCACAGAGACCTGACGAAGTAAATCTGTGCTATCGAGAACTCCGTTACCCTTTTATTAAATAATCCCTAGCATCAATTTTATAAAAATTAAACTTCTTATTTGCAAAAACGCTAACTTCATAAATAATTCTTGGATGACCTTTTGGTTCCAAATCAATTTTCGTATTCTTTAGATGCATACCATTTTTAAAACAATTGTAAATTTCTTTTACATCTCTATTTCGTAATAAATCTAACGTATTCTTCTGAAACTCTACAAATTCATTACTCTCCTCAAAACTAAATACATCCAAATAATAATAAACATACTCTTTACCAGTAAAAATATAAGTTTCTTCGTATGTCCCTGTAAACTTATGACTATGTAGTTGAACAATAATCCAGTTATCTTTATCTAACAAATTAATTGAATCTAAAACTTTGTTTTTATAATTTACATATAAATCGAACTCTGCTTTATTATCCTTATAAAATTCATTATAAGGCTTTGGAATAAATTCGCCATGTTCATTATAAGACTTTAATACACCTTTTTTAAAATCTTTGTAAATAGGTTTGTTTATTTCATTAAGTGTCATCCTTTGAGAACAAGAAATAATAATGAAAAACAATAAAAGTAGTATTTGTAGAGAACACTTTTTCACACTAAAATCATTTCATTTTAAATAATATTGGCATAAGGCATTGCATTATTGAACAATCCTATACTTAGTTACATTACTTGCATTCACATTTTGGAATTTTACCCATTGTATCAAGGGTATATGATTTATCATATTTTCTATAATTCACGATTCTATTTTTTACTAGTTCTGAATATTGTAACTCATTGTTTTTATTGACAAATTCGAAAACATCCTCAATTTTATTCAAACTGTTTATGCAATTTACACCTTCAAAAAAATAAAGCTCTCCATCTAATACTATCAATAGTATAGAAGTTTTAAAATAATTATTTAAAGAGGCAATATGGTAAATATGTTTATCAATAAACTCAATGCGAGTATCATTTTTTTTAGGTACTACGTTAGTAGTATCAACTAAATCATAAACAAAAAAATTATAAAAACTATCATTAACAACTGAATATTTTCTAGGATGATTCAGTACATATTTTTCATCTAGTTCATTCAATTTTGATGCAATTTTTTTTAAAATTTCCAACCTATTGTAAGAAATACTATTATTACTTAAATCTGAATTTGTATTATTATCTTTTTGTGCATAGCAAGAGCTGATTACAAAAAATAAAATCATCAAAAATGTCTCTTTTTTCATATATTCGAATTATATACTTTATCCCTCTGCGCAAAGTTTTACCATATCAAATCTTTCATTTTTTTATTTAGCAAACTCAATAGCTCAAATTTGCATAATCCAGATTGCAATAAATTTTATTCTAGATGTAGTTATTTGTGACAATCTAACCCATATTACTGCAGTGTATCCAATCCTATAAAAGACAAAAAACTAAAATCATACGTTTGTATGCCTCTACCTAATTTTGATTCAAGAACACTAGGAATGTAATTGAATCCTAATTTAGGA
This sequence comes from Flavobacterium sp. GCM10023249, assembly GCF_042653365.1. Classification (NCBI taxonomy): domain Bacteria; kingdom Pseudomonadati; phylum Bacteroidota; class Flavobacteriia; order Flavobacteriales; family Flavobacteriaceae; genus Flavobacterium; species Flavobacterium sp. GCM10023249. The sequence goes on from NZ_JBHSHZ010000002.1 coordinate 206,330, forward strand.
ACTCCAACTTGTCCAACATAATCAAGTCTCGAATTATCAGATTCATGACTTACTTTACAGAAACAAAACGCCCCATTAACAGGTGTCAAAAAAATAGTAACTCTAATTTTCTTACCGGAACCCCATTGTTTTTTTATGGTTTGAATTTTCTTTCTTTTATCCTTAATGATATCTTGAAGCGCTTTTCGGGAGCTCAAATTTTCTTTAGCATACTCGAAACTTTCTGTAATAGTAGAGTTAAACAAAATCATATTTTTATCTTCACAACACTCTTTATAATCAGTAGCGGAGAAACCAGATAAATAAAGTGGATATATAACATCTTCTTCATTCATTTTTGTATAATCATCTACAGCAAATATCCAATTGTCAATTTGAATTTTATGCCCCCCCTTTTTATTGATTGATTCAATTGTTACAATAATATAATCTTTGGGGTTTTGGGCCTTAACACTTAATACACCGACAAACAACAACACAATTAACAATAGTCTATTTTTCATATTTTTATTAACTTCAACTAAATCTAGAACATTTTATCCGATAGCGTGGTTGGACTCTAGCGTAATGACAGCCTAAGGAACCCCGATAGCGCGGAATTGTAATCCGAACGCGCAATTAACATCAAAACAAATCTAAAAAAACAAAACTACACCTTTTTATGTTGTTGTTTCTATTCTTTGTGGCATGGAAAACATTTACGTATTATGTTTTTTTTAAATTGAGTTTAATGGAGATTCCTTTTATAAAACCATTGCTTCACTCCGACTTTTTCTTATAAATAAAATTGTTCTTTTCTTACCTTTATAAAATAAAATTTATAACCATGACACTCCAACAGTTGAAATACATAGTGGCCTTAGATGAAGAAAGACATTTTGCAAGAGCAGCGGAAGTCTGTATGGTGACTCAACCCGGCTTAACCATCCAACTCAAAAATCTGGAAGAGGAAATAGGCATTAAAATTTTTGACAGAAATAAAGTACCACTTACACCAACTGCTCTCGGGGTGGAAATAATCAACCGTGCCAAGAAAATCCTTAGAGAAGCTGATGAAATTCGTGATTTTGTGATCAATGAGAAAAATGTGTTGGAAGGCGAACTGAAACTGGGTATTATCTCAACTTTATCGCCATATCTCATTCCCTTGTTCATCAAAGCCATGAAAAAAGCCGCTCCAAAAGTGCATTTCATCATCAAAGAGGCCAATACAGGTCAATTACTAAAAGAAGTGGAAAACGGAACGCTCGATGTAGCCATCATGGCCACTCCTACCGGACATGCTGCGCTTATTGAACACCCAATATTCCGGGAACCTTTTGTGGCTTACCTCAACGAAGAACATCCTTTGGCAGGTAGCGATTTTTATGAACTACAGCCCAATGACAAAACCGAATTGCTATTACTCCAAAGTGAATTTTGCTACAATGCCCAACTGCTGGATATCTGTGGTATAAAAGATCCCGGGAAAATAAAAGAACAATTTACGTACGATATCAGTTCTATAGAAACACTGAAAAATTTAGTCCGAGCACAATTAGGCTTCGCTATCCTACCCGAGCTCTCTATCCTCAATGAAAAAAATACAGGTCTCTTCAAACCTTTCAAAGAACCCAAACCGGTAAGGGAAATCAGCCTGGTTGTTTCGGACTCCTTCTCTAAAAAACTACTACTTGAAAAAATGAATGAAGCCATTTGGAATTGTCTCCCTGAGAATCTAAAAAAGGATTTCGCCTACCGCAAAATCAAATGGAATGGTTCGCCTTATTTCACCAAAGCGGTTAGTCGGTTTTTATAACATACAAAAGCCCGACATCAATGCCGGGCTTTGTATTATCCTGAAGTAACTGCTTACTTTTGCTTATGCATCGATTATACTAAAGTCGCTGCCAAAGTAATTTCTGTATTCAACAGTTTAGATATCGGACAGATTTCTTTAGCCTTTTGGGCTGTTTTCTGAAAATCTTCTGCTGAAATTCCGGGAACTTTCCCAGTAAGTTCTAAATGAATTAAGGTAATGGTACCGTCTTCAAAAGTAACTTTTGCCTCTGTATTCAAATCCTCAGGTGTAAATCCAGCTTCGCTTAAAAGGAAACTCAATTGCATGGTAAAACAGCCTGAATGTGCTGCGGCAACCAATTCTTCCGGGTTAGTTCCCACTCCTTGTTCAAAACGGGTTTTAAACGACAATTGCGCATTGTCTAAAGTAGTGCTTTGTGTACTAATGGTTCCTTTTCCTTCCATTCCTGTACCTTTCCAATTGGCATTCGCTTTTCTTGTAAATTTCATAATCTTACTTTTTTTTAAATGAGTATCTTTTTAGAATTCAAATCGTTATCCTGATTTGATGAGACAAATTTAGGACGACGCTTATTATAAATCAAATTAATAATTTTTTACACCTATTAAATTTATTTATAACACATACCTAAGAACAACTGTTTCCCCATTTATCGAGTTTTCAAAAATCGGCAAAGTATATTCTCCAACTTTACCAACCAACAAAACCCTGTAAACTAGGTTCACAGGGTTTCTGATTGTAACTACTTTTAAGGAAATTATCTATTTCTGAAGGAAACGCCACAAGAACCTGAAACTTTCTTGCCTGTATACTGAATTACATTCAAATCAAACTCTTCCTGGAATCTCTTTTGCCTGCCTAGTCCAACAATCATTGGCATCAATCCTGTAGTTGGCATCTCAAAAACAGTTTTCACGGTAGGATCAATCCAAACCACAGTTCTTCGCTTGTACATTTCAACGCGTGCTCCACGAATATGCTGCTTCGCATAAGCCTGGAAGTATTCATTTATTTTCGGATCCGGGAAATAGATGAAATAAGGCGTTTTGACTTTAGGCGTCGGAAATACCTCAACTGTGATACTTTTGGATCTACTTCTCGCAGCATTCCCCAACATGATAAAGCTGGCGTTGTCTGCACCGGAATCGGAATACACAATCGATATATTCTTTTGGGCCAAATTATTGTCGTCCCAAACATGATTCCCTGTTGGTGTAAATCCATCATGTGGTGATACTTCCACCAACAAACACGGATGCCATTTCACCGCAATACCATCAACAAGAACTGTTTCAGGCGGGATCAAATCGGCTGTCCATTCTAAAGTAATAAATCCATCGGCACCTGCCGCCACCGGATTAACCAATTGCTCACCAATCAGATAAGTTCCAAACGTAAGCGGATTCGGAATAACACCATTCGGGCGTACCGTCGGAATGAAATTATCCGGATAGATAAACTCCGCTCCCGCATAATGCACAATATAGGTTCTGATATAAAACGGATACGAAGCAACGGTTCCTCTGTTTTTATAACGTACGTTCAAATAGTTGTTTTGTCCTGCTATTGGCGACTGATGTACCGTATTGGCATTGGTAGCATAACTGGCCGGAGCAATGCCGTCATTGGCGTTTCGTACCCAGATATCAACTCCATGCCAATGTGGAGAAGAAGCGGCACCTGCTCCCGTATCGGCCATATTGTCTCTCACGAAGATATCTCGTGACGATGGATAAGTATGCGCAGTGCTCACAGCTAAAGCGGCGTTGATTCTGCCGTAACCGTAAAACTCACTGAAAAAGGGTCCAGTATATCCCGGATCGGTTGAAATTCTATTCATGGTATCTTTCCATCTTCCAACGGCATTAGTATTACCCGGATCAATCTTAGTAGCCGTTTCACGCATAATTTCACGAACTTCAATCCATGTCAGTTTGTTGTTAACCGATAACATCAAAGCGGCAACCCCGGCACAAACCGGTGTAGCATACGAAGTACCACCAAATCCGTTCTTGTAATCTCTGTTCCCAAACAATACTGCGGTTCCATTGGCTTTATTGTTAAACAAAGCCGGTGTAAAGGAAATTGTATTCCCTGCAATCCCTGTAATTCTTTTGGCTTCGGAAGGAGAAACATTCATAGTCGGATTACCAATAAAAATAGCTTGTCCATTGACAAAACCAGCTGCAGAAGCCACAGTAATCGAAGTGGCACCTGCCACAGCCGCCGCAGAAAGTGTCGTTTGACTTTCTCTATTACGAGGAACATTTCCATCATCATCACTCACCCCGTTAAGCACCGTAGCGGTAATGGCTCCATAATTTTGTGAAGGATTGTGCAACGGTAAACCGCCAACATACGCGTCATGGCTAGGTGCACAAAAATCCAATAAGGTACCTGAACCACTATAAGCCGAAATGATTTCAGTCGTTCCATCATTAGCCAATGTCGAGGCACCACAAGCAAAGGTTTTCTCATAAGCCGCCCAAGGTCGTTCCAAATGGAAATTAATATTGGATCCATAATTCCCTACTGAAAAAGTCAAGATAATTCCTTTTCCTCCTCTTCCATAAGTCGTCAAATGATCGAAAGCATCTTGCATAAAACCGGATATAGGCGCTGTAAAACCTGCTCCATAGCTGCTGGTGATAATATCTGCTCCTCGAGCCAATTGCGTAGGGAATCCCATTCTGGCACTATTCGGATCAAATCCTCCAACCCAAATGTACATATCCGAATAATCCGCTTCTGTTCCACCTCTTCGGATACCCATCAACCTACAGTTTCCGGCAACACCAACATTCCCGTCGGGAACACCTCCCATTACGGAAGTGGTATTGGTAAAACCTACCGAAGCACTGGCACAACAAGTACCGTGACTTCCGCCCAACGCATTGTTATTGGCTACCATACTGACAAAATTGAACGAATTAATCATCTTAGGTTGCCCATTGGATACTGTACCGTTGAATTGCGGGTGATTGGTATTTACGCCACTGTCAACCACCGCAACTACCACATCCGGACTTCCGAAACGTTGTGAAGCGCCTAAATTATCGCTTAGTACTTGCCATGCATCGGGTGTATTGATCAACGGATGATCCCACTGCTCCGGAAATAAGAAATTAGTTGGTATAATAGCATCTTCTTCATACGTATGAAACAAATTCGGCTCGGCATAATGCACCAAGTCCATCGCTACCAATTGATCGCATATCTCCAGACTTTTATAGCTATTGCCATCGGAACGGACTTTAAAATGGTAGGCATTTCCAGCATAAGGAATCGTTCTAAGTATCGTTAACCCCAATCGCTTGGCAATCACCCTCACTTCTTTTTCAGCAACGCTACCTTTAAAACGAACAATGATTTCATCGGTCAAAAGGGTAACGTTCTTCTCATTTTGTTTTAAAATTGGTCCCGTAGACAAAACACCTTTGAGCCTTTGAATGGTGACCAGTAGTTTTTGTCTTTCCTCTTCCGATGCTCCCTTAGGATAAGCAAACATCCCCAATCCGTTTTTAAGCAAATTGCGGTGGGCTTTCATCGGTTGCAATTGGTAGCGTTGAGCAATAGCATTCAACTGTCGTTCAACCATTCTATCTTCATCGGCCTGAACAGCCACTCCGAAATACTCTTTAATCGGCTCAAATGGTACTTTTACAGTACCTCTATAGTAAAATGGCATTCCTTTTTTGCCTAAAATAAACAATTCATCAATGGCGTTTTGCCCCACAAAAACGCTTCTTGTCTGTGTTTCATAGTTTTTTTCAGCAACGGTAATAACATACCGGTCTGATTTGATTTCCCCAGTTACATACGCTCCAACCTGCTTGTCAAAACGCAATGCAATTACTTCTCGATTGTTCGAAATGGAAACCGTAGCGGTACTCACCGGCTTTTTGTTGAAATCAACAACCGTAATCTTAATCCTACTTCGATTTTTCATAAACATTAATTCTTTAAGAAAAATTACCCAACTCTTTCTAGTTTGTTTATTCGTTTGTGTAATTTTTATTGTAACACCTACTCTTTTCTGGCTTTTCGGCTTCCTCCATGCGCATTCGCTTCCAGTTTATTAGAATGGAGTAAAATTAGGAGCACTTTAAAAAGGAATACCGAGGATAAACCCCTTTTTTGAAAGGTATTTTTCCTGAGAAAAACAAAGTATCGAATTAATTATCAGACAATTAACCAAAATAAACCATTAATTAAGCAGCATTTGCTTTTATTTAGTGTATCTTTATAAAATCTGAATAATTGATGGTTCATCACTTTCTGATTATTTTGGTCTTTAAAGAGTGTGCAAATTATATTGTATACTCTTTTTTGGTTGAAATGCATTGGGCCATTCTATTGAATACTTAATGAAATACATTGTAACAGACTGATTATCAAAAATAAAATCAATTTAATTACACCACTTGACTTAATTTTTTGTATCTTTAATGGACTGAAATGATTGGAGGTTCATATTTCTAATTGTTAGGTTCTTAAAGAGTGTACAGTTCATTTTGTACACTCTTTTTGATTGAATACAATCGCTCTGTACAGAATTGTGATTTGACGTATCTCGACCTTATACAAGATGAAAAACAAAAGGATGGACACCTATTGCGCCCATCCCTGTATCTTGAATGCCGTTGGAAACGGATTTATGATTTTAACTAAATTCAGATTCCAATTTGTTTTTAACTTCACTAAACTGAGATAAAACTTCTGGAACTTCTTCAAATAAATCATCGTGAAAATATTCTTTATAAAATTCATTTGGCCAAAGGCGCGTTGTAGAATTTGCATAAGAAACTAACCAATATTTTGAAACTCTTGAATCAATTATTTCAAATAACTCCACTGGTATGCTAATTAGCTTATTATCTAAATATATTTGTACATACGTCATAGTTTTTTGAACTGTAACTGCATAAACAGTATGTTCATCTCCTACAACCAGATAGCGCGGATTTGCAATCCGTGCCCGCAATCCACTTCAAAACAAATCTAACAAAACAATCTCTAAATCATTTTCCAATCCCGCATAATTCCTTGCTGAACTATAATAATAATCCTCTGGATGAACTACGATTTTATCTTTGACTGGATTGTTATGAATGTAATTTATTTTTTGTTTAATAAACCCGATAGCGCGGATTTGCAATCCGTGCCCGCAATCCACTTCAAAACAAATCTAACAAAACAATATCTAAATCATTTTCCAATCCCGCATAATTCCTTGCTGAACTATAATAATAATCCTCTGGATGAACTACGAT
>NZ_JBHSHZ010000003.1:0-88172 GCF_042653365.1 Flavobacterium sp. GCM10023249
AGACGTTTGGTAAAAAATTATTCTGGCAGGGAATTATTCTCTGCCAGTCTTAAAAATTCCAGAGTGGAATACATAAACAAAGTGGAAAACTAAAAAATTAAAGAAAATGAAAAAACAAAATGTAAACAACAAGTTGGCTTTCAATAAAGCTGTAGTAACTGAATTAAATGAAGTGCAAATGTATGATGTAAATGGTGGAACATCTCCAACAGTTACTTCTTCTACATGGTGTTTAGCTGGAGCTGGAGCTTTAATCGGAGCATCAATCGCTTATTTCGTAGACTAATTAACAAACTATATCATGAAAAACAACAATTCAAACATCGCATTGTCTTTCAATAAGGCAGCTATTGCTGAGTTAAACGATCAATCTTTAGTTGATATCAACGGAGGAAGTACGCCTCCATGTGCATTCGTAGCTTCAATCGCATTAAGCTACGCGATTACTAAAGACGTTTGGTAAAAAATTATTCTGGCAGGGAATTATTCTCTGCCAGTCTTAAAAATTCCAGAGTGGAATATGTAAACAAAGTGGAAACTAAAAATTAAAGAAAATGAAAAAACAAAATGTAAACAGCAAGTTAGCTTTCAATAAAGCTTCTGTAACTGAATTAAACGAAGTGCAAATGTATGATGTAAATGGTGGAACATCTCCAACAGTTACTTCTTCTACATGGTGTTTAGCTGGAGCTGGAGCCTTAATCGGAGCATCAATCGCTTATTTAGTAAAATAATTAACAAACTATATCATGAAAAACAACAATTCAAACAACGCATTGTCTTTCAATAAGGCAGCTATCGCTGAGTTAAACGATCAATCTTTAGTTGATATCAACGGAGGAAGTACACCTCCATGTGCATTCGTAGCTTCTATCGCATTAAGCTACGCGATTACTAAAGACGTTTGGTAAAAAACAACCCCGGTAGAAATAAAGTCTACCGGTTTTGAATTAAATTTTTAGAGGTAAATATTCATGCTCAAACCGCTTAGGTTATACATAAAATAATATGCAATTATTTATATAGAAAAAGATTTAATTTTTAAAGTTCAAACAGAAATGGAATTCTGTCATATAAATTTTAAACACTAAAAATAAGAAAATGAAAAAACAAAATGTAAACAACAAGTTGGCTTTCAACAAGGCAGCTATTACAGAGTTAAATGATGTTCAAATGTATGATGTTAATGGTGGTGCTACACCTGTACTTGCAGTTTCTTGGGCTGCAGTAGAAGGTTTTGCACTTTCTGTTGGATTGTATTTAGCTACTAAAGAATTATTAAAAGACTAATTAAGATGAAAAATCAAAACGTAAACGCAAAATTAGCTTTCAATAAAGTAGCTATTGTGGAATTAAATGACAGCCAGTTGTATGATATTAATGGTGGAGCAACTCCAATAGCTTTAGCTGTTGCTTCTTCAACTACATGTGCTGCAGTTGCAAGTGCGATCATAGGATCGTTAGTAGCTTGGGCATTAGACTAGTATTAGACTGATTATATTATAGGCTACTTTTTGTAGCCTATATATTCTTAATAAAAAATAAAAAATTAATAAAAATGGGAAATACGTTAAAAATATCAATAGCAGCTCTCTTACTTATTTTCGGATTAGTGCTGGTGGTTTATTATTATTGTTTTAAAAATAATTTATCGAGTATTATACCGATAATTGGATTTTTTATAATTGCTTTTGGAGCAAAAATGATGAAGGATTTGAATTCTTAATCATTTTTGAGATAATATCAATTTCAATTTTTTAGCCAAATAAAGGTAAACTGAAGTTTTATTACGACTTTTTTGACGTATCTAAATCGGTTTTTTAATTGGTTATCCTCGTTTTTTGCCTATTTTTTTGAGATATCAAGGGTTGCATATATGCAACCCTTTTTTATTGATTTTTGATTTTATCTTACTAATATTCAGTATTTTAAAACCAATTAAAGACTGCTTTTTTTATAAAATTAGGTTAATCCCGTTTTTCTGTTCATTAAATATTAAGTTCATTTGCCCTGTTAATAATTCAAAAAATTGATATGACAGATAAGAACATTTTTCCAGAAGAAATTTTAAACAATACTGTGGAGAACCATATCGTAAAACACAGTAAAAGGACATCGTTACTTTTCCTTATTACTTTTATTGCGGTTGCAATAGCTTTTGTGTCATTGCCATTTATTAAAATTGATATTTACACTACAAGTAGAGGTACAATTATTCCACAGGACAAAAAATTGAACATCTATGCGCCAGTAAGTGGTCGTATTGCTTATTTTAATATCGAAGAGAATAGAAAAATAAAAAAAGGAGATACTCTATTAATTATCGAACACAATGTCTTAAAAGAAAAGGAAAATCTTAATTCGATACAGAGTTCTGAAAATTCCTCCTATATGATTGATTTGTCCAATATTATCAATAAAAATTATTCAGCTGTTAAATCAGATCTTTTTCAAAAAGAGTTGTTAAAGCATCAGCAAGAGTTATATAATTTGGATGTAATTATCAAAAAGACCCAAACAGATTTTGATAGAACTGAACAACTCTACAAAAAAGATGTTGTGGCAAAAGCCGAATATGAAAAGGCTTTGTTGGAACTGAATAAAATCAAAAATGACAGAGTAAATTTAGTTAAACAAGCAGAACTAGCATGGCAAAAAGAATATGCTGAATTGGTCAATACTGATCATAGAATTCGTTCGAGTCAAAAACAACTTCAAGAGGAAGAAAACGATTATGTAATTAAGTCTCCTATTGATGGTGAACTAGTGAATATGCAAGGATTTCATAAAGGGAGTATAATAGCACCTGGAAATCTAGTGGTTGAAATCTCACCAGACAAGAATGTAATTGTTGAAACTTATGTCAATCCATCGGATATTGGTTTTATTAAAGAGAAAGGGAAAGCAATTTATCAGATTGATGCATTTAATTCCAATCAATGGGGTTTCGGAACAGGAGAGATTATTGAAATTAGTAAAGATATCCTGATGATGAATAACATGCCTTTTTATAAAGTTAAGAGTTCATTAGACAAAGATAAACTAATGCTAAAAAACGGTTCAATGGGGAAACTAAAAAAAGGAATGACACTCACAAGTCGATTTTTCTTAACAAAACGTTCAGCATTCCAACTGTTATTTGATGAGGTAGAAGATTGGTTTAATCCATATAATAATAAAAATGAGTAAAATAGCTATTAAACAACATGATTTTTCAGATTGCGGAGCAACATGTTTGGCATCGATATCTGAATACTATAACTTGAGTTTGCCAATTTCAAGAATCAGACAATATGGTAATACAAATCAGAAGGGGACAACCTTACTAGGTTTGAGAGAAGCTTCGGTTAAATTAGGTTTCTTGGCTAAGGGTATTAAATTGTCAATGGAAGGAATTAAAGATTTACCGTTACCTGCTATTGCACACGTAATGATTATTAAAGACGGACATGAATTTCCGCATTATGTGGTGGTGTACAAAGTGACCGATACCTATGTTAAAATCATGGATCCTGCAATTGGGAAATTGGAAAAAAAGAAATTAGCCGATTTTGAAAAAATTTTTACAGGATATGCTTTGATTTTGATTCCTAATGAAGATATTTTCGTGGAAAAGAATGAAAAATTCTCCAATTTTAAAAGAATTTCATTTTTGCTGAAACCGCATAAATATATTTTGGTTCAAGCTATTATAGGTGCTGTCTTATATACTGTTTTAGGATTCTCTGTGTCAATATACGTAGGTAAAATTACAGATTTTGTTTTGGTAAGTGGTAATAAGAGTTTGCTCAACCTAATGAGTATCATTGTTATTGGGTGTTTGATCTTGCAAGTCGTATATAGTGTGTTAAAAGATGTTTTTATTCTAAGAACAAGTCAACAAATAGATTCCCGACTTATTTTGGGATATTATAAACATTTATTTACCATGCCTCAGAAGTTTTTTGACACGATGCGAATTGGTGAAATCATGTCAAGAATTGGTGATGCCGTTAAAATCAGAACCTTAATCAACGAAACGGCTTTGAGTGTTTCTGTAAATATTCTTATTGTGATTTTTTCATTTATTCTAATGTTTACCTATTATTGGAAACTGGCATTGATAGTATCCTTGATTATTCCTTTTTATTTGGCAATTTACTTTATTGTGAATAAACTAAACAAAAAAGTGGAAAGGGAAATAATGGAAAAAAATGCCTTGTTGGAATCTCAATTAGTAGAATCCATTAAAAATATCGGTACGGTAAAACGATTGTCACTTGAAGATTTTTCGAAGACTAAAACCGAATTGAAGTTTATTGATTTGTTGGGAAGTGTTTATAAATCAGGTATTAATGGTATTTTTTCCAGAACTTCGACTGATTTTGTGTCAAGGTTGTTTACCATTATCTTGCTTTGGGCTGGAACCTATTATGCTATTGATGGTGAAATCACACCTGGAGAATTGTTCTCTTTTTACTCTATTATTGGGTATTTTACTGGACCAGCATCTCAACTTATCGGAACAAACCAAGCGATTCAGAATGCTATGATTGCAGCTGACAGATTATTTGGAGTTATGGATTTGGATCGTGAAGAAATGGAATCAAAAATAAACTTGACGTCAAATTCTTTGGGCGACATTCAATTTAAAGATATTGATTTCTCGTATGAATTAGGAAGGTATATTTTTAAAGATTTGAATCTTGAAATCAAAAAAGGAAGTTTTACTGCATTCGTTGGGGAAAGTGGAAGTGGTAAAAGTACAATTGCCTCTTTAATTCAAAATATTTATTATCCTTCCGAAGGTAAAATATTGATTGGGGATTATGATTTGAGGTACATTAGTAAAGAAAGTATCAACAATTTGATTACAACAGTTCCTCAAAACGTTGAACTATTTGATGGAACAATTGCTTTTAATATTGCCATTGGTGAAGCTGAGCCTGATATGGCTAGGATTATAGATGCAAGTAAAAGAGTTGGAGCATATGATTTTATCGAAGCTTTGCCAAATGGATTCAGTACATATTTAGGGGAATTTGGAGCAAATCTTTCTGGAGGAGAAAGACAGCGTATCGCCTTTGCAAGAGCTTTATATAAAAATCCTGATGTTTTGATTTTAGATGAAGCTACTTCAGCATTGGATTCAGAATCTGAAATGGTCATCAAAAAGTTAGTGGAGGATTTATCAAAAGAAGGTAAAACGATTATTGTAATTGCTCACAAACTCCAATCCATTAAAAATGCAGACGTGATTTATGCTTTCAAAAAAGGTGAAGTCGTAGAAAGTGGTACACACGAAACTTTGATGCAAAACAAAAACTATTACTATAAAATGTGGAATAATATAGCTGTTTAATAAAAAAATTTAACAAATGAAAAACTACTCTTTTACAAAGACTGCTATCGTAAGAACTCCAATCGAGGAGAAGCAAATTGATTTAACATGGGAAAAAATCCAGGAAATCTTTTCAAAAGAAGAAAACCGCGAAGCATTATTCTTAGGATCACCTAATATTTATAAAGCGCTCGTAGCCTGGGAAAATGGGGAAATGTTCCAGGAAGAAGCTGACTTAAAAAACCTTAAGGGATCATTGTATAAATATGCATCAAGATTATCAAACAGAAGTACTCCTTTTGGTATGTTTGCCACAGTTGCGCCAATTACTATGAGTGCTACAACTAATCTGGATGTAAAAAACAGTGATTTAGGAAGATTTACAAAATACGATATGTATTTCTTAGGACAGCTAATTCCAATAATCATTAAAAACGATTCTATCAAAAAAGCACTAAAGTACTTCTCTAACAACTCAATGTATAAAGTGTTTGATAAGTTTCGTTATGTGGAATATTATTTCAAAGACAACGTAAGGTTTCATAAAATATCTGAAGTTGAATTTAGCGAATACCTTGAATTGATTTTTGATAAAGGAAGAAAAGGAGCATTAATTGAGGATTTAGCAAATGCTTTAGTTGGAGATGATATTTCAAGAGAAGATGCATTAGGCTTTATTGACACGCTAATTGAAAGTCAATTTATCATCAGTGAATTAGAATTTACGGTGACGGGTGAAGATTATTTTGAAAAAATAATGAAGGTGTTTTCAGAAGAACGTTTCAATTTCTATGAAGCACAAGTGATAAAAGATTTAATTACAAACTTAAAAACTAAAATCAATGATCTTGATAGAAATGGTATTAATGATCCTGCGATATATAACTCAATTTTTGAGTTAGTTAATGAGCAAATTGGGAATGTTGACATCACGAAGTTATTTCAGGTTGATGCCAGCAGAAAAATTAAAGAAGGAACCTTGAGTTTCAAAACACTTAAAGCACTCCGTCCTGCAATATCTGCATTAAATAAATTAAGTTCTAATGGTGAAAATCAAAATTTAAAAGATTTTAAGAAGAAATTCCAAGAACGTTATGAAGAGTATGAACAGCCTCTAGTAAATGTTTTGGATCCTGATATTGGAATTGGCTACGGTAAACAATCTGGCGCAAAAGCACCTTTAGTAGATGAATTGGCTATTGCTCCAAGATATGCCAACGAAAAACAAGTGAATCTAGATGCGAAAAAGAGCTTTTTATTGAAAAAGTTGATTCATGCTACAGCAAACAATCTAAAAATTGTCGATTTGCAAGATGAAGAAATTAATAAATTTGAAGAGGATGAAACTTTATATCCAGAAACTTTCTCTGCTTTTGTTAATATTTTCCATGAGAACGGAAGCGAAAAAATAAATCTTAAATCGATATCAGGGCCTTCAGCCAACGGATTGATTGGACGTTTTAGCCACCTTGATGAACAAATTTTGAGCTTATGTAACGAGATTTCTGATGTGGAAAAACAATTAAACCCTGATAAAATCATTGCAGAAATCGTGCATTTGCCTCAAGCAAGAACTGGGAATATTTTGTACAGAAACTTCCAGAGAGACTATGAAATTCCTTATTTAGGAATGTCTTCTGTGCCATTGGAAAACCAAATTCTAATTGAAGACTTGTATGTGTCCGTAAGAGGAGGTCAAATTGTTTTACGCTCTAAACGTCTCGGTAAAGAAATTATACCAAGATTAAGTAATGCACACAATTATAGTTCAAACGCTTTACCTATTTATCATTTCTTGTGTGATTTGCAAAACCAAAATTCTATGGGATTTGGTTTTAGCTGGGGAGCATTGCAAAACGATTTTAGTTATTTGCCAAGATTAACATACAAGGATGCGGTTTTAAGTAGAGCAACTTGGAATATTACTAAAAATGATATTGATACGCTACTTTCTAATGATGAAAAAGATGCGGTTAATGTTGTGAGAGCTTTCCAGGAAGCAAGAGAAATTCCAAACATTGTTTATATTACTCAAGGTGATAACGAAGTGTTGATCAATTTCGAAAATGAATTGAGTTGTATGGTGTTCTATTTCATGCTTAAAGGAGAACGTTTCTTACAATTAAAAGAATTTTTCTTCACTGAAGATACTGTTACTAATACTTATTGTAATGAAATAGTGGTTTCAGCACATCGTAATGTTGAAAAAACAGAAGAAAAAAATACCGTTGCATTTATTCCAAATGAGAAGAAAGAGGGTGTTCAAGAGTCTTTTTCAATGGGTGAAAAGTGGTTGTATTATAAGTTTTATTGTGGAGAAAGAGCTGGAGAAGAACTTTTAAATAAAGGAATTAATCCAATTGTTGCCGAGTTAAAAGAAAAAGGTTTGATAGAAAAATGGTTCTTCATTCGTTATTACGATGCACTTGGTCACCACATTCGTTTTAGGGTTTTATTAAAAGATTTATCAAATTATAATGATACTTTAAAAACAATTAAGGCGCATATTAAACCTTTTGAAGATACTAGAGTGGTATGGAAGACTCAAACAGATAGCTATTTGAGAGAATTACAACGTTATGGTTATGATGCTATTGAAAGTACTGAATCTTTGTTTTTCAATGATAGCGAATGTACAATGAAATTTGCCGATATGATTGAAGGTGACTCGGGTGAAAAAATTCGCTGGTTATTTGCACTATTGTCAATGGATCATTTGCTGAATGATTTTGGAATTTCTCTTCAAGACAAATGTAAAATGATGAACGTGGCAAAAACCGGTTTCGGAAAAGAATTTAACCGTGCCGGAAGATTGAACAAACAAATCAATGAAAATTTTGCAAAAAGTGAATATGAAATTGATTGTTTTCTTGATGCAAATGCCATTGAAGAAATGTATGAACCGCTTTGGGAAATTATGAAGGAACGTTCTTTGGCAAACGCTGAAACTATTCAAGCTATAAAAAAATTAGAAGCAGAAAATAGACTTCCAGCTCCTTTGTTTCAAATAATCTTGAGTTATATTCATATGGTATGTAACAGGATTTTCTTGACCAAACACAGAATTCATGAAATGGTAGTATACGATTATCTGTACAAATATTACAGTAAAAAACTTCACATGAATGCTGATACTAAAGAGGTAGAAAAAAACACATTAGAACTGATCAATTAATTATGAGAGCATTATCTGTAGTAACTCACTCGCTTTTTGAGAAAGTAGAAGAGAATAAGAGACACCTAATTGAAATTGACGATCTTAGAATTCCATTAGCTTTAATTGAAGGTGTTAAGCCTGAATTCGATCCCGAAAGTGACGAATATGCAAATTTGGTATTGGTACGTAAAAGTAGCTTTTCACTAAATTATAGGGATTTAGGAATCATTGAAAATGCATGGCGTAAGTTAGAGTCAGTTGAAGGGGACTCTTTTTATCCAATTGGTTCCGATTTTGCAGGGTATGTTGAAGCGGTTGGGAAAAACATTACCAATTTCTCGAAAGGGGATTTGGTTATCGGGAATGGATTTTATCCCAATTTCGAAAATGGAGCTGTACCAGGTATTCCATCCAATCACGCAAGTAAAGAATATGAAATATACCATTATGCGAAATTGGTTAAAGTACCCGAATTTATTTCGGAAACAGAAGCGGGTGGTTTGAGTATCGGTGTGCAAACATCGAATTCAATGATTCGTAAAGCCGATATAAAAAAGGGGGATAATGTCTTAGTTACATCTGTTACGTCGAATACTTCGTTCTTTATTTTAAATGCACTTTGGGAAAAAGGATGTAATGTGTACGGACTTTCTTTCTCCGGGAAAAATACGGAAAAGATAAAAAATCATTTTCCTTTTATTAAAGAAATTTATTCCATTAAAGAGAACAATATTCCTCAAGAACTTTTCTTTGATGTAGTTTTTGATGCCTTTTCGGATACTTATTTGGAGTATTTGGTGAATAAAATGAATGTTAATTCAAGATACTTGACCTGTGGAATTTTCAATCAGTCTTCAGGAAAAATGAAAGGGGTTAAACCCGCAAACCTGTCATTACTCATTGCAAATATGATGATGCGTAATGTGAGTTTTATTGGAAATTGTCTCGGATCAACAGAAGATTTAGTAAACGGTCTACAGAATTACAAGGTAAATAAGGCTTGTATTGATTCCGTGTTTACTGAAGAAGATAAAATTGCAGATTTTATCTCGAAATCATATAATCTTTCGAATGATAAATTCGGTAAAGTAGTATTCCAATATTAATATACATAATTTGGTAGTTTTTTGGTTAAAAGGGGGTGTGGTTACCCCCTTTTGTGTTTGTTATATGCTGGTTTTCATAAGTTTAACTTTTTTTATGGTTTAACCATAAAATTTTTCTTACGTGTTAAAGTATCTTTATATACAGATTTCGAGAATTATTACTGCCCTAAATACATAAACTTCGAAACATATGAGAAAAACTATTCTACTTCTGCTTTTATTAACAGGAGCCGCACTTTCGGCTCAAGACCTGAAAGGAATTTATGGTGAATCAAATTGGTTGAGAACTTGGACAAATTTTAAACCCAAAACCTCAGAATATAGAGAGACCACAACATTGCTCACAGGTATAATTTCTCAAAATACGGTCCTACAAAACAATCAGATTTATCTTTTGACCGGCGTGGTGTATGTTACCAAAGGAGCAACATTGTTTATCGAACCTGGGACTGTGATTCGTGGTGATTTCGAAACCGATGGATTGTTAGTTATTACCAAAGGATCTAAAATTGTTGCTATAGGAGATGAGGCTAATCCCATAGTTTTTACTTCGAATAAGCCACAATCTGAAAGAAAAGCAGGTGATTGGGGAGGTATAATTGTCATGGGAGATGCGCCTACAAATAAGTTTTCAAAACAACTTGATTTCACAATGGAAGCTAATTATAATAGCTATGGAGGAGAGAATTTAACTAGTGATTCGGGTGTCATGAAATATGTACGAATCGAATTTGCAGGAAAAAAAGGGAAACATAAAAAATGTCCTAACGGATTGTCTTTGGCAGGTGTTGGAAGAAATACTTTGTTAAGCAATATTCAAGTCAGTTTTTCCGGTGATGATTCTTTTGAGTTTTACGGTGGAAATGTTTTTGTAGATAAGTTGGTGTCTTTTAGAGCGCTAGATGATGACTTTGATTTTACGGAAGGCGTGCAATGTGTTATAGAGAATAGTGTTGCAGTACGTAATTCATTTGTTTCCAGTCCGGAAGGCTCGAGAAGTCTTGAAGTTGAATCGTATGATGTAGCTTCCAATGCAGATTTTAGTAAAAAACTAACCAATGTTGAATCGAATTACTTGACTTTGATAAATGATAATAATGAAGTGGAAGGGGTTACTAATGAAGCGATTTATGTGAAAGAAAGAGCGAATCTGACTTTCAAGAATAGTGTGATCTCTGGATTTAAACAGGGCGTTTTATTCGATGGGCAAATTAAAGGCAACATCGTGCAATTACAACCGTATAAATTTGAGAATGTCCTTTTTAATAAATGTGGAACCAATTTTATAAGCGAAAACTCTTATGCAACTGCAGCGGTTGTTGAAAATTATAACAGAGAAGAATTCTTTTTGGAAAAAAATGAATTGGATCCGTTCTCGCTCTTTATCGAAAGTGATTTGAAGAAAACACCAGATTTAAGATTCAAATCAGCTCTAGTGTTGGCAAGTAAAGACGTCGCAAAAAAGAATTAAAAGCGGTTTCTAAACCAAACTTTTTGCCATTCTCTTCTTAAAATTAAATAGGAAACTTGTTCGGCAAGTTCAAGTAGGTCGGAACCGTCCAATTTTTTTACCTGATCTTCCGGTACATCGATGATGTAAAGAAGATTAAGGTATTCGGCAAATTTATGTTGGATTAACTTGTATATTTTTTCGTGCAATTGAATCTTTAAATCTATTGGAGATAAAGTGGTTGGAAAATCAAGACTTTCGTTAGCAAACGTAAAATCTTTATTAAGTTGTTCAATCAATTTAATGTACAATTGTTCTTTCTGTGCTTCAGAAAGTAATAAATCGGTATTTAAAGGTGCAACAAACATATTGGTTATACTTTTCGACGCATTAAATTTTCACCAAAAGCTTTCAATAGCTCTTTTTTGTTTTGCTCAATATCCATTCTTTCTAAAGTTTCAAATGCCTTGAAAGTATAATTTTTGATGGCTTCCTGCGTTGCTTCGCTAGCGCCAGTTGAGTTGAAAATTTCTTTTACTGAATTAATTTTGTCAGTATTATCTGCAGGTTGTATTGAAAACAAATGTAATAATTGTGCTCTACTGTTAGTTTCAGCGAATTCATTGGCCTTAAGATACAAATAGGTTTTTTTGTTTTCTATGATATCACCACCCACTTGCTTGCCAAAAGTTTCCGGATCACCAAAAGCATCCAAGTAATCATCTTGCAACTGAAAAGCGATGCCTAAGTTCAGTCCAAAATCATAAATACAATTCGCATTTTCTTCCGAAGTTTTAGCTACAATCGCACCCATTTTCATTGCAGCTCCAACCAATACAGCTGTTTTATATTCAATCATTTTCAAATATTCCGGAATAGTAACATCATCTCGGGTTTCAAAGTCGACATCATATTGTTGTCCTTCACACACTTCCAAAGCAGTTTTGCTAAACAATCTGGCCAAATCCCTAAAGATTTCTGGTTCGTATTGCTCGAAATATTGATAGGCCAAGATTAACATGGCATCTCCTGATAAAATTCCGGTGTTAATGTTCCACTTCTCGTGAACCGTTTCGTTTCCTCTTCGTAATGGTGCATCATCCATAATATCATCATGAATCAATGAAAAATTATGAAACACTTCCACTGCCGTTGCTGCTGGTAAGGCATCTTTACAATCTACATTGAAAATCTCTGCTGCCATCAAAGTTAAAACCGGACGCATTCTTTTCCCTCCTAATGATAAAATATAGCGTATAGGTTCATATAAATTGTTGGGTTCTTTATCAATGGCCAAGGCTGAAAAGTGATTGGAAATAACTTCCTGATAGTGTGATATAGAATGCATTTTGCTTGTAGAAACTTATAAGTTGATAGCACAAAAATACTCTTTTTATGGCAACTACTCAAATGAGAAGTAAAACGCTTTTGTTTAAATGTTAAATAATTGTAAAAACCAAGGAAACTATTTTGGTGTTAAAAGTTTCCATTCTATATTTGCATCGAATTTGGACTTTGAACTCATAGTTTCCAAAAATAGTTGAATATGAAATGTAAGATAATCGAAAAGGCAACTGAAATGTTTTTAAAATATGGTTTTAAAAGCATTACTATGGATGACATTGCAAACCAAATGGGCATTTCCAAAAAAACAATCTATAAGTATTATGCCAACAAGGAAATGCTTGTTGAGGAAGCTACTGGTTTGACTCATAATAAAATACATGAGGTTATTGAAGGTATTATAGAGAAAAATTTGAATGCCGTTGAAGAAAATTTTGCAATACGAAGAATGTTTGATGAACTTTTTAGTTCAGCAGATTCTACACCACTTTTTCAATTGAAAAAGCATTACCCGGAGATTTATGAAAAAGTAATCTGCAAGGAAAATGAATCTTGTGATCACTTATTCCGTATGAATATTGAAAAAGGGATTAAAGAAGGGTATTATAGAGCAGAATTGGATGTGGAATCAAGCATTCGTTTTTATTATACACTCATATTGAATATTAATGAAACCACAGCACTGGAAAAAGACAGTCAGGCTTTGGAGCTAAAAGCGTTGGAATACCATACCCGCGCAATCGCCACAGCAAAAGGAATTGAAGAACTTGAAAAACAATTATTAATACACAAATTATAAAAACCAAACCATGAGAAAAAGCATTTTGTTCTTAGTCATGATAATACAGGTGCAACTTTTTGCACAGGACAGTAAGAAGCTTTCTTTTTCATTGCGTGAGGCCATTGATCATGCAGTTAAAAACAACTACAATTCGATCAATGCCAGCAGGGAAATTGAAGCTGCAAAACAAAAAAAATGGGAAACCACAACAATGGGACTACCGCAAATAACAGGTAACGTTAGTTATCAGAGCATTTTTGAGGCACAAAAACAAGGGGTTTATGCCAATAATTTTGATGCTAATGCGCCTGCTGGTTTGATTATACCTGTTGGTTTCGGATTGAAACATAATATGGTAGGTACACTTACTTTAAACCAGTTGATTTTTGATGGTTCTTATTTGGTTGGCTTAGAATCAGCTAAAACCTATTTGAAAATTTCACAAAATGCACAAAAGAAAACCAATCAGGAAGTTACCGAGCTAACAACGAATGCCTATGGGAATGTATTGTTGGCTGAGGAAAGCATCAAAATTGTAGAACGGAACAAAGCCATATTGGAGAAAACATTGAAAGAAACGAGCGAAACGTATAAGAATGGTTTTCTTGAAGAAGAAGCGGTAGAGCGTATTCAGATCACGTTGGCTTCGGTTAACAGTACATTGGATTATGCTACTCGTATGAAAGTGATTGCTTCCAATATGTTGAAATTGATGATGGGAATCGAATTGAATGAAGATATTGTTTTGACAGATAAACTAGATATTCTGACCACCCAAAATATCGATATGGCATTGTTAAGCGAAACGTTTAAAGTGGAAAATAATATCGATTACCAAATTGAGAAAAATGTGGAAGAATCGAAAAGACTATTGCTGAAATTGGAAAGAAGTAAAGCTCTGCCTTCTTTGGGAGCGCAGGTGAATTTCGGATATAATACTTTCAATGATAGTTTTACAATGTTTAATAGCGACCAAAAATGGTATAATTTTTCAAACTTTGGTGTTGGTTTGAATGTGCCGATATTTAGTTCTTTTGGTCGTAATTCAAGAACAGAACAAGCTAAAATTGCTTTTGAACAGGCTAAGACTAAAGTTTTAGAAACAGAACAAACATTACAACTACAGTATCAAAAAGCAAGAAGTGATTATGAGTACAGTGTGGCACAATACAATTCAGCAAAAAGCACGTTGAATTTATCAGAGCGAATTGAAAATAAGCAACAAATTAAATTTAAAGAAGGTTTATCAACCAGTTTTGAATTTACAGAAGCGCAACGTCAATTGTATACGGCACAACAAAGTTATCTTCAGGCCATGGTGGATATCATCAACAAAAGAGCTGCTTTGGAAAAAATTATCAATAAAAACTAACTTAACATATTAAAAATGAAAAAAGTAATCCTACTTTCTTTAGTTGCTATATTCCTTTTTGCTTGTGGGAGCAAAGATAATGGAACCTCGATAGATCAACTTATCGAAACTAAAAACGTACAAGAATTAAAGAACAAAAGAACCGTTTTACAAGCGGATTTGACTAAAATCGATCAAGCATTAGCCAATTTGGAAAAGAAATCGGAAGAGGCGTTGGTTGAGGTAATCACGGTGAAAGATACTGTATTCAATCATTATCTTGAAATTCAAGGAAATGTAGATACGAAAGAAAATATCCTGATTCAGCCTGAAATGCCAGGTGCTTTAATCGCTTTGAATGTTAAAGCGGGTCAAAGAGTTGGAAAAGGTCAAGTTTTAGGACGAGTGGATGATTCGGGTATGAGTCAGCAATTAGCGAGTATTCAAACACAATACGAATTGGCCAAAACCACTTTCGAACGTCAAAAAAGATTATGGGATCAAAAAATTGGTTCTGAAATACAATATTTACAAGCCAAAACTCAAATGGTTAGCTTGCAAAAATCAGTTGCGCAAATGAAAGCGCAATTGGAGAAAACAGTAATAAAAGCGCCATTTACGGGTGTGATTGATGAAGTATTTGTCGAAAGAGGCGAAATCGTTTCAGCTAATCCACAAGGTTTAATGCGTATCGTGAACTTAAGTAATATGTATGTGAGCACTCAGGTTCCGGAAACCTATGTTGGAAAACTTCAGGTAGGAACTGTAGTTGAGGCAGATATTACTTCCGTTGGAAAAACGTACCAAGGCAAAGTTAGACAAGTAGGTAAGAGTATTAACCCAGCCAACAGAAGTTTCGGAATCGAAGTAAGTGTGCCAAATCCAGAAGGTTTATTACGACCGAATCAGGTAGCAAAACTAAAAATCATCGATTACACTAACAGATCGGCTATTGTTGTGCCTGCAGATGTAATCCAACAAGATGCACAAGGGAATAAATTTGTATACGTGGTGAATAATGCTACGGATAAATCAGGAACTGCGAAGAAAGCAATAGTGAAAGTCGGTCAATCGTCTAATAACACTACAGAAATTAAATCAGGATTGAATAAAGGAGATGTAATTGTTTCGGAAGGAGCAAACACAGTTTCTGAAGGAATGAAATTAACATTTTAAGGAGAAAGAAAAGAAAGGGTTAGTTCTTGTTTCTAAGAATTTTGTTGGTCCCAAATCTTGAACATATAAAAGACTAACCTTTTTCTTTATCAACTAAATCAAACAAATATGAGCCATCAAAGTAAAGAATTCGGGATATCCAGTTGGGCGGTTGATAATCGCGTGACGGTATACATACTTACATTTATCGTGGTGATAACAGGTGTTTATGCCTATATAACAATGCCGCGTGAAGATTTCCCAGAAATCATTGAAAACAAAATTTACGTTTCTTCCATTTTTCCCGGGAACTCGGCTGAAGATGTAGAGAAATTAGTAACCAAACCTCTAGAGGATAATATTAAAAACATCAGTGGTGTTAACAAAGTAACTTCAAGTTCGTTCCAAGATTACGGTATGATTGTGGCCGAATTTGATGATGATATCACAGTGGATCAGGCCAAAATTTTGATTAAAGACAAAGTGGATGTTTCTAAAGCTGACACCGACTGGCCGACTCTTGATAACGGTAGTAAAGTGGAACCTAGTGTTTTTAGTATCAACATTGCTGAAGAGGTGCCAATTCTTAATATCAACTTGAAAGGAGATTATACGGCACAGCAATTGAAAAAATACGGCGAATATCTTGAAGATGAAATTGAAGATATCTCAGAAGTAAAAGCAGTTGATATTTTAGGTGTCGATGAAAAAGAAGTTGAAATTGCAATTGATGTTTACAAAATGAACGCTGCAAAAGTAAGCTTCGATGACATTGCAAGTGCTGTGAAGTATGAAAATATGACGTTGTCAGGAGGTAATTTAATTTCTCAAGGCGCAAGAAATAATATTAGAATTATTGGAGAAATAGAAGATCCTGCCGAATTGGAAAATGTGATTGTTAAATCGTATGGAGGTTCTGTTTATCTTAAGGATATTGCAAAGATTTCTTTTAAGGAGAAAGAACGTACGACATTCGCACGTGAGAAAAATGAAGAAGTAGTGATGTTGAACGTAAAAAAACGTTCGGGTCAAAATATGATTTCAGCTATTGATCAGGTGAAAGAAGTTGTGAAAAAAGCACAGGAAACAGTTTTACCTAAAAATTTAGAAGTAACATTAACAAACGACCAATCTTCGCGAGTAGAGCATCAAGTGGATGAATTGTCGAATCATATCATTTTCGGTGTGGTTCTGGTAATGATTGTATTGATGTTTACTATGGGATTGCGCAACTCGTTATTCGTTGGAGCTGCTATTCCTTTGTCCATATTTATTGCTTTTACTTTGTTACAAGCTATCGGAGTTACTATGAATACTATGGTATTATTCGGATTGGTAATGGGACTTGGTATGTTGGTGGATGATGGTATTGTGGTCGTTGATAATGTTTTTGCCAATATGAAAAAAGGGATGCCGCGTATCGAGGCTTCTAAAATTGGTATTGGAGAAATAGCATGGCCCGTTATTTCCTCAACGGCAACTACATTAATGGCGTTTTTACCATTTGCATTATGGCCAGGTACTATGGGTAAATTTATGATGTATTTCCCGTTAACTTTATCTGTAACACTGGGAGCTTCATTGTTTGTAGCTATGGTTGTTAATGCAGCCATGACTGGTGGTTCGATGGATATTGAGGATAGAAATATTTCTCCAAGAGTTTTAAAAAGAAATACAATCATTTTCTTGGCTGTTGGAATAGTGTTTGTGATTTTGGGCAACGTAATCGATTCCAAATTAGGTAGAGCTGTAGGGCATTTGTCTTTAATTTCGGTAGCATTAATGTGGTTGTACTACAAAAAACTATACCAATGGACGCAAGATTTTCAACATAGCTTTTTTCCACGTATGGAAGACAAGTATAAAGCTGTGTTGGCTCGAATTTTGGAAGGAAAAGCGGCCTGGAGAGCTTTTGGATTGATTGTAGCAATGTTGTTTTTCTCTTTTATTTTGCTTGGAATTTTCCCAAGAAAAGTATTGTTTTTCCCAGATAATATTCCAAATCAAGTAATTGCTTACATTGAATATCCTCAAGGAACAGACATTTCAAAAACGAACAAAGCTACTGAGTTTGTTGAAAAACAAGTTATTAATGTCTTAAGTAAATATGTTGATCCTAAAACCACTGAGAACTTTTTAGCAGAGTCTATTGTTGCTCAAGTGGGAGTGGGTGCGACTAATCCACAAGTTGATTTGGGTTCACAATCGGAAACACCTCATAAAGGTAAGGTAACGGTAAATTTTGCCGAATTCAAATTCCGTCGTGGTGTAAATACTGCCGATGTTATGGAAGAAGTTCGTGCTAAAATTAAAGCAATTCCGGGTGCTTCGGTAACGGTAGAAAAAGATGCGGCTGGTCCACCGGCAGGTTATCCAATCAGTATCGAATTAACAGGTACCAATTATGATTTGATGTTGAAAGAAGCAGATAAAATGATTGCTTTCTTGAATTCGAAAAATATTCCAGGAATTGAAAAACTGAAAGTAGACATCAATAAAGAAAGTCCCGAGTTGTCAGTGAAAATCGATCGTGTAAATGCAGGTAGCTTAGGTGCTTCTACAGGAATGACTGGTTTTACATTACGACGCGCTGTGTATGGTCAGGAAATATCTACATATAAAGAAGGAGATGACGATTATAATATTGTAATGCGTTTACAAGACGATCAGCGTAAAAATGAAAGCGTTTTGTTCAATCAGCCTTTAACGTACCGTAATCCGAATAATGGTCAAATTATGCAGGTGCCAATTTCGGCTGTGTCTAATACAGAAAAAACGACTACTTACAATCAGATTAAACGTAAAAATTACAAACGTATCATGACAGTGTATTCCAATATTTTAACGGGATATAACGGGGATGAGATCACAAAGAGTATTGCAAAAGAGTTGGAAAATTATAAGCTTGCTGGTGATATTACCTATGGTTTTTCAGGAGTTCAAGAAGAGCAAGGAAAAAACCAAAGTTTCTTATTCTTCGCTTTGTTCTTGGCGTTGGCAGGTATTACAACAATTATTGTGTTGCAGTTCAACTCAGTTTCGAAAACAATTGTAATTATGTTTACGGTGTTGTTGAGTTTTAGTGGTGTTTTCTATGGCTACGTAATTGCACAAATGGACTTTATTGTCTTAATGACTATGATGGGAATTATCTCATTAGCCGGGGTTGTGGTGAAAAACGGTATCGTATTGATGGACTTCTTCGTGTTGCTAATGGATAAGAAAGTAGCCGATAATGGTTTGAAAAGTCATGACGATTTAACGTTAGACCAAATTAAAGAAGTAATTATCGAATCTGGAAAATCACGTTTGCGTCCGGTATTGTTAACGGCCTTGACTGCGGTATTGGGATTAATTCCATTGGCAATTGGTTTGAATTTCGACTTCTTTGGATTGATTACAGATTTCAACCCGCACTTGTATATGGGAGGTGATAATGTGATCTTCTGGGGACCATTGGCATGGACAATTATTTTTGGATTGACCTATGCGACCGTGTTGACCTTGGTTATTGTGCCTGTGATGTTCTATTTGGTAAAACGCACCAAATATAAACTACGAGAAAAAAGTTTAGCGCGTAAAGCGGCTAATGCAGAATAGAAGAAACGCCCCAATTTGGGGCGTTTTCATTTTAAAAGGTATAGGTTAAGCCAATACCTAATACTTGTTTCAACTGAATCTTTGGACCAACAGTTATTTGTTCGCCATTTTCTTCTTCTTTTGCTTTGATGTCATCATCGTAAATTAAATGAGTGCCAATATTTGCGCTTACGTATTCGTTTACAATTAGGTCCAATTGTAATTGCCAATTGACATCAATATTGCCAAAATTATTGAGATAGTCCGAATACAATGCAACTCGGTTTTCTAAATATATATTTTTAAAAATTTCATCTTTGTGTTGTCCCGTAAGCAATACACCAACTTCCGTTCTCGATTTGTGACCTTCTGAGACTAAATTGCCAAATTCATCATATACTGCTTTTTTTACACCGAATGCTCCCTCATTAGCCAGACGTTGATTCAAAACTAAAGTCGTTTTCTGCGTTAATGGAGAAAGGTATAATTTTAAATGGTCTTCTTTGCTGATGTATTCGGTACCTACTCCCAGAAATATATAGGCTGGTGCGAAAAATCGTGAAATGGCTGTCTCAGTATCTGGGTAAGAATAGCCATTGGTAAATTGAGTGTTGAAGTTTAATTTGGCAGAATAAAACCAATTCGAAATAGTGTCTCTTCTGAATCCAAAGGTCGAATTGAATTGCAAAGCGTCATCAGTTTTTCTTAGACTAGTTCCGTCTTGTTTGTTTACGCCATACCGAACAATTAACTCGTTATGCCATTTTAAATTCTCATATTCGTATTTTCTGATGAAGTTTAATTTAAGTAAGCCGGAAATTGAATTGTTACCTCCTGCATTCCAGTTCATGAATGCAGTTTCGCTAATGTCAAAACCTACTTTATTGTGTTTTTTCCAATAGGTAGTGGAATCGGGTAGCTTCGTTGTTATTTTGTCTTGAGCTAGTGAAGTAAGTGTAGTAAATGCCAGAAGTACAACTGGGAAAATAACTTTCGGTTTCATTGAAATCTTTAATTTGGGCTATTAAAAAACGCCTCTGCAATGCGAGAGGCGTTTTTCTTGGTTTTTGGTTTTTGGTTAATCTGTGGAGAATATCGGAGTCGAACCGATGACCTCCTGCGTGCAAGGCAGGCGCTCTAGCCAGCTGAGCTAATCCCCCTGATTGAAGCCAAATATACCATTTTTATTCAAAATTCAATGAATCAGCAATGAAATTAACAAATTAAGGTGTTTTTGTTGCTTTTTGCTTTTAAAAGGTAGTGTGGCTTTAGTGGAGAATACCGGATTCGAACCGGTCGCCTCTACGCTGCCAGCGTAGCGCTCTAGCCAAATGAGCTAATCCCCCAAAAAGTTTTCCAAATATACTCTTTTTGCACAATAATTGGTACTTTTGCTAAAAAAATAGTATGGACGTTACCATTAAAATTACCGACCGAGAAGGTGTTACCCACGAAGTTAAAGCTCCAACTGACATGAATATGAATATTATGGAGTTAATACGAGCGTATGAATTAGCACCGGAAGGTACAATTGGTATTTGCGGTGGTATGGCAATGTGTGCTTCCTGTCAATGTTATGTGTTGAATGATGTGGCTTTACCTGAAATGGGACAAGATGAAGAAGCGATGCTGTGGGAAGCTTTTAATGTTAAGGAAAATAGTCGCTTAGGCTGTCAAATTCATATTACAGAAGAACTCGATGGATTGGCTGTTGAGTTGGCTCCAGAAAGTTGATACAATAAAAAAAAGCTCCTATTTGGAGCTTTTTTATTTTTTTTACTACTTATTTCCCTTTGCCAGAAGCTTCAAGATTTCTTTCAATAGTATGTCCTGGTCTAGTCCATTTTGGTTTTTCTCCCAATGATTCGAACTTAGAATTGCATGCTTCTACAGTTTCAGGTTGCATTTTCTTAATGAATGGTTTTTGGGGTTGTAGGCCCAACATTTCAAACATTTTCATATCTTCATTCACATCAGGATTTGGTGTTGTCAATAATTTGTCTCCAGCAAAAATTGAATTTGCTCCTGCAAAGAAACACATCGCTTGACCCTCACGGGACATATTGGTTCTTCCTGCTGATAAACGCACTTGGGTTTCTGGCATTACAATTCTTGTTGTAGCCACCATTCGTATCATTTCCCAAATTTCTACTGGTTTTTCATCTTCCATTGGAGTACCTTCAACAGCTACTAATGCATTAATTGGCACTGATTCTGGTTGAGGGTTTAAAGTGGATAAGGCAACTAGCATACCTGCTCTATCTTCAATGCTTTCTCCCATACCGATTATTCCACCACTACATACAGTAACATTGGTCTTGCGTACATTTTGAATAGTTTCGATACGGTCTTCAAAACCACGTGTTGAAATCACTTCTTTATAATATTCTTCGGAAGTGTCTAAGTTATGATTGTAGGCATATAGTCCGGCTTCAGCTAAACGTTGCGCTTGATTTTCAGTTAACATTCCTAATGTACAACAAACTTCCATGTCCAGTTTGTTTATAGTACGTACCATTTCTAAAACTTGGTCAAATTCTGGTCCGTCTTTAACGTTTCTCCATGCTGCGCCCATACATACTCTTGAAGAGCCTGAGGCTTTAGCTCTTAGTGCTTGTGCCTTTACTTGTTGTACGCCCATTAGGTCGTTTCCTTCAACGTCTGTGTGGTATCTTGCTGCCTGAGGGCAGTAACCACAATCTTCAGGGCACCCTCCGGTCTTAATAGATAGTAATGTAGATACTTGAACTACATTGGGATTATGGTGTTCTCTATGTATGCTTGCAGCTTCATAAAGCAAGTCCATTAGAGGTTTGTTGTATATTGCAATGATTTCTTCTCTAGTCCAATTGTTTCTTGTTATACTCATAACTCCTTTTTTGTATGCGTCAAAAATAAGGATTTCAGCTTGAAAAACCTTAGTAAACAAAAAAATGTTCCCAACAATTGCGTTGGAAACATTTTCTCTCAATATAATTGATTCTAAAAACTTTTAACTCTTCTGTCTTTCCAATATTGCATTAACGTGAAAGTAATAATGATAGAAGAGGCGATGCCTTCAAATAATAATCCAATACAGTATTGGTACATAGAAGGTTCTCCGCCTCCAAAGAGGAAATTTTGAGACAGTTTGGCAAGATATGCGTCGCCCCCTTTCATTGAGATGTAAGCAAGCAGAGCTGCAACACTTAAGGCTACACCGGTAAGTGAAGTCAAACTGCCGGAAATGATATTGTCTAGATAGGCTGTTTTTCCTTCGGCGTAATTTGATTTTATTGTTTTGTTAATAAAATACACTACAATGAAAATGTTTAGCAATCGTAGAAGGAAAATGTCTGATAAACCTAATAACTCCATAGTTAGGAAATAAATACCAATAGCTATGAAAATCATAATGCCGTTATGTACTTCTCTTGAAATGTTCATGGCTTATTTTTTTAGTTAAACAATCAGTAATTGATTAGGACTTGTTCTCAAAGTTATTGATTATAATATTGATTTCCAAATGTTTAACAAATAAATAGCTTCAATGTCTAGGAGAAATAGGTTAAAGATTCATTTTTGTCCATTTGGAGCTGTTTTTTTAATGCATCTACAGATTCGAATTTCTGCTCTTCTCTTAAGTGTTCTAGTACTGATATTGTAATCTGTTTTTCGTACAAATCTTCATTAAGATCAAAGAAATGAACTTCGATAGAAAGATTCTCTCCATTAACGGTTGGTCGTGTACCAATGTTCATCATACCCTGATGCGTTTTTCCTTCCCATGTACCGGTAACAATATAAACTCCTTTTTTTGGGATAATTTTTTGTTGATCTTCAACTTGTATATTGGCAGTTGGGAAATCTATGGTGCGTCCTAATTGTTTTCCTTTTACCACTTTACCTGTGAAAAAATAATTGTAGCCTAGATATTGATTGGCCAAGTTGATCTCTCCCTGCGTAATTGCATTTCGAATTTTAGTTGAGCTAATGGTGATTTCATCAATTTCTTCTGCTGAAATCTGTTCTACATCAAAATGGTATTTCTTGCCAAAATTGATTAAATCATGAATGTCTGATCCTCTGTTTTTTCCAAATCGGTGGTCGTAACCTATGATTATTTTTTGGAGGTTTAATTTTTCTACTAAAATGGTTTTCACAAACTCCTCTCCGGTTAATTCCGATAGATTGCTGTCAAAATTCAAAATGATCAAATTGTTGATTCCTGAATTTTCTAACAAGATGGTTTTTTCTGGGGTTGTATTTAGGAGACCGATTGTTTCTTTTTTGTGTAAAACGTTGCGTGGATGCTGTGCAAAAGTAACAACAACGGTTTCCAAATTGTCCATTTTGGCGCTCTTCAAAAGTTTGGCAATGATTTTTTTATGCCCTAAATGAACCCCGTCAAAAGTTCCTAACGTTACAATTGTTTTGACGGGTGTACTAAAGTCAAAAATTGAGTGGAATACTTTCACTATAAAAATTTTGGTAAATATAGGATTTGTTTTGCTTAGTATGAGGGAGTTACATTTTCAATACTTCACTTTTTTAATAAATATTTTTAAAATTATTTCATAAATTTGTTAAAAATCAAATAAATTAAAACATGAAAACACAATTACTAACGTTATTCGTTTTATTTTCTTTGAGTCTTGCCACTGCACAAACTGGTGGGTATTGGTCATCTCATAATGGATCTAAAGCTGAGCTGGCAGTTAATAAAGCTGCAGCTAGAGGAAATTTTCCTAAAGAATTTGTATTGTTTGATTTGAATTTTCAGTTGCTGAAGCAGAAATTAGAAGGGGTAGTTGCTAAGAGGACGGGTTCAATTTTGATTGAATTACCGAATGCAGATGGAAAAATTGAACAATTTGAGTTGTTCGAAGCTTCAAATTTTGATGATGAATTACAGGCTAGATATCCCGATATCAGAGCTTTTTCGGGTAAAGGGATTACAGATAAATATGCTACTTTGAAAATGAGTATTGCTCCACAAGGTGTGCAAACCATGGTTTCTAGAGTTGGAAGTAATACCGAGTTTATGGAACCGTATTCACAGGATAGAAAAACCTATGCGGTATATCGTTCTGAAGCAGGAAAAGGGAAATTCAGTATTCATTGTACTACTCAAGATGAAAAGATGATGGATGATTTGTCGGGAAAAATTAGATCGGTTCAGCGCTCTAATACCGGTGAATTGAAGACAATGCGTTTGGCGCAATCCTGTACGGGGGAGTATTCGTTTTTTCATGCCAATGCTATTGCGGTGGGGACAACCCCAACAGTGGCTATATCATTAGCTGCAATCAATGCGACATTAACACGTTGTAATGGAGTGTATGAAAAGGATTTAGGACTTCATCTCAATTTGGTAGCTAGCTCAACCAATGTTATTTATACCAATTCGGTAACCGATCCTTACAGTGATACTGATGATAATTACAATTCGGAATTGCAAACTGCTTTAGATGCCGTTGGTGGAGTGGGATCTGCTAATTATGATATTGGACATTTATTTTCGGCAATCGGAAATAATGGGAATGCAGGGTGTATTGGATGTGTTTGTGATTTGAATAAAGGAAGCGGATTTACTACTAGTACCGCGCCGGTTGGTGATAATTTTGATATCGATTTTGTGGTTCATGAAGTGGGCCATCAATTGGGGGCGAATCATACATTTTCTATGAGTCTTGAGGGTAATGGGGTTAATGTTGAGCCTGGTTCGGGTGTTAGTATTATGGGATATGCAGGTATCACAGATTATGATGTTGCTCCACATTCGATAGATAAATTTCATGCGGTTTCTATAAATCAGATTCAAACAAATCTAGGAACAAAATCCTGTCCTGTTACAACGAGTATTACTACCAACAATGTGGCGCCGGTTGTAAATGCTGGTGGAAATTTTACGATACCAATCAATACACCATTCATTTTGACTGGATCTGCAACAGATGCAAATTCGGGAGATGTATTGACTTATCAATGGGAGCAGGTGGACAATGCTTCTGCAGGTCAGAGTGGTGCAAGTAGTTCGGCGAGCGCTACCAAAGCTTCAGGGCCGAATTGGAGATCATATGATGCGAGTAGTTCGCCTTCTCGGTATTTTCCAAGACTGGAAACTTTTCTCAATGGGGCGACTACTACTTCGGGGTCTGAAATAGTGGTTGAAGCCTTGAGTTCGGTTACAAGAACACTTAATTTTAGGTTAACTGTAAGAGATAATGTACCTTATAGTTCTTCGGTGCCGGTGAAAGTTGGTCAAACGGGTTTTGCAAATGCGATCATTTCTGTCGATGGAACCAAAGGACCGTTGATTGTTTCTTCTCAAAATGTGGAAAATCAATCATGGTTGCCCGGCAGTAGTCAAACCATTACGTGGGCTGTGAATAATACCAATACGATTACTGGGGCTACTAATGTTAATATTTTATTGTCTACTGATGGTGGATTGACTTATCCAACTGTGCTTGTTGCTAATACCGCTAATGATGGTAATCAGTTGATTACTGTGCCAAATGTTTCGGGACAACGATGTAGGGTGATGGTGAAGCCAACGGCTAATGTTTTTTTTGCTGTGAATTCCAAAGATATCGCAATAGGTTATTCGGTAGCTTCGGTTTGTAATAATTACACGATCAATCCTAATGCAGCAATTCCTGATAATGGAACAGATTTTTTGGTGCATTCAGTAAATGTGCCAACGACAGCACCTATTTCTGATGTAAATCTTGGGGTGAATCTGACACATACTTATATTTCTGATATCACATTGGCTATGTTAAGTCCTCAAGGGACTCAACTTACTTTGTTTAGTGGTTCCTGTACGAGCAATGATAATATTAATGCAACTTTTGATGATCAAGGTTCGGCTATTGTTTGTGCAACAACTATTACTGGAAATATTGTGCCTGCACAATCTCTTTTTGTTTTAAATGATCAAAATCCTAATGGTTCATGGCTTTTTGGTGTTATCGATGAGGAGGCTTTAGATGTAGGAACAATCAATAGTTATACGTTGACAATTTGTTCTAAACAGTATACTTTAGCAAATGATGATTTTGAATTGGAAGCTTTTGAGTTATTTCCCAATCCAAGTAATGGAAGTTTTACTTTGAAGTTTGTTTCGAATACTGGTAACGACATTAAGGTTAATGTTTTTGATTTGCGGGGAAGACAAATTTTTGATAAAACCTATCGGAATACAGGTGTTTTTAGCCAGGATATTGGTTTGGAAAACGCTCAGGCTGGTGTTTATTTGTTGTCTGTTTTAGATAGTGGAAAAAAAACGGTAAAACGAATTGTTGTAGAGTAAATAGGTATATATTTACAAAAAAGACGAACCTTTGTTCGTCTTTTTGTTTTTTTTGTTTTTTAACATTTACGTTTTAAATTTTACTATATATTTGTTAAAATACCATATAAATTAACCAAAAAGTTTGTTTATGAGAAAAAAACTACAAATTATTGCGTTTGCCGTATTAATTTCTGTTGGGGCACACTCCCAAGAGGATAAGTATTGGTCGCAAAATCCAGCAGGCAAAATGGAGTTGTCTGCGAACAAAACTGTGAAAAGGCAGTCTTTCCCCGAAGAGTTTAAATTGTTCAATCTGAATTCGGATGCATTTAAACAAATGCTGTACGCCTCGGTTTCTTCAAAAAGCCGAAAGACGAATATTATCACTTTGCCCAATTCAAGTGGTAAACTAGAAGAATTTGCTATTTATGAAGCGTCTAATTTTGATCCAGAATTACAAGCTAGATTTCCAGAAATCAGAGCTTTTTCTGGAGTTGGAATTACAGATAAGACCGCTACACTTAAATTGAGTGTTTCTCCACTTGGAGTGCAAACGATGGTTTTTAGATCCGATAAAGAAAATGAATTCATGGAGCCTTATTCTGAAGATGGTAAAGTATATGCTGTTTACAATTCTCAAAGAAATAAAGGGAAGTTAGCATGGAGTTGTACTACTGAAGATAAGAATGTAATGGAGGATTTGAGTGGTCAAATCGAAAGAAAACAATTGCGTTCAAGTGGGCAGTTTTTGAGAACTATGCGATTAGCTCAATCTTGTACTGCAGAATATTCTAATTATTTTGGAGCTACTTCTTCTGCACAAGTGAATTTAGTATTGGCAGCTTTTAATAACACGTTAACTAGATGTAATGGTGTGTACGAAAAAGACCTTGCTTTACATTTGAATTTAATTGCAAATACTGACAGTGTTATTTATTATAACGCAACTACGGATCCTTATTCGCCGGCGGGTCAAATGAATAACTGGAATAATGAATTGCAAAATACCTTAACTAGTGTTATAGGAGATGCCAATTATGATATTGGGCACTTGTTTGGCGCTACAGGAGGTGGTGGAAATGCAGGTTGTATTGGTTGTGTATGTAATAACGGAAAAGGTAGTGGTTATACATCTCCAGCCGACGCAGTTCCATCAGGAGATAATTTTGATATAGATTATGTGGCTCACGAGGTGGGACATCAATTGGGAGGGAATCATACCTTTTCAATGAGTAACGAAAATACGGGTGTAAACATGGAAGTAGGTTCGGGTATCACCGTTATGGGTTACGCGGGAATTACTTCTTATGATGTTGCTAGACATTCTATCGATATTTTTCATGCAGCTTCTATCGAGCAAATCCAAACCAATTTGGAAGGTAAAAGTTGTCCGGTTAAAATTGCTATTGCTAATCAGGCTCCTGTAGTTTCAGCTGGTTCAGATTATACGATACCAACAAGTACGCCATTCTTGTTGAACGGATCTGCAACCGACCCTAATGGGAATCCATTGACATATTGCTGGGAGCAAATGGATGAAGGTGCCGGTCAAACCGGTGCCAGCAGTCCGGCAAGTGCTGGTAAAACTTCTGGGCCAAACTGGGTAAGTTATTCGCCAGTAACAGTTCCGTTTAGATTTATGCCAAACATTAATTCTGTTGTGGCAAATTCTGCAACTACAGCTGGGACAGGAAATGAAATAATTAATATAGAGGCGTTGAGCTCTGTGGCTAGAACTTTGAATTTTAGACTTACTGTCAGAGATAATATTCCTTTTTCTCTTGCAACACCAAGTGTGGGACAAACGAACTACGATGATATGAGAGTGACTGTAGTAAATACTGGAGCTCCTTTCGTAATAACTTCGCCTAATACTGCAGTTTCGTTACTAGAAGGTTCTAATCAAACTGTGACTTGGAATGTGGCTGGAACTAATGCGAATGGAATTAATGAGAGCTATGTTGATATTTATTATTCGAATGATGGAGGATTTACTTATCCTATTTTATTAGCAAGCAGAGTGCCTAATGATGGTAGTGAAGTGGTAACTATTCCTGTTTCTGTGGATAGTGGAAGAGCCAATTCTTTAGGTAGAATTATGGTGAAAGCAAATAACAACATCTTCTTTGATATCTCAAATGCGAATATTACAACTACTGTTGGAGGAAATACGTTTGCAGCAAGTTTTAATGGTGTGGCAGGAGAACAAAACAAAAGCAAATGTCAAAATGCTTCAACAAATTTAACCTATACATTTAGATACGACGCAATGGGGTCATTCAATGCGACTACTACATTCAGTGCAACTGGTTTGCCTGCTGGAGTTACAGCAAGTTTTTCTCCTGTTTCAAGATCAACAGATGGTGATGTGGTTATGACGCTTACGACTTCTGGGTCTACTCCGGTTGGTCTTCATAATGTTATAGTAAATGCGACTTCGGGTGCAACGACTAAAACGGTGCCTTTCTATTTAGAAATTCTGAATTCTACATTTGGGGTGTCTAATTTGTCTGGACCAACTAATAACGCAACTGCTCAAAACACCACTTTAAATTTAACATGGTCTGCGGCAACAAGTGCAACATTGTATGATGTACAAGTGGCAAGTGATTCTGGTTTTACTTCTATTGTTGCTTCGGGAACAACTGCATCTACCAATTATATTGTAACCGGTTTAAATCAGGCAACAGATTATTTTTGGAGAGTTTTACCGAGAAATGCTAGTTGTAATGGTGCGTTTACTTCGTCATTCAAGTTTACCACAGGTATTATAAATTGTAGTACTGTGAGTAATAATACAGTGCAGGCAATTGCTGCTAACGGAAAGCCAACAGTAACATCAACTATTGCAATTCCATCTGGAGTAACAATTAATGATTTAAATTTAACTGTTAACTGTACACATTCTGATGTGAGTGATCTGATAATTACGTTAACAGGGCCAACAGGAGCTTCTTCTAGAGTATTGGATCAATCGTGTTTAGGTGGTACAAATCTTAATGCAACTTTTGATGATTCTGGAAATGCTTTGGCGTGTGGTTCAAATCCAGCAATTAGTGGAGCTGTGATTCCGTTGAATGCACTTTCTGTTTTTAATAATACATCTTCTACAGGCACTTGGACATTAACAGTAAAAGATAATGATAGTGGTGATGGAGGTTCATTGAATAGTTGGTCTTTGAATATTTGTAATATTCAAGCTGCATTGTCTAATTCAGAGAATGAGTTGGCTTCATTGAAAATTTATCCGAATCCAAATAAGGGAAGATTTACTATCGAATTCCCGTCTCTTTCTGGAAAAAATGTTGAGGTGAAGGTTTATGATGTGAGAGGAAGACAGATTTTCGATTCATCTTATGTAGCTAACGGCGCATTTAGTCAAGAGGTTAATTTGGAAGATGTTCAATCTGGAATTTACCTTGTTAATATTACGGATGGTGATAAAAAAATTACGAAAAGAATAGTTGTTGAATAACGTAGTGTTTTTATTTGAAATGGAAGCGCAGGTTTAGCCTGCGCTTTTTTTATTTTTACAATAAGTGCAATTAAAGTGTTAATTTTAACATATATTCTTTAACAAATTATTAATCAATTGTTATATATTTGCCGACTTAATCTATAAACTATGAAAAAAATATTACTATTAACCTGTTTTTTTGGTTTTTATCAAGCTCATTCTCAAGAGCTAAGGGTAAAGACTGGAAATAACAAAACTTTTCAAAGTACAATTGAAGAGTCAAAAAGACAAGCGCCTAACGGAATTGTAAGATGTGCTTCTGTAGAACATCACAAAGCAAGACAAGTGAAAGGGCAAATCTTATCTGATGAACAATTTGAACAATGGATTGCTCCAAAAGTTGAAGAAATCAGAAAACGTCGCGAAAGTGGCAGAGCTTTACCGTCAGTAATTAGAATTCCTGTAGTTGTTCACGTTATTCATAACGGTGATGCAGTAGGAACTAATGAAAATATTGCTGATGCTCAGGTATTGTCTCAAATTACAGTTTTAAATCAAGATTTTAGAAGATTATCGGGAACGCCTGGTTTTGGTGCTGGGGTAGATACTTCTATTGAGTTCTGTTTGGCACAAGTAGATCCAAACGGTAACCCAACCAATGGTATTCATAGAGTGAATTTGGGAGTGGCTTCCTTCAATGAAGCTGCGGTTGAAACGAATATGAAACCAAATACAATTTGGGATCCTACCAAATATTTTAATATGTGGACGGCCAATTTCGGTGGAGATTTAGATGGCACATTGGGGTATGCGCAATTCCCAACAGGTTCAGGTCTGGCTGGTATGCCAACTGAAGATTGTATTGCTGGTGAAGCGTCTACAGATGGTTTGATCATGGCTTATAATGTTTTTGGATCAAGAGCTATTTATCCTGGGGGTAATTACATGGATACCAGCTATGATAAAGGAAGAACTGCTACTCATGAAATTGGACACATGTTCGGATTACGACATATCTGGGGTGATACTAATTGTGGTACTGACTACTGTGCTGATACTCCGACTGCTCATACTGCAAACTATGGTTGTCCTACTGTGCTAAATTGTGATTCGACAGGAAATGAAATGGTACAAAACTATATGGATTATACTGATGATGCATGTATGAGTATTTTTACTCAAAACCAAAAGGACAGAATGTTAGCGGTATTAATGAACTCTCCTCGTAGAGATGATTTATTAGTGTCTACAGTTTGTTCAGCTCCTCAAGCGTCTATCCAGTTCAAGAGAACAGCTTGTGAGACAAGATTGATTAATGCGGATGTTACAGAAGGAAACGGATGTAGCTTCACAGAATATACTGTGCCGTTAAGTATTAATAAAGCGCCTACTGCTAATGCGGTTGTGACTTTTGCTGTTGATGGTTCTTCAGTGGCTAACGCTAGTGATATTACTATAATGACTCCTACGGTTACATTTAATTCTGGTTCAATTGCTGATAAAAATTTAGTGTTTAGAGTTTTAAATGATGGAGTAGTTGAGCCTAATGAGAATCTTGTCATTAACTTCACAGTGAATGCAAATGGTGGAGATGCTTTTGCTAATGCAGAAGGAAATAAATTGACACTTACGATTTTGAATGATGATACTGCGCCTTTGGCGACTCAAGCTGTAAATATATTTTCACAAAATTTTGAAACACCTCCTTCTATCACAAATACAGATAGGGATGGTGATGGTCGTAGATGGCTTTCATTTGCAGGTAATGCTAATACAGCTGCTATAGGTCTTACGGGTAACTTCCAAGGATCTAGGTCTTGGGATAATTTACCAAGTCCAAATGGAACACCATTAAGTCCAGATAATTTAATGACATTCACTACTCCAATTGTAATTCCTTCTGGAACTACTGAGTTGTCATTTAGAGTTGGTGCTGCTGATCCTGATTACTTCGCGGAAAACTATTCGGTTTATTTGACCACTTCAAATGTACCTAATACAATTGTGGCACAGCCGGCTATTTTTAATGAAAGACTTACTGTAGGTGGGGTAACTGCGGTGAGAACTGTAAATGTTAGTTCTTTTGCAGGTCAAACAGTCTATTTAAGCTTCAGACATCATGCAACGACAGATATGTACGTATTGGTTTTAGATGATGTTGCTATCAATAATTTTACTTCAGCTAGCGTTCAAACAGCGGTGAACTCTGCAACGCAATACCAGTCTAATTTGTCATCAACAGGTACTGCTTATGCGAAAGACAGTTCAACCTCTAGAATGATGGTTGATATTAATAATACTTCAAATTTCAACTACGGTTGTACTAATGTTTTTGTATCAAGAGATCAGGCTACGGCAGGTGCTGCTGCAGTTAACTATGGTACAAATACAGCAAACAATTTGAAAGTAATGGCTAAAACGTTTACGATTACGCCAACAACGAATAATGCTACTGGTAATGCTACTTTGAAATTCTATTTCTCTGAAGCAGAAATTGCAGCTTGGGAAAGTGCTACTGGGAATTCAAGAACAGCATTAAGAGTAATTAAACAAGGTGATGCTTCTGCATTGTCAACTACTGCAGGAACTTTTGGTACTAATACTACTTTAACTGCAAATGTAGCTAATGGTATCGGAGGAGTTTACTACTTCGGTGTTCAAAATACGTTAGATACATCTGATTTTGAATTTGATAATTTTGCATTGTATCCAAATCCAAACAAAGGAAACTTTACGGTACGTTTCAATCCTGAAACTAATGATAAAGTGAATATCAATGTGTATGATTTAAGAGGAAGACAGATTTTTGAAAAAGCGTACGTGAACAACGGAGCATTCAATCAGGAAATCAACTTGGATAAAGCACAGACTGGTGTGTATCTAATTACTATTGCTAATGGTGATAAGAGAACAGTAAAACGTATTGTTATTGAATAATATAAAATAATGATATAAAAAAAGGGAAGCTTAATGCTTCCCTTTTTTATTTTCCGTTGAACGTGTTCATGGTATTTCCTAATCCGGCCAACGCAAATGATTCAATGACTTGAGTTGAAACTTCTAGTCTTTCGGTAAGTTTTGTTTTTTCTTCCTCATCCCATTCTCCTAAAACATAATCTACCTGTTTTCCTTTCTTGAAATCATCACTGATACCGAATCGGAAACGGGGGTAATCGGCAGAATTTAATAATTGCTGAATGCTTTTTAATCCGTTATGTCCACCGTCTGATCCTTTCGGTTTAATTCGAATGGTGCCAAAAGGTAAATTGAGATCATCGGTAATGACTAAAATATTCTCTTTGGCAATTTTCTCCTTTTCCATCCAGTACTGAACTGCTTTGCCGCTTAAATTCATATAGGTATTGGGTTTAAGAAGAAAGAGTGTTCTTCCTTTGACTTTGTATTCAGCCAATGCGCCTAATTTTACTGTTTGGAAGTCTAATGCTTCTT
The DNA here is from genome assembly GCF_042653365.1 of Flavobacterium sp. GCM10023249. NCBI lineage: Bacteria > Pseudomonadati > Bacteroidota > Flavobacteriia > Flavobacteriales > Flavobacteriaceae > Flavobacterium > Flavobacterium sp. GCM10023249. Next base: position 33,430 of record NZ_JBHSHZ010000003.1, read on the forward strand.
TTTTGGCTAAAAAATCCAAAACTTTAAAACCGATATTGTGTCTTGTGTTGGCATATTCAGCACCAATATTGCCTAAGCCTACTATTAGAAATTTCTTCATGTCTGTGTCTGTTACTGCTGTTGGTGTTGTGAACAGCTTTTTAAACCAATTCATCATCGGGCAAAAATAATCCAATTATATCAAATAAAAAAAGCACCTCGTTTGAGGTGCTTTTGTATAGAGTGTAAGAAAATTATTTTTTCTTTTTTCCACCTTTTTCTGCTTTTGCAGCTTCTTGAGCAGCTTTCATCGCAGCACGTGAAATTCTCACTTGACACACTACAGTGTTGTCTGGGTGTAAAAATTTGTATTTATCAGATACTAATTTAGTAATGTATAATTTATTACCCATTTCTAAAGAAGAAATGTCAGCATCGATATAGTCAGGTAAGTTAGCAGGTAAAGCTTTAACTTTCAATTTACGTTGGTTTAAACGTAAAACACCTCCTAATAATACACCTGGAGAAGTACCTACAACTCTAACTGGAATTTCCATAGTAACTTCTTTGTTGTCAAACAATTGGTAGAAGTCAATGTGTAAAATTTTGTCAGTTACAGGGTGTACTTGAATGTCTTGTAAAACAGCATTGAAAGATTTACCGTTCTCTAACTCAATCACAACTGTGTGTGCGTTTGGAGTGTAAACCAAGTTTTTGAATGCTTTGTCTTCTGCTGAGAAATGCACTGGTTGATCTCCTCCGTATAACACGCAAGGAACCGCTCCAGCATTACGTAAGGCTTTAGTAGCAACTTTGCCCACGCTTTCTCTTTCTGATCCTTTAATTGTAATCGATTTCATTTTAAAAAAATATAGTTATTAAATATTTTACTCGTTTTCGCATGAAGTTATTTACTTTATGCGTAATGAGCCGGCAAATGTACGAACTTATTATTAAGTTGAGTGCCTTTACATTAAAAATTTTCCACTAATGGAATTATTATGGTGAACCATGTGCATTACCTCTGCAAATAATGGGGCACAGCTCACTACTTTTATTTTGTGGGATTCTTTCTTTAATGGAATAGAATCGGTAACAATCAATTCGCTCAATTGCGAGTTTTCAATTTTTTCGTAAGCACTACCCGATAAAATAGCATGAGTACAAATTGCACGTACGCTCAATGCGCCTTTTTGAATCATCAAATCGGCAGCTTTGGCTAATGTGCCTCCGGTGTCAATCATATCGTCAACCAGAATGACATGTTTTCCTGTTACTTCACCGATTAATTCCATCGATTCGATAATGTTGGCCGCTTTTCGCTGTTTGTAACAAATCACCACGTCAGATTCTAGGAATTTAGAATAGGCATACGCTCTTTTAGAACCACCCATATCCGGAGATGCAATCGTTAAGTTTTCCAAACCTAAACTTTTAACATAAGGAAGGAAAATAGTTGATGCAAACAAATGATCTACCGGTTTTTCGAAAAACCCTTGGATTTGATCGGCGTGTAAATCCATCGTCATGATGCGAGTGGCACCAGCGCTTTCCAATAATTTTGCAACCAGTTTGGCTCCAATCGGAACTCTTGGCTTGTCTTTTCTGTCTTGACGAGCCCATCCGAAATAAGGAATTACAGCGGTAATATGTCTTGCAGAAGCTCTTTTGGCAGCATCTATCATTAGTAACAATTCCATCAAGTTATCAGAACTTGGGAATGTTGAACAAACAATAAATACTCTTAATCCGCGGATGGATTCTTCATAAGACGGCTGAAATTCACCATCACTGTATTGCGAGAACGTTACTTTTCCTAGTGGTACACCGTATTTTTCGGCGATTTTCTCAGCTAGGTAAACACTTTGTGAACAGGCAAATATTTTTGCTTCGGGTTCTAGGTGTGGCATTAAAATGTTGTTTTTATGTCCCAAAACGTATAAAATTTAACTTTTATGTTGGTAAAAGTTTAAAGTTATAAGCGCCTCGGGTGTAGTTAGTTATGTGTCGTGTGCGTCATACGCGGTGCAAATTTAGGAATAAAATCGGACTAGGAAAGATAATTTATAACTATTTTTTTTATGATTTGTAGAATTTTTTTTTACATTTGCACCCACAATACTGAAACAACAATTCGTTTTAGTTTCATCCTTGCCCGGATGGCGGAATTGGTAGACGCGCACGACTCAAACTCGTGTACTTAGGTGTGTGGGTTCGATTCCCACTCCGGGTACTAAACCTCTCAGGAATGAGAGGTTTTTTTGTTTTTGGGCGTGTCCTCATTCGTTCCTCAATCGGTCGGGCTGTCCATTGTATCTGTAGTAAGTACTGTCGTACTTACTACAGGATGCCATTTCCATCCCTCACGCTGATTTTAAAACAGTAATTTTCTTACCAATGTTATTTTCTGGAAATAGTTTTATCATACAAGTGTCGCAAAATTTCAGCGAAAATTTTATTGGTACAAAGTTAAACTCTTCAGCAATTTTAGTTTTAGTGTCATGGAGTATGTGAATTAGTAAGGGTAATAATGAAATTTCTGACGGAATATGATAATTAGTATTTCCTGCAAATTGAAAGTCGTTTTTTTTTGAAATTATTTTCAAAAGAATTTGTTAAAAAAAACTTTAACAGTTATTTTCGCCACAAAATAAATTTAATATTAGTAACTCTATTACAATGCCAATAGTAGAAGTAAATTATCTAATAAAGATAGTTTGAAACTGTCTATTTGGGTTTTGTGTCTTAATACTGGAGCTAATTTGAATTATCTATAAGCAAAATTATAAAGAACCTCATTACGATTATACCATAAAATGAAACCAAATTCAAGATTTCAACGGGCCATAGCTACGTTCTTTTTATTGATATTCTTTCCCACGTTAGTGCCGCAGAGTTTGTATGCAAATAATAATGGGCCAGCGGCACCTGAGGCAACTAGTTTTGAGCCTGTAGACGCTACGGATATGGTTAATTTGGCAACAGGTGATATGTCTTACGTGTTGCCATTAATCAATGTTCCAAGTCCGGAAGGTGGTTATCCGTTAGCGTTGTCGTATCATGCTGGGATTGCTATGGATCAGGAGGCTTCATGGGTTGGATTGGGATGGTCTTTAAATCCAGGAGCGATAAATCGTTCAGTTAATGGAGTTCCGGATGATTGGAGTAAATCGAGAGTAAGTAAGTTGGCATATGACAGGGGAGAAACTTTAGATTACTACAATTTTGGGATTGGAGGTACTTTGCCAAATGGTATAACTATAGGGATTAGTAGGTCTTGGGGAGCTCATCAGGCGTGGGGTGGTACAGTTGGATATATGGGAATGACTATGACTGCTGATACCGATGGTTATGTAGGAATTGGTATAGGTGCCGGCGGAGCTTCTATGTATATGGATACCGAGGGCAATGGAGGATTTACTGTGTTTGGTTTAAAATATACAGAAACTGAATCTGGAAAAAGTATTGGGGCTAGTTATGGTGGTTTCTCAATGGATTTCGATCCTGAAACAGGAAAAGCAAATAAGTTCTCCGCTTTGGGTGTATCTTTTGATTCAAAGAATAACAGTGTAGGAGTTGGTCCTGCTAGTATTAATAGCTCTCAGATGAATCTTTCGAAAGGAGATTTTTATTACAAAGTGTCAAACGATGGTTTTAACTTAAATGCAGGTCTTTTTTGGGTAAGTTACCAACACACAAATGTAACATATTCATTGTTTAAACTTAATAACGAATATGTTTCAGGAACACTTAATTTGTTTGATTCAAAAAAAGAAAATGGATATACACAAGATGGAAGACATTATATGGATGTTAAAAGATTCATTTTCGATGGAAGTCAATCTGAGAACATGGGTAGTCCAACTTTTATAGAGAGAGCTTTGACTTTGCCTAATTATGATAATTATTCAATTTCAGGACAAGGAATAGGTGGGGTATTTTCTCCTAAGATATTTGATGAGATTTTGTTGTATAGTTCATCCGGAGAAAATGAATATAGACGTTCTTGCTTCCTTACAACTCCTTCCAGCCCTAGTGATTCCAATTATAAATTAAATAATAAAATCTTCTTTTATTTTGATAATGTAAATTCCTCTTTCTTAAGAACACAAAAAGGAACTTTTAAATCTCTAGATAGTGCAATTGATTTGCATGCTTTTTATAATGGCGCCCCTGTAGACACAAATATTTATATGCCTATTGGAAATGAGGCTAATTTAATTAGCAAAATTATAACAGATAATGATACTAATTTTTCTTCCCTTTATGATAACGATGGAAATCTAAAAAAAACAAACGAGAGAAAAAGAGATGGCAACTTTATTGAGGCTTTTACAAATACTGAAATAGTAAATGGCAATACTAATGGTTACTTTCTAGAAGTTCAAGGATATGATAGGAATTCGTATAAAAATATGTCTCCTGATGGTATAGGGGCTTATAGGGTAACGGGATTAGATGGTAAAGTTTATCATTATTCGCTACCGGTTTATAGTATGGAAGAAGTTCAGAAAAATTATAAAAATGCGAATGACGAAAATGAAAAGTTCTTTGAAGCAGTTAAAAAAAATCCCTACGCTACTCATTGGTTGTTAACCGCAATAACCGGACCTGATTATGTTGATGTTAATAATAATAATGCTGTAGATGAAAGTGATTATGGTTATTGGGTTCAGTTTGATTATGGGAAATGGTCTGATGGTTACGGTTGGCGTTCACCCAAAGTAGGAGGTAAAGCTGATATTAAATATTTGGGTAGTGCTCCTATAGGTTATTTTTATTATTGGGGGCGTAAAGAAGTTTATTATCTGGATAAAATTAAAACGAGAACCCATTCGGCTTTGTTTTTAAAGTCTATAAGAAATGATGATAAAAGTTCTATTATTCAAAAGGGAAATGGGAGTTATAGTTCAGGACCGATACCTAGAAGTATAACAGAAAAATATGCGGATAAACTATACAAGAAAAATGAGATAGGTTCTTATTATGGAGTGAATGGTGATAATGATGTAAATGGACATTGGAGAAGTTTTAATGAGCAAGGTGATTATAGGCATGAAAGTTATAGATATGTTAATTTGCCTGAAAATTACTCATTAAAACTAGATAGGATTTTATTATTAAAAAATACGGATGTAAACGGAGTTCAAAAAAATCTATATCAAGGGATGAGTAAAAAAACAGGGTATACCTATTTTGATTATGGATTTAAAGACGGTGCATCCCAATTTGCTTATTCAATATGGAGAAAAGACCCTTTTGATGTTAGGAAATCCAACATAAATACTGATCAGAACGTTCTAGAAAGTGCGGATATTTCCAGGTTAAATCAATCTAATGGATATGATTTAGCCGGTAAAGCATCTAAAGTGATTAATTTTAATTATGACTATAGTTTGGGTAGTAATCTTCCAAATGGAAGTGCAGGGAGATTAGCATTGAGAAGTGTTGAATTAAACGGCAAGAATAATATTAAAATTTTGCCTCCATATAAGTTTAATTATTTAAAAAGTACTACTCCTTATAATGCAAATAATTATGATGTCTGGGGTCATGTAAAAGATAATCCTGATGCATGGAGTCTTGGTGAAATTATCACACCGACAGGAGGTAAAATAAATATTGAATATGAAGCTGATTCATTTATAGAAGAAGCAGCATTGCGTCAACCTTCTATGTATACTATTGGTTGTGATTTTGCCCGAAATAATTTATATCCACAGTATACGCAATTTTCGATCAGCGGTGATTATATAACGGTGAAAATCGGGTCAGCACATAATCAAGAATATACACCTAATTTAGATAACATATTTGAAGTTGGAGATGAAACTTTTTTTGGATTTAGGTTTTTTCAAAAAACACCATATTATTATGCTAAACCACTTAGCGAATATAATTCTTATACCGTAGAGGAAGTTGATAATGTAAATAAGAAAGTTGTTTTTAAAATTAATACAAAAACAGATCAAAGTATCCACAATAGAGCTTTTTATGGTCCCCAATATACATTGTCGATGATGTCGGGTAGTAGTGCAATAGTAATACCTGATGGAGGACCAAACGAAGTTGTTAAGGCTTTTACTATTTTCAAAAGAAGGAAACCACATTTGGAAAATTTTGGTTTAAATGGTAAAAAAGGAGGGGGTATAAGAGTGAAAAAAGTAATTGTTTCAACTAATGAAATCGGGGAAATTATTACGACAGAATATGATTATCGTAATCCTAAAAATAATCGAATATCAGGAATAACTTCTTATGAACCTTTTGATGCATCTTATGAGTCAGTGAAAATATTTGGTATTGAAGAAATTCCGTCACCCAACGTTATTTACGGATATGTTTCGGTTTCTGTTAAAAATCGTTCAGAAGTTTTGAATAAAACGATTTACAAATTTAAAACTTTAGATGGATTATATTTACGAGACTATAGCGTAAATTTGAGTAGTTATTTAGGTGATTCTTATGCAATAGTTCATGAAGATTCAAATAGAATCCCTCCAACTTCGGGACAGTATGGTAGACAAATCAGTTATGACAAGATTACCTTGTATGACAGATTATCGAATATTGGAAATCTAATCTCGGTACATTCATATAATAACAAAAATCAGCTTTTAAAAAGTGTCGTGAATAATTATAAAGAATTTACCAATAATGAAATTGATAATGGAATATCTCAAGAGACTTTTAAAACTATTATACGGGAAGATACAGATCAATTAGTATCTGGTCAATATTCATATGTTCGAGTGAGACCAATGTATCTGTTTTCATCAATCAGTAAAGTAAAGTTTCCGAGTAGACTAGTTTCTTCTACAACGACATTACCTGGATCGACTAATACAGTTTATTATGATAAATATGATTTCTTGACAGGAGAAGTGGCAGAAACCAGAATAATGGCAAGTGATGGAAAGGTGTTTAAGAAAAGGTTTGTTCCTGCATATTCGAAGTATAGTCCAATGAGATCCAAGGTCGATAATCCTAATAATCGCAATATGTTGTCTCAAAAGGCTGCTGAGTATTCTTATATTTATGATCCGGCAGATGCAAGTAAACCCTGGAAAGAAACGGGTGTGGGTATCACGACATGGAACAACGAATGGACGTATCAGGATATCGAGGGCAATTTAAACACGCCAACGTTAGACAAAGAAAAAGTATGGCGTAAACACAAAACTTTTGTTTGGAATGGTGTAAGAGACAGGGGGATTTTTCAGCACTTTGATAGCGCTACCGATGATGGTTTTGATTGGACAGTTGGAGTAGGCTCGCAGTCTTCCAAATGGAAACAAATATCAGAAGTTACCAAATATGATCATTACTCTATGATGTTAGAAGCGAAAGATATCAACAAGAACCATGCGGCAACAAAAATGGGTGACAACGATACAAAAATCACTACTGTAGGTAATGCCAAGTACAATGAGTTGTTTTATTCCGGTATGGAGAATTTGAAAAGCGGAAGTCAGTGGCTGGACCCGGGAATCAAGTCAAATGGAGCTTTGCGTTCCAATGTTTTGGCACACACAGGGTCATACAGCGCGAGTGTAACTGATGCAACAGCGCTTACTATATATTTAAAAGCGAACCAGCATAAAGCGGGTAAGTATAAATTGAATGTTTGGGTTCATAAGAATAATGCACAGGAAGCCCGTATAAATTATGATGGGGTAACGTATAATTTTAACGGAGAGACCAAACAGGCAGGTGATTGGATTTTAAAAACACATTATCTTGATCTTACTGTAGCTGACATTAAAGTTCATTTACTTTCCGCGTCTAGTGCAACGGTAGTTTACGATGATGTAATGTTACGTCCTTTGGCTACCAGTATTGCAGGTTATGTTTATAACCAGTGGGATGAACTGTCCCATATAGTAGGGAACAATGGTTTGGCAACACGCTTTGAATACGATGCAGCAGGACGCCTGGTTAAAACGTACATGGAAGTGTTCGATGATCCAGCAAACATGTTAACGGGTGGCTTTAAGTTAACCAAAGAAAATAAAATGAAATATAAATATTTATAAAACGTAAAATAGTTTTTGAAAAATAAAAAGAAATAGTAATTTTGGAAGCGTAAGGAGGAGATTTCAAACCGAATGGTGAAGCGTAACAGTGGATGTTGTTGTGGTTGTTTTTAAATATACAGCTCTTCTCCTTTTCTTTCCTTTATCTTTAAATCTTATATGAGTCACTTCACAAGGAAAGATTTTATTAAATTAACATCATTAGGATTTTTAGCGACGGTTTTACCTGTACATCAGGTAGAAGCCGTAAATGGATTATTCAACCTGAATATTCCTGAGGGAGCTAATGATTTGCAAAAGGCACAACTAATCGCTAAAAATGCAAAAGAGCATTTTTATAAAAAAGAATTTGCAAAAGCAGAAGAGCTTTACTTACAGTGTGTTAAGCTGGCGCCTGCTTATATACAGTTTTACGATTCACTTAGTAATGTATATGGTGTACGATGTAATCATTTAGCAAGCGTAGAACTTTTTAAAGCCGGGATGAAGAAAAACGTAGCTAAGGCGGTATTCTGTGATCGCTTGGCTAAAGCTTTAGTGCGTTTGGAAAAAGGCAATAAAAAACAAGCAAAGGAGTACAAAAAGAACCACAAGATATCCCAATCATTACTTGAGGAAGCGGAAAAACTTTGGAAAAAAGGAATTGCTCTGGAAGGGAATAAAAAGTATTTGCAGGAAGGTCTTTCCGGATTAGAAAAATCAAAGCAAAAAAGAGGAGCTGCAGTAAAAATGTCTGCAAAAGAGTCGAAAAAACTTATCATTGAACGTAAGACGCAAAATCGTAAGAAGATTAAAAAAGAACTATTGGCCAAATCCAATCAGGATCTGGAAGGAATGGTTAAAAAGATAGACGCTAAACCAAGAACTGTTTTGTTTGTTGGAAGAGAAAAACAACAACAACAATTTCATATCACCAAACAAAAGAAAAAGTTACTACGGTTATTAAATGAAAAAGACAAAACGAATAAGATAGCTGTATTAAAGAGATCGCAGCAAATATTTGATCTGGATCCAACCGACTCATTGTCTTTGTTTCATCTGAAAAGAGCGTTATATGCAAATGGAAACTATTTTGACTTGATAAGCCAAAGACAAAAGTTTGCGCAAAAGAAAGATTCAGTTTACGCTTACTTAGGTGTGGTGGATGCAATTGAAACAGCGCATGAAAAAGGACAAACAAATCCTGAAGCCCTAAGTAATGCCATTTCGATTTGCGGTCTAGTACTGTCCAACTTCAGCCTGACTGAAAAAACAACAGTAGAAGTAATTGATAAACTGACCAAGATTTATATTCTTCAGGGTAAATCAGCAGATGCCATAACGATGTTGGAAGCTTTGATAAACCAATTTGAAAACAATTCTGTATGTTTAGTCAATATGCTGTTGTACCGCTATGCTTCGGCTTTAAAATCGGCCGGCCAAATCCAAAAAGCAAAAGAGGTGTTGAACATCGGGATTCATAAAATAGTGAATCAGGATCCTTCATTGAGTAAAGTTTACCAATTGGCTTCAAGAAAAGAAAAAGAGGGTTTCAACCAGAAAAAGCCGTTGTACCATTTACTCTACGAAATTCACAATGAATTGGGGGAAACCGAGGAGTCTTCACGTATTTTAAGGGAAATCAGACAGTTTAATCCTTCGGATAAATTTGTTACAAAAAGGAAAATATAAAAATAAAGATGAAAAAGATAATAGTAATAATTAGTGTTTTTTTGGGCTTTTACGCAAATTCGCAAACAGTATCGGATATACAGAAACAAAATGCAAGAGCTACCGGTTATGCAATTATTGCAGCTAAAAATCCAGGCATTGATTTTAGTGTTATGGTTATTCCATGGGATGGCACAAACACTCTTGAGCAAAATGCAACCAATCAGATCAATCCTTCCTGGCATGCACAATGTGCCATAAAAGGGAATTACTTTAATCAGGGGTTTGATACCACAAACTTTACGGCATATAGTTCAGTAGTTACAAGTCAGGAGCAATTTGATATCTATAAAAGTACCGGAACGCAGTGGTGGATTGTATGTAGTGTATTACCGGCTTTCAGTCCCGGTGTAGGTGGAGTCCAGATGATCAAACCAACCGTTCAGGATTATTCTCCAGTATTAACTTTAAAGAGAGATAGACCAGATGGAGGATACATACAAGGTATTCAAAGTAAACTCAATAATGGAACCGATAACTGGTTTTTTGGAAATTATAATGATGACAAATGGATGGTTTCTAAAGGGGATTTTCAATCTCCAAAGTTAGTCGTAAAGAACAGCGGTAACATCGGTATTGGTACAGAATCACCTCTTGGGCTCTTGCATGTAGGTGATAACACAGGTGCCGGAATACTTTTTTCAAATAGAATATCGGGAGTTAGTTCACAAATCCCAGGGCAAATTGCTTGGGGTGATTCCTCAATGGGATTAGCTGGAGATTTAATTGTTTCACCTAGGACAAGTATTGCTAATAATTCGGTTCGATTTTATACAAATGATGGGGCGAGTATTTCGGAACGATTCAGGATTGCTGGAAATGGCGATATTGGAGTTGGAACAAATGCACCACAGGCTAAATTAGATGTACGAGGGAAATCGTCATTTAGTGACAATATGGTAGTAAATGCGAAAATAGAAGCCAAAATAGTTAAAGTTACAGCAACTCCAACCGCCGATTTCGTTTTTGAAGAAGATTATGGTCTTCCGAAATTGGAGGAAGTTGAAAAACATATTAAAGCAAAAAAACATTTACCTGAAATCGCTTCTGCTAAAGAAATGGAAAAAGAAGGAGTAGATGTAGGGGAGTTCCAGATTAAGCTGTTACAGAAAATTGAAGAATTAACCTTGTACGTTATCGATCAGAACAAGCGTATCAAAGAGTTAGAAGCAAAATTGGAAGAAAAACAAAAATAAGCCTGTTTTAAAAATACAGGGAAGATATCAACGATAAAGAATAGTCATCATTTGTGTCTTTTTTGAAAGACTGCATAAAGTTTTCATCTGAGTATGATAGATAAATTAAACAAGTTAATCACCTTTGCATTAGTATTGGTAAGTTTCACGGCAACTTCCCAGACAATTTTAAATACCCCGGTCAGAATTTCCCGATCGGTGCAGGACCCTAATTCTGTATTTTTGAAGCAAGGTTTTGAAGCCAATTCAACAACAGGTATAGAGTTTGAAGCGAAAACAGTATTAACAAGTTCTGTTTCGAGTGGTACATCATGTGAGGAATTTGGTAAAGTGGTTATTTCAGAAATTTATTTTGATACTCGATATTCTGAAAACATTGAAGGAAGGTACCATCATTATGGTGAATATATTGAATTATACAATTCATCGAATACCCCGATTGATTTAACAGGTTGGGTCATTAAAGATAATCATACACAATTTACTTTACACCAGAATTTTAATAATTCAGATATGATTATTGCACCTGGAGGGTATAAGTTAATTATCTATAGTGGGTTTTATGCTTTCAGGATGCCACTTCCGGTTCAGGGTTATCTCGATCAAGGGGCATCGAGTTATATCGGGATGACTGCTAAATTCATAGAGATGTTTCCTGAATTAAACAGTTTGCCTAATTTTACTGTTAATGATATTATCATACAGGACCGAATGGTGTTGTGTAATGAAGGTGATAAAGTTACTTTAGTAGCACCAACTGGAACAGTGGTCGATCAGGTAGTATATTCACAAATAGACGGTGGCTTGTCAGTTGGCCCGCAAACTACTGACTTAACAAAAATATCTTCGATAAATATCGATAATGGTGATGGACATATTTTTAACGGGCCAATCGGTTTAGTGAATCAATTGGATTTGAATGGCATTGTAGTAGTTGATGGTAACGGGGATCCTATCAAAGAACAACATGACGAATTCAAACAGGCTATTTACCGTTCAAACGTAGAAGGATATTATGCTAATAAATCATTTCAGTTTGCAATAGCTACTGCATCACCTGCTTCTTCACCTCAGGTGAGTGTTACATTAGCACCCATTGATCCTTACATGACCGCAACTTATACTCCTAATGATGACAATCAGACCGAAAGCGTTGTCTATGATATTAAGACAGGATCAGTTATAGGGCAATCCAAGACCTACTTTGATGATTTGGGTAAACCCCATGTTTCAATAAACAAGGATTTTCAAAACAACCTGACTTGGGGAAGTGAAACGGTTTATGATAATTTTGGACGTAATTGGAAGCAATCTTTTCCAACAACTACCTGTAAGGGGCTTAATAATGTAAAATATTTATCGGATAGTGCAATACGTTCACAATATTTGGAACCTTTCTATAGTAACAACAATATGCTTGAGGCCTATCAAGCTACAGCTGAACAACCCTATTCTGAGATTAATTATGATGATGATCTGAATCCTGGGAATGTGATCAATATAGTAGGGGGTAACAAAATTGATGATGGTTCAGGTCAGCCAAAATGGAAAACTGGGTACAGTTATACGGTACCAGCCGCTCAGGAAATGTATTATGCTTTTGGTTATAATTATTATAATGGGGCAATAACTGGTGGAAAGGAAGAAGTCATAACAAAATTTTTTAAATCGGTAAGTGTAGATGCTAACGGTGTGGAAAATGTTGTTTTTACTGATGGGGAAGGTAAAGTCTTAGCAGCGGCTCGATCGGGAGAAAGTAATAATTACCCTGTGTATTCACTTATTGGTACACAAGGTTTTATAGATGTACATATTCCTGTGAATGCACCTCCGGGAGTACTCCTTGGAAATGTTTCCGATTACAAAGTTTTCAACTTAAAGACAGGTATGCAAATTGTTCCAACTCCTTCCAGTCTGCCTTCAGGAGAAGGATATCGTATAGAATCTAATGTTATTCCTACTACAGATCCTAAAATATATATCGACCAAACGCCAAGTGGAGGAGCAATTACTTATGACGCAGGAGCTTTAGGAGTTTCTTATAGTGTAAACTATTATCACTATACCTTGAACATATATACCGAAACAGGACAATTAATTAAAAAGGTGCAGCCAAAAGGATATGAGTTTAATATGGTCATAAAAGATGTGCCACTTCATATGCAACCTGCAGCCATATCATATATTACAACGTATAGCTACAATAATCAGGGACAAATCAAAGAAATAAGCAGTCCGGATGAAGGAGTTTCGAAATTTGCGTATCGTAGTGACGGGCAAATACGCTACTCACAAAATGCCCTTCAAACAGATTCAAAAGTATCCTATACGAATTACGATGAGTATGCACGCCCTGTTGAAAGTGGTATCATAAAAGGAAACTTTGGTATTTGGGCGGCAGCCTCAGCAGATACAGACGGACCATTAGTGATAGGCTTTTCAAAATCAGAGCAGATATTTACAATTTATGATCATCCATTGAATTACGATGTCTCTATTACCTCTGGAGATCAAATACCTACAAGTTTGCAGTTAGGTACGCTAGTGGGATCAACGTACAAACAGGAAAACCTGGCGGGTAATGTAGCGGTGACTTATAGTAAATCAGGTTCGTTGTTTAATGCCATAACCTGGTACAATTATGATGTTTACGGACGTGTTGTATGGTTGGTGCAGTACAATGACGGACTAGGAACCAAAACCATTCATTATGAATATGATTACAAAGGGAATCCAATCAAGGTAATCTTCCAGAAGGATGTGGTGGGAGAAAAATTTATGCATCTTTATACCTATAATACCATCGACAATGCTTTGATTAAGGTGGAAACAGTCAAAGGAACAGATGCGCCTGTCACCCATGCCGAGTACAGTTATTATGCAACTGGAGCGTTAAAGCGTACGAATATTGCACAGGGAGCACAGGGAATCGATTATGTTTATACCCTAGGAGGCCAGTTGAAAAGTATTAACCATCCCAACCTGACACAGGCAGATGACCCGGGACATGATCCAAATGATGTTTTTGGTCTGATCTTGGATTACCACAACGGTGATTATCAGAGAGCCAATACAAATATTGCATCTTCACCAACAATAACGGGTCCTAATCAGGATTTTACCGGTAACATTAAAGCGGCACGCTGGGGCAATAATAATTTGACAGGAACCGTTGACAAAGCAGCTTACATGTATAATTATAACCGCAACGGTTGGATGGAAAGTGCCACGTATGGAAGTTTTAATACCGCTGGTGCGATTACACCGAACAATAAATTTGCAGAAAAAAATCTGACTTATGACGCCAATGGTAACATTGAAAAACTGCAGCGTACAAACGAAGCGGGAACTGTTATCGATGATTTGGCTTATAAGTATAATAACAATAACCAATTAAATCATGTTACTGATGGTGTGAACCCGGGAGTAAACTACGACATTGATATGCAAAGTCCGGGTAATTATGTGTACAACAGTGTAGGTCAATTAATAAAAAACAACAGTGAGAACATAGATTACCTATACAATACACAGGGTCTGATCACTGAAGTTAAACAAAGTGGCCAAACCAAAGTTAAATTCTTTTACAACGAACGTGGACAAAGAGTTAAAAAGGAAAGTTACTCATTGGCGGGTACTTTACAAAGTACCACCTATTACGCATTGGATTTCAGTGGTAATACTATGGCGGTTTATACCAAAGTGGGAGCAAACCCAATCGTTCAAAATGAAATGCCTATTTATGGTTTATCGCGTTTAGGAGTGTATACAAGATCGACAACTGCAGGTACAGATTATATGAACTATCAGATAACTGATCATTTAGGAAATGTAAGGGCGATTGTGAAAAAACCGGTAGGAAGCCCGATAGTAGCAATTTTTACCGCCGATTACTATCCTTTTGGGGAAAAATTACCGTCAAAGGACAACGTTAGCGGAGTGTACCGTTATGCTTACCAAGGTCAGGAACTGGACGGCGAAACCGGTATGGAAGCTTTCCAACTTCGTCTATGGGATGGACGTATTGGTCGTTGGTTGAATCCGGATCCAAAAGGAGAGTTCTTTTCGCCTTACTTAGGAATGGGAAATAATCCAATCAGCCTTATTGATCCTGATGGGGGTCATACAAGTGATTTTTATAGACGTTTAGATGCAAATGGAAAACCAACCGGAGAAGTAATGTGGTTAGATATGACTGGTAAATTAGATGGTTTTGAATGGTTAGGTGCTGAATATAATTACCCGGGAGTGGGTTATGGATCTAGTTTGTATGGGAGTATTACTTCTTATAGTTATTCAACCGGAGAATTTACTTGGGAAGCTGGTAAGAATTACACGGAGGCTGTAGCTGTATCTGGTGTTAGTAGTAAAAGTAATTTTTTTGATTTTAAATGGTCGGATTATAGATCACTTACTCAAACTAATAACATTGGTGAAAGTGAGATTGCTTTTTCTCCTTTTGGTCTTGGAAGGGTTGATGTTACAAATTTTGCAGAGCAAGTTACCGGTACTCAAAAATTATTTGATATTAACGCGAAATACGATAGTGAAGGATACCTTGAAGATATTGAATACAGCTTGAATTTAGGACCAAATGCAGGAATAACATATTCCAGTGCTAATACAGAACTAAAATTTATGAATGCTGCAGGTGTAGGTGGAAGTGCTTATGCAACAGGTATTAGTATTGGGTCAAAAGGACTTGGTATACATTCAGAAGTTGGAGTAAATACCAAAGTAGGTAGTGATGTATATTATACTCCTTCGAAGACAGTAAAAGCAGCTTTGATATTTATATTGTCGGAAGGAGCTATTAAGCAGCCGATGGGGTCGTTTGCACATTAATATATTATAAAAATGTAAACTTTTAAATTTTTATTTTAGCTGTAAAACCAAGCTCCGCTAAGTCTGATTACGTCGAATCTTCGATTTCCTGTCTTGGAGAAATATACAAACAAAAAGCTATAGCAGAAATGTTGTAGCTTTTTTATTAGAAAAGAATTCTGATTTATTATTTTTGATATAACCCGATAGCGCGGATTTATTTCGTCAGTTCGCTATGCCCAGGTGTAATCGTGCCCGCAAAGAGAGGAAAACAAAATCACAGCTTTTTACAGTTGTGGTTTTTTTATTAACAACCAAATTGTGTTAAAAGTTTTGGAATTAGATTTGTGATGGGATGTGCACGGGTTGTAAACCTGTGCTATCAGAACTTTTCAACAAATGACTGAAAAGAAAAAATAAGATATATGAAAAAAAACATAGTAATATTATTTCTAATGTTCACTCTGATTTCTTTTAAATCAGCAAAATCATTATTTGCATCAGATAATGTATTTGAAAATTATGCAAAAGAAATAATTGGTAAGATTTTAAAAAATGACAAGATTACCAAACGCGGTCATAAAGAAGATAAATTCCATTTTAAGTTTAAGAAATTAAGTGAAAACTACTACATAGTTGATGTGGTCTTGGATGAATATAAGCCAAAGCAATACAGCAAAAAAATAAGACATTTAAATTTTGATGCTTATTTGTATTCTGGGAATAATAATGCTAATCTCGATAAATCAGTTTTTTTTATTCCAGATTCGATTTATTGGCAATTTTTGATTTATGTTGAAGGTGACAAAATAACTATTTTAAAAAAAATGATCTTATATGATTGAAATGCCTTGTCAATAATCATTAAAGTTTATAATAATTGTAAATAGTACAAACCACAACCGTAAGAAGTTGTGGTTTTTTTATGCCTTTGACTAAAATGCATTTAGTCATTCTTTTAATTTAATTGGCGATTGTGTTATTGGGGTTTTATTTTGTGGCAATTTCGTTTTTGAAAATGGATTTGCTACAAAATTTTCCGCAGTTGTACAATCGAACAATCGAACAATCGAACAATCTGAAAATCTAATAGTCTAAAGATCTAAGAAGTCTAAGGAGTCAGCAATCAAACCGCCTTAATCACATACGTTACGATGCCCCAGATGCTAATTTGGTTTTCTGCTGTAAGTTTTATAGGTTGGTAGTCTTTGTTTTCGGGAAGTAAATACAGGCAGTCTTTTTCGAGTTTGATGCGTTTGACGGTAAACTCTCCATCTACCAGGCACACCGCTATTTTATTGTCTTTCGGTTCGATGCTCCGGTCCACGACTAAAATATCTTTGTCGTTGATTCCGGCATCAATCATCGAGTTTCCATTGACTTTGATGTAAAAAGTGGCCAATTGGTTTTTGGATAACTCTTTGTTTAAGTCGATGTTGGTTTCGGCAAAGTCTGCCGCAGGCGAAGGAAATCCTGCCGAAACTCCGCCCGATTCATAAGGAACCTGCTGGTTGCTGTCGAAATCAGGAGTAAAAAAAGTCAGTTTGTTGGAATTGTTTATTGGCATTGGATTTCAAGAATTTCTTTAAAATTGGTGGTGTAACGTTGGGACAAATGGTTTTGATTCATATCCCATGTCTTTTCAAGGTTCTGATTGCCTAATTTGATTTTACGCCCGCCAATTTTCGCATTGAGATGGTCGATGGTTTCCATCAATTGTAAATGTTTCGGATTTTCATCTTCAAACATATGGAATTGTTTGCTGTCTTCGGGTATTAGACTGGTTACTATTACGCCGGCTTTTTTGAAAGGGATGCTTTTGTTTCCACCGAGCATTTGTTGTAACAAGGCAATAGCTGCGTTGGCAATTGTTAATGTCGAATTCGTTGCAAATGGTAAGGTTACCGCTTGGTTAAAATAATACTTGTCCGAAGGATATTTATGTTTGTCAATCACTAACATGACAATGATGGTGTGGCAACAGGATTTCTGTTTGCGTAATTTTTCGGCACAGACTGTTGCAAAGGTCGATACACGCTCTTTGAGTAAATCAAAATCGGCAATTTGTTTTGGAAAACTTCGAGTAACCGCAATGCTTTTTTTCTGTTCCGAAACGGGTTCTAATGGTAAAACCGACTTGCCTTCGAGTTCTTGTTTCAAGCGAAGCCCAATAACGCCCATTTCTTTTCGAATCCAGCCTTCGTGTTCGGGTAACGTAAAATCATAAGCGGTTTTGATATTGCGAAGCTGTGCTTTCTTTGTTGTGCGATATCCGATTCCCCAAACGTCTTTAACTTTAGTCCATTTTAATGCTTTGATGCGACTTTCTTCTGTATTGATGATGTAGGAGCCTTTGGTTCGTTCCGGGAATTTGCGCGCAATTTTATTGGCCACTTTGGATAATGCTTTGGTTTCTGCAAAGCCAATCGAAACAGGTATGCCCAACCATTGCTGGATTCTTGATTTTATCTGTAATCCGTAAGTATGGTAATCAACAATGTTCATGCCGTCAAAGTTCATAAACGCTTCGTCAATACTGTAAATTTCTATATTGGGCGTGAATTGCCCTAAAATTTGCATAACTCGGCTACTTAAATCGCCATAGAGCGGGTAGTTGGATGAGAAAACAGTGATGTTTTTCTCTTTTAGCAGTTCGCGGACTTTAAATTCGGGTGCTCCCATAGGAATACCTAGTGCTTTGGCTTCATCGCTTCGGGAAATGATACATCCGTCGTTGTTGGATAAAACCACAATGGGTTTGCCCATTAATTTGGGTTGAAAAACACGTTCACAAGACGCGTAAAAATTATTGCAATCCACTAAAGCATACATGTTGTAAAATTAATCAATATGCCGTGTCGGAAGATGTATACAGTCGTTAAAATTTTGGCTTATCTGTAATTTTCCAGTTTTTCAGGACCTTCTAAGTATTCCTTTTTGATTTGTAAAGTGCCGTCTTCTTTGGTGTCAATGAACCATTTGATTAACGCAATATTATTGTTTTCGATTTCAATGCCGGTTATGCTTCGGGGATGCACGCAACTTCCGTCGTTAAAATAATGCAGGGCGTTGTCCTCCGGTTTTGGGAATCGAGGGCGGTGGGTATGGCCGGTTAGGGTAATTTTGTTATGATTGTTGGCGATCCATTTTTTGATACGGCGTTCTACTTTAATGAGTTCGACGTAGTTTTTTGCAGGACTTGTAGGATCTTTGATTCCCCAAACTTGTAAAGGTTTCCATAAAACGCGAACCAGAAATCGATTGATTTTCCATCCAACATAATTCATAAAATCGGCCTGATGTCCATGAGTTAAAAATAATTCCTGTTGGGTTTCGCAATGTTGTAGGACAATGGCTTCTTCGTATTTGATATTGGGGAAAAGTGGTAGTTTCTTTCCTGTTTTCGGTTCAAAATAGTCGAACAAATTGCGTTTTACTACGTTAGGATTTCGGAACACAAAATCATGATTTCCAAAAATCATGTGCAAACGGTTTTCATTAAAAAAACGTTGTAAGAGTAGGTAAACATTTTTGTTGGCCTCAAAGATGTCTTTGAAAAATAAATTTTCCCACAATTCATCACCATCACCTAATTCAATATACGTAAAATGATGATTGTAATAATGTGTTAGTGCGTGATAGTAGATGTTGCGATTGTTAGCAAAATCATCGGCAAAACTCGCATCACCACGGTGACAGTCACTAAACAGAATAAACTTCGAGTCGCTATTGAACCAAATGCGTTTGGCATTTTTATAGGCTCTATCTAATCTGTCTTGCGATGAAAGCATAGGGAAAATTTATGCTAAAGATACCTCTTTTTTATTAATGGCTTCTTCGATAGCATTCCATAAGCCGATTCTTTTTTCAAGTGCGGCAATAGAAACTTCTTCCACTTCGTTCCATTTTTGAGCATCGTTACCACATAATTCGGTAATCATCTGCATGGCCATCGGTCCGTGTTCATCAGCGTCCAATTCGATGTGTCTTTCGAAATAGTAAATCAGTTTGGACAAATCGGTTTCAGGGAAGTTGGTTCTGAAGTTGTGCAAGATTTCGGTGAACATATTTGGAATTAGATCTTCTCTTCCGAAGGTAAAAGCGGCTGCAATTTTATGCGATTTCCCTTCTTCAATCACTCGGAACGTAAAATCCAGAAAAGCTTTTACATTAGGATGTAGGTTGCTATTTCTGATGGAAATAAATATATTTTTAGTTTCCAGAACATGTTCCAAAAACGCTTCGATTTCATAGGTTGGCGCGCCACAATCCTTCATTGCTTCAAGATACATTTCGAAATGGCTTTGTCTTTTGCCGTCTATAGTCAAATCCGATTCTTCTGCCAACACTATTTCGTTGATTAAATAGCGTGTTTCGGTGTTTTCGGTAGCAAACCATGGAGTAGTCGTGCAGGTTAGCTTTTGCTGTAAAGCTTTTAAAAGTGACATGAAATCCCAAACGGCATAAACATGGCTTTCCAAGAAGAAATGCAAGTCTTCTATGGATTTTATTTTTGAGTACAACGAATGGTGCAACAATTGTTGTTTTTGTTGTTCAATGGATTGATTTACAGCGGCTATATTCATGGGGCAAATTTTAAATGATATACGAAAAACAGTAGGTATTGGTTTTTGTTTTTCTCGCTACAAAAATAAAAAAGCTTCCTGTAATAGCGAAGCTTTTCATATTGATTTTGTTTATGTTGTTATAAATTGCGGTATTTTGGCTGTATTAGGATACTATTTTATTCGAAATTGTTAGTCAACATTTGTACGGTAGCTTTATGTTGTGTCGATTTGCGCAGAACTAAGAAATTAGAAAATTTATGGAGTTTGTTCTTCTAGTGTTTTTTTATGCACAGGCCTAAAACAAAAAAAGAGCCTTAAAAAGGCTCTTTATGCATTGGTTTTGAAACTATTATTTGAAAGCAGAGAAACCAGTTACATCCATACCTGTAATTAATAAGTGGATGTCGTGAGTTCCTTCGTAAGTAATAACAGATTCTAAGTTCATCATATGTCTCATGATTGAATATTCACCTGTGATACCCATTCCGCCTAACATTTGGCGTGCCTCGCGAGCGATTTCAACAGCCATGTTAACGTTGTTTCTTTTAGCCATCGAGATTTGTGCAGAAGTTGCTCTTCCTTCGTTTCTCAATACACCCAATCTCCAAGTTAATAATTGTGCTTTGGTGATTTCAGTGATCATTTCGGCTAATTTTTTTTGTTGTAATTGAGTGGCACCAATTGGTTTGTCAAATTGAATTCTTTCTTTTGAATAACGTAAAGCCGTATCGTAACAGTCCATAGCGGCACCAATAGCACCCCAAGCAATACCGTAACGAGCTGAGTCTAAACATCCAAGAGGAGCGCCTAAACCAGATTTGTTAGGTAATAAGTTTTCTTTCGGAACTTTTACGTTGTCAAAAATTAATTCTCCAGTAGCAGAAGCACGTAAAGACCATTTGTTGTGTGTTTCAGGAGTTGTGAAACCTTCCATTCCACGCTCTACAATTAAACCATGGATTCTTCCTTCTTCATTTTTAGCCCAAACTACAGCAATGTCAGCAAAAGGAGCATTGGAAATCCACATCTTAGCACCATTCAATAGGTAGTGGTCGCCCATATCTTTGAAGTTAGTTACCATTCCACCTGGATTAGAACCGTGATCTGGTTCTGTTAAACCAAAACAACCGATGAATTCACCTGAAGCTAATTTTGGTAAATATTTCATGCGTTGTTCCTCATTTCCATATTTCCAGATTGGATACATCACCAATGAAGATTGAACAGAAGATGTAGAACGAACACCAGAGTCACCACGCTCGATTTCCTGCATGATTAATCCGTACGAAATTTGATCCAAACCTGCACCGCCATATTCTACCGGGATGTAAGGTCCGAAACCACCAATTTCTGCTAATCCTTTGATCAATTGTTTTGGGAATTCAGCTTTTTGAGCATATTCCTCAATGATAGGAGAAACATCACGTTTCACCCATGCACGTGCTGCATCACGTACTAATTTATGTTCATCTGTTAATAAATCGTCTAACAGGTAATAATCCGGAGATTGAAATAAATCTGGTTTCATCTGTGTTTTTTTTATAGTTTTTAATTAGTCAGATGTAATTCGCATAATTCACATTATACTCATTTCACAATTAAATTATTGCAAGCCATGCAATATATTCATTCAGGGCACAAAAGTAAGTAAAGATTTTTAACAAATCAATTACGGATTGTTATAATTTTTAAAGCGATTATTTTTCTAAGTTTTCATTAATGACTTTGTTTATAACTTCATTAAGTTTATTTTTGGGGAAATTAATTTTTAAATGAAGTTTAATTTCTGGCTTTTTACGCTTTTTTTATCGTCAGTTCTGCTTGCACAAAAGAAAGATTTTTTGTCAGATGCCGAATTTACAGAGCTTCAGCATAGAGCCAGGTTGAATATCAACTCCAATATAGATAGTTCATTTTATTTTGCAAAAAAAATTGAATTGTCAGAAAAAACTTCCCATAAAACCTTTGCTTACGGGATCAAATCGTACCTTTTTCAATTGAAAGGGGACACTGTAGAATCAAAAAAAACATTAAAAAAAGCATTTCAGTTGCTGAATCAGTTGCCCCATTCAAAATCAAAAATTCAGTTGCATTCGTACCTATTAAATTATGCCGGACTCATTGAATGGAAGAAAAATAATCTGGGTAAAGCGTTAAAATATTATTCCGAAGGGAAAGCGCTTTCGAATCAAATCAATGATATCGAACAAATTGTTAAGTTCAATAATAATATTTCGCTAATTTATTCTGATGTAAAAGAATTCGATTCGGCAATTAAAACGTCCAAAGAAACCTATCTTCTTCTGCGAAAATATGGGTACTTGTTTGATAAAGATCAATTTTATCTGAATAAGAGTAATACGAGTTTTAATATTGCCAACCATTATTTCAATTTGTACAATCGAAAAGTACAGCGACGAATTTATTTGGATTCTGCGGAGTTTTACTTCAAGGAAGCGGTTAGTTTTTCAGATGATTTGTTTTTGAATAAACTGAACTCGGAGTTGAGTTTGGCTGGGATATACCAAATCAAAGGTTTGGATTTGAAAGCCGAAAAAATGTACCATGAATTACTGCAGTTGACAGCTAATCATCCTAAAGAACGCTATATCATTTATTATAATCTTGGTTATTTATATTATAAAACCAAAAGAGAGGAAAAAGCGTTGGTTTGTTTTAAAAAGGTAGATTCGTTATACGCAGTTCACCCAGTACGTTCGAGTGAATTTATCAATTCGAAATATTGGCAAGCTAAAATATTCAATTCAAACGGGAAATCGGAACAGGCATACAAATGTTCGACCGTTTATTTGGATACTTTGAGCAAGTATGAAGCGCAACTTAATTCGGAAATGTTGGAAGTGAAATCCAAAATTGGATTTGAAAGCTTTAAGAAGGAAATGAACAGAATCAAGGTAGAAAATTACCAATCGTTCATTATTAGTAGGGGCGCATTTGGTTTGGCTTTGTTGATCTTCATTTCGATATTGTCTTGGCTGGTCGTGAATATCAGGCAAAAGAAAAGCGCTGAAGAGAAAATCAAAAAACTGATTGATGAATTTAGTCAGGAAAAGAATGATCGAATGGATATGATTGAAATTCCATCGGATAAGTTTGTTCTCAATATTGATGAAGAAAAAGAACTTAAGATATTACATGATTTAAGAAAATTGGAGGAAAAACAGTTCTTTTTAAGTAAAGATTTTACGCTACCTAATGTAGCAAAGAAAATAAAAACCAATACGACGTATTTGTCGTACATTGTGAATAAACGATTTGGAAAAACGTTCAGTGATTATTCGAATGAACTTAAGATTAATTATGTCATCAGTGAAATGATTAATAATTCACTCTATCGAAAATACTCTACTCAGGCAATTGCCGAAAGCGTTGGCTTTAAGAGCGCTATATCGTTTACAAAATCTTTTAGCAAAAGAACGGGTGTAACTCCAACTCAGTTTGCTAAAAGATTTAATGATTGATTTTTTATGGTACAATAACAACAATAGGTTCGGTTGTTCCAACGACAACTGGAGGAGGGGTAATAATGATCATTTTTCCAGAACCATTGGTTGTGCCTGAAGTCGTTGCACCTTTAATCGGATCTGTTTCATCATCCGGACCTGGAGGTGTAGTATCTCCACCGGAAATCTTTGCTAATTGATTTTTTGTTAATTCATGTTGTCTGAAATTGTTCAATTTTGAGCTTAAATTTTTCATCGTTTTATCGTTTTGAACAAACTTAGCTCATTATCGAAACCGTATCCCAGATGTGGGCTCTTCGTATCCTGTGGTTGAATTTGATTTAAAATAAACTTCTTATAATCAGATAATTACAACTTTTTTTTCGAATTAATAATGTATAAATTGTTAATGTATAATTTACAAATTATCTAGTTTTTGTTTTTTTTTTACCCTCATATAGTAGAATATTTGTAGGACTCTCTTTAAAAAACAAATTGAAAATTAAGTACCTCATTTATGAATTTAGTTAAGAAACTTTTGATTCAAAACAAATACTCAAATTCGATTGAAGAATTTGAGGATTTATTTTCATCCCATCCTAATTATCCAAGTTTATTTGCTATTACTGATTCGTTGAATCATTTGGGGATTGACAATGTAGCCATAAAAATACCAAAAGAACAATTTGTGGAATTACCATATATTTTTCTAACACTTTACGATAATGAATTGGTATTGTTGCTTAAATATGAAGAATATGTTACAGTAGAAAATGAAAAGGGGAAAAAGCAAAAATTATCGTTCAATGAATTTCTTTCAGGATGGAGTCAAATTATAGTAGCGGTAGAACCCAATGTTGAAGAAAATAAGCACAATGCTAAAAATTATAAATGGATCACATATGTAGTACCTTTTTTATTAATGTGTTCGGCTTCTGTGTTTTTAAACGAGTATTCCGTTGCTGCCATTTTATCATTGACCGTATCGATTGTTGGAATGGTGTTAGGCATACTGATTATGCAGGAAAAATTAGGTATTAAGACCGAATTGGTGTCGAAATTCTGTAACCTAACCCCAGTTGCTTCTTGTGATTCAGTAATTAAATCCGATAATGGAAATATCACCAGGTGGTTAAGTTTTGCGGATTTACCAATATTGTTTTTCAGTACCAATATATTGGCGCTTTTAATGAATCCGATTCAATCGGCTTGGATTGTATCCGGACTAAGTTTGGTGTCAATTCCTTTCCTAATTTATGCAATATGGATTCAGCAAGTAAAGATAAAAAAATGGTGTGTTTTATGTTTAGCGGTGTCTGCTGTAATCCTTTTACAAGGGTGTGTTTTCTTCGCTTCCAATTCTGATTTAATGGTAAATGATTTAGCGAAAGGAATAACTTTCTATTTGTTTTCTTTTGTTTTTATGTTTTCTGGATGGTTGTTGTTAAAGCCTATTTTGGAAAAAGCGAATAAAGCTACGAGAGAGGTACATGAATTGAAAAGATTTAAAAGAAATTTTAAGGTTTTTCAATCGCTAACGAAAGAAGTAACCTCGGAAATCGGATTGCACAAATTAAAAGGAATCGAGTTTGGCGAGCCGAATTTCAGCACAAACATTACTCTTTTTGTAAGTCCAAGCTGTGGTCATTGTCATAAGGCTTTTAAAGATGCCTATGAACTCTATGAATTGCATCCAGAAGATGTTTACCTGAATGTTCTCTTCAATATTAATCCTGAAAACGAAGAAAATCCGTACAAGACAATTGTGGAAAGCTTGTTGATTCGAAATACAATCGATACGCAGGAAGCTCAGGAAGCACTCATAGATTGGCATATCAACAATCTGGATATCGAATTATGGAAACAGAAATGGGGTGCTAACAATAATGATATGTTGGTCAATAATGATTTGCTAAACCAATACCAGTGGTGTACTATGAATAATTTTAACTATACACCAATTAAAATTGTCAATTCAAAACTTTTCCCTAATGAATATGAAATTTCAGATTTGAAATATTTTATGAATGATTTTGAGGATGAATTCCAATCGCATTATGAAAAATTAGCACAAAGTAGTGTATAAAAAATAGGTTCTCGGCCAGGAACCAACAGACAGAAATCCCAAATGTCTCTAAATGATTGGGAATAAGCAAACTAAAAACTAATAATTATGTTAAAAAGCATTTTAGACCTTAAGGGTGTACAGCAACTAACTGTAAATGAGCAAAAATTTATCACGGGTTCAAAAGAATTGCAAATTGCTGATGCAAGCTTCCCGTGTTATTGCAACGGAGTGTATAAACAAGATTGTGGGACAGTTCAGTGTTGTATTTCTGCTTGCGGGCTTTAACATCTTAAATCATGTTAAAACACATTTCTAATTTATCCAATGCTCAAGAATTGAGTAAAAAGGAGTTGCAAAGCATTAACGGAGGTTACGCTTGTATTGATGGCTGGAAATGTCCGGTAGGAACTTATTGTGATGACAACGGACTTTGCAGAAGAAATTAATCCATTTTAATTACTAATCATTAAAACCATTAAATTATGTTAAAAAACATTTTAAACTTAGAAGGTGTTAAAAAATTATCATCAAATGAGCAAAAATCTATTAGCGGTGGACTAAAGGATTGTATCGATCCAATGACAGGTTTATGTAAATACTACAGCTTAGCTTGTGCTAATCCATGTCGTATCCAATTAGAGCCATAATAAAAATGAATTATAGTAATCCCTGATCATATTCGGGGATTTTTTTTAACCAAAAAACAATAAAAATCATGTTAAAAAACATTTTAAACTTAGAAGGAGTTGCTAAATTAACAGCTAATGAGCAAAAGTCAATTAAAGGTGGATGGATTCCCGATTTAAGCCAAATATGTGGTTATTATGTGTTCAATTCAACACAATCACAATGTATGTCGCTTTCTGCAATTCATCAGCCTGTATGGAATCCAACAACACGTAAATGTTCTGCTTTAGGAACAGGTACGAATTGTAATGACTAATCGAGAGATTATGTTAAAGAATATCGTAAACTTAACAGGGGTTCATGAATTGTCTGCCTCAGAACAAAAAGCAATCATCGATGGAATTCCGGCAGGCTGCAGGTACCAAACATGGCCTGGAACCAGCTTGGCAAATTGTATGGCAACCAAATTGGAAGGCTATAATTATACCTACAGCAACGGTACTTGTAAAGCTTACTTTTGTGGTCCGATTATTCCTCCGCCTCCTTATTAAAATTTCAAAAAGGGTAAAATTAGCGGCAACTTAGTAATGGGATTGCTTTATTATTTTTAGAAAAAGAGGGGAGATTTCCTCTCTTTTTTTTAAAACTTATAGCAGTTGGAATAACGATTTTAAACATAATAAATAACCTGTTTTTCATTTTACTTGACTTTATGCATTTAAAGATTATTTTTGTTAAAAATATCCCCCAAAAATGCGACAGTCAATTTTTTGTGCCTTTCTTTTGATTACTTCGTTAGTGTTTTCTCAGAACAGGAAAATGCTGACTGATAAACAATTTCTAGAATTACAGGATAAAACTAAACGATTTATAAATTCAAATGTAGATAGCGCTTTTGTTTTTGCCAATCGGATTGAACAATCTCAAAATGCAACTCATAAAGTCTTTGCACTTGCAGCAAAATCCTATTTGTATCAGTTAAAAAGAGATAGTATACAGTCGAAAAAGTATTATGCGGAAGCTAATAATTTACTGATCCAAATTCCAAATGGGCAGGAGAGACTTAAAAGTCAAGCGTTTCTACTTAATTGTGGTGGACTTTCCGAATGGAAAAGGTTAAATTTTGGTAAAGCATTAAGCCTTTTTTTAGAAGGTAAAAAAATTTCGAAGAAAGCAGGTGACTTAATTCAGGTAGTTAAATTCAATAATAATATTGCTTTGATCAACTCAGAAGTAGGTAATTTTAAGTTGGCTATTAAAGCCTCAAGGGAAATGGATGCCTTTACAGACGAAATTGAGTACCTATATGCTCATGATCAATTTATAAGAAGTAAAAGCAATATCAATTTAAATTTAGGTACTTTTTATGAAAAATATTATGCCAATAATAAATCCCAAAAAAAGTTATTGGATTCAGCAGAATATTACTATAAAAAAACCTTGAATTATTCGAATAACCTTTTGGTGACGAAGATTAATGCCAAACTTAATCTGGGTAATGTTTATTTTCTAAAGCGTGATATGCCTAGAGCTAAAAAAAACTATGAGGAAGTTTTGTTTTTAACGAAAGAGGATGGGAATTTGGTCGAGGAATATTATACCACTTTATACAACTTGGGTAATTTATGCTTTACCCAAAACAAGTATGATGAATCTTTGGTCTATTTCTTGAAAATGGATTCTATTTACAAATTGAATAAAATAGAAAAAGAACAATCTATTAATTCAAATTATTACCTGGCTAAAATTTATAACAGTTATGGAAACGCCTCAAAAGCGAGAGCCTACTCTAAAGCTTATATAGAAAGTTACGAGAACAACGAACTTAAATTAAATGATGAAACTTCTGAAGTGAATGTAAAACTTAATCATGAAGAAGTAAAAAAGGAGATGTTTGCAATTCAAAAAAAGTACAAAAACGATCTTATGTTGAGGTATTTTTTTACCGGACTTTTGATTGTTTTGATAGCAATGTTCTTTTATTTTAAAAGCAAAAGAGATAGAAAGAAAGTCAATGCAAAAGTCAATGCAATTATCGAAAAATACAAATTGGATCAGCTAAATATAAATTCTACAGAAGTAAAAGACACGTTTGAAGAATTAACCGATAGTCAAGAAAAGAAAGAAGGGGTATCTATTAATCTTGATGAAGAAAAAGAAAATGAGATTCTGGAAAAATTAATCGTTTTGGAGAAAAAACTATATTATCTGAAACCGGATTTTACTCAGCAAAGTGTAGCTAAAAAAATAAAAACCAATACGACCTATTTATCTTATGTGGTCAATAAGAAATTTGGTAAATCATTTAGTGAATACTCCAATGAGCTAAAAATTAATTATGCCATTAATGAAATGATTTCGAATCCTGTCTACAGGAAATATTCTACACAGGCTATTGCTGAGAGTGTCGGATTCAAGAACGCAGTTTCTTTTACGAGATCCTTTAATAAAAGAACAGGGGTAACCCCTGCTCAGTTTATTAAAAGATTAGAATCTAATTTGGTTTAAGGTTCAAAAACTAAAATTTTAATTTCTGTAACACCTGGTTTAATATCTCCGTTATTAGTTCCTGTTGTTGGGTTAACAGGATTACCGTCTTCATCTATTAGTGGAGGTGGTGGGGAAAAATCTCCTCCAATTACTTTTAGTTTTTTTTCTTTTGGTAATTCACTTCCCGCGAATTCATCAAGATTTAACTTTTGGTTTCTCATAATTTTTAAATAGTTTTAATTGATTCTTCAAATGTAAATTGAAATCGAATGCAATCGGCACGATAACGGTTTTCAAAACGCAATTATTTGTAATACATTGATTATTAAATAATTGCGTTGCTATTTCTTAGCGATAATTTGTAAATTGTAAGTGCCATAATTTACAAATTGTAAGAGACATCATTTTTTTTATTCTAAAAAGCGCTAAATATTTGCCAGACTTTCAACGAAAATAAAATTGAAAGACTAACAAATAAAGGTATGCGTTTAGTAAAAAAACTTTTAATTCAAAGCAGATATTCAAATGCTGTTGAAAATTTTGAAGACTTATTTTCTTCTCATCCTAATTATCCTAGTTTATATGCGATAACCGATTCTTTAACTATTTTAGGAATTGATAACCTTGCCATCAAAATACCTAAGGAACAGTTTGTAGGGTTACCTGAAGTTTTCCTGACATTATACAAAAGAGAACTTATTCTATTATTTAAAGAGAATGAGTCGGTTGTTATGGAGGATGAAAAAGGGAAAAAAACTATAATGTCAATTGACGAGTTTCTTTTGGATTGGGATCAAATCATTATTGCTGTCGAACCTAATGTAGAGAGACAGTTGTCCAATAATCATCGCAACTATAAATGGCTTTCCTATAGCCTACCTGTGCTGATGTTGATTGCAATTTCCATGTTTTTGAACGGATTTGGTGTCAATTCGGTTTTTTTAATGATTACATCGCTTTTAGGACTAGTGTTGAGTGTATTTATTCTGCAGGAAAAGCTAGGTATTAAAACCGAAATGGTGTCGAAATTCTGTAACATGAAACCGGAAGCATCGTGTGATTCTGTAATTAAGTCGGATCAGAGCCAAATTACCAAATGGCTTGGTTTTACCGATTTACCTCTTTTGTTTTTTGGAATAAACTTTTTTGCATTATTGATTCAACCCAATGCATCTGCTGTAATCATATCCGTTTTAAGTACGGTTACAATTCCATTTTTGGTGTATTCAGTCTGGATACAGAAGACGAAAATCAAAAAGTGGTGCTTACTTTGTTTGGCAGTTTCAGGTGTTGTTTTTCTTCAAGGTCTTAACCTTTTCTCACTTTCGAAAACAACATTACTAACCGAAATAATTTCTGGAATACCAACCTATTTATTTGCTACTGTTTTAATTTTTTCAAGTTGGATGCTGCTTCGACCTTTCCTAGAAAAAGAATCTAAAGTTGCACAAGAAAATAAAAAACTGAAAAGACTCAAAAGAAATTTCAAAGTCTTTCAATCATTAACAAAAGAAGTAACATCCGAAATTGATTTGCTTAAATTGAAAGGGATTCAATTCGGAAAACCCAACTTCAGTACCAATATTATTTTATTCCTGAGTCCAAGTTGTGGTCATTGTCATAAGGCTTTTGAAGATGCTTACCAATTGTATAAAAAGTATCCAGAGAGTGTTTACTTAAATGTACTATTCAATGTTAACCCCGAAAATGACCAAAATCCTTTCCGTTTTGTAGTTGAAAAACTATTGCAAATTAACGCAATGGATTCAAATAAGGGACATCAAGCTTTAATCGATTGGCACCTTAATAAAATTGGAATGGAAGCCTGGAAAGAAAAATGGAATAATGATTCACATGATATGCTGGTGAACAATGAAATTCACAATCAGTACAACTGGTGTTTGAAAAATGAATTGAATTTTACACCGGTTAAAATTATCAATTCCAGACTTTTTCCTGAGGAATACGAGATTTCAGAATTGCCATTTTTCATGAACGATTTCGAGGAAGAATTCGAATCGCTTTATACTAAAATAGCGCAATAATAGCGCAGAAATATATTCTTGGCCGAGAATGGACAGATTTCCCAACTGTCTCTAAATGATTGGGATATTAATCAATAACCAAAATTAAAATTACCATGTTAAAAAACATTTTAAACTTAGACGGAGCACAAAAATTGACAAATGCTGATCAAAAAACTATTCAAGGTGGAAGACCACCAGGTATATGTACTGATAGTAATATCGTTTGTACAGGAGTAGGTAACGCTGGATGTCCTGTAAATCAAGGATGTTATATTCAAGACCCAGATAGTACTTATGCACTTTGTAAGTGTTTACCAAGAGGCTAATCAACAACTAAAAACGCTTTTTATGTTAAAGAATCTTTTAAATTTAGAAGAGGTTAAGGAATTAACCAATGCCGAACAAAAGTTGATTTCTGGAAGCGGAAGTTCTTTCGGATTGTGCTATTGTGCAAGCTTAGGATATGAGGTTGATTGTGTAAACTACGATCACATTTGTCCATTAGATAATTAATTAAAAATCAATTATGTTAAAAAACATTTTAAATCTAAAAGGAGTTCAAGAAATCACTAAAAATGAACAAAAAGACATTAGTGGTGCTAGAGTTCCTCAAATTGCATGTTATTGTAATGGTGCTTATGCAGGAACTTGTTGGTCAGTTTCTTGTTGTGTAACTACTTGTGATTTTCTAAGTACTGCACCGTTTCAACCTTAATATTACTAATTATATAAAACTGGTACCTTGTAGGGAAATATTTTACACTTAGAAGGTACACAGTTACTGAGTAAAAAATCGCTGAAATTAATCACAGGAGGACTTGAATTAGCTGATTCTAATGTAATTGATGGTAAATCATGCAAGCCGATTTGTGAA
Source organism: Flavobacterium sp. GCM10023249 (assembly GCF_042653365.1). Classification (NCBI taxonomy): domain Bacteria; kingdom Pseudomonadati; phylum Bacteroidota; class Flavobacteriia; order Flavobacteriales; family Flavobacteriaceae; genus Flavobacterium; species Flavobacterium sp. GCM10023249. Next base: position 65,293 of record NZ_JBHSHZ010000003.1, read on the forward strand.
ATGAGATACTCATGTGCTGATGGTAAGTGTAAATTTTGCTGATAAATATAATAGTAATGTAAGCAAGTGTTTCTTGGTTAAACACTAAAAATCTTTTTAACTGCCTATTTTTTTAGGCAGTTTTCTCTATTTTTGCTCAAAACAAACTAAAAAATTGAAAAAATTTCCTACATATAGACAAGCAGATTCCAAAGATTGTGGGCCTACCTGTTTAAAAATAGTTTCGAAGTATTACGGAAAAACCTTAAACATACAACAATTACGTGAATTAAGTGAAACCACAAGAGAAGGCAGTAATCTACTTTTTCTAAGCGATGCTGCCGAGAAAATTGGTTTTAGAACATTAGGTGTCAAATTAAATGTCGAAAGTCTTGAAGACGCTCCATTACCATGTATTTTACATTGGAATAAAGAGCACTATGTTGTACTGTATGAAATTAAAAAAGGCAAATATTATATTTCTGATCCAGGTTTTGGACTGATAACATACAATCAGGAAGATTTCCTGAAGTTCTGGATAGGAAACAACGCAGACCAAAAAACTACAGAAGGTATCGCTTTGTTAATGGAGCCTACTCCAAAATTCAATCAGACCGAGTTTGAAAAAGAAGAGAAAAAAAGTATTGGTTTTGGAATTTTATACCAATACTTAATACGATACCGATCGTTTTTAATTCAGTTAAGTGTTGGATTGTTAGCGGGAAGTTTACTTCAATTAATATTTCCGTTTTTAACACAGAGTATCGTCGATGTGGGGATACAAAACCAAAACATCGGATTCATCTATCTTATTCTTTTTGCACAATTATTCCTGTTTGCAGGAAGAACTGGTTTGGAATTGATTCGTAGTTGGATTTTACTACATCTATCTACTCGTATCAACATTTCCTTGATATCGGATTTCTTTATTAAACTGATGAACCTTCCTATTTCTTTTTTTGACGTACGAATGACTGGTGATATCATGCAACGTATCAACGACCACAGACGCATCGAAAGAATTTTGACCACTTCTTCCTTAAATGTTGTTTTCTCTGTAATCAACATGTTTATAATGGGAGGCGTTTTGGCTTATTATAATCTACAGATATTTTTTGTGTTTTTTGGAGGTAGTGTATTGTATTTCGGATGGATTACACTGTTTTTGAAACGAAGAGAAGAACTGGATTATAAGCGTTTTTCTGAAATCAGTCAGGAGCAAAGTAAAGTGATGGAATTGATTAACGGTATGCAGGAAATCAAATTGCATAACGCCGAAAAACAAAAGCGTTGGAGCTGGGAATATGTACAGGCAAGATTGTTCAGAGTTTCGATGAAAGGATTGGTTTTGGAACAATCGCAATCTATCGGATCTTCAGTTATTAATGAACTTAAAAACATTTTTATTGTCTTTATTTCGGCCAAGTTAGTTATTGATGGAGAAATTACGTTAGGTATGATGATGGCAATCAGTTCAATTGTAGGGAGCTTAGATGGTCCAATTGCTCAATTGATCGGTTTTGTGAGAGAAATGCAGGATGCCAAAATTTCACTTTCTCGCCTTTCTGAGATTCATGATAAAGAGGATGAGGTGCAACAGGAAGAATTTCAAATGCATGAAGTACCTAAAGATGAAGATATTCATATTAAAGACGTATCGTACCGCTATTTAGGATCAGATGTCCCGGTATTGGATGGCGTCAATTTAACAATACCTGCCAAAAAAGTAACGGCAATTGTAGGTGTTAGCGGAAGTGGTAAAACTACGTTGATGAAATTGCTGTTGAAGTTTTACGAGCCTGAAAAAGGGGATGTTACCGTTGGAAATTCACAGCTTAAAAATATTTCTCAAAAAGCTTGGCGCGATAATGTTGGTGCTGTAATGCAAGAAGGCTTTATTTTTAACGATACTATTGCGAATAATATAGCCGTTGGAGTCGATGTAGTCGATAAACAACGTTTGGCTTATGCTGCAGATGTAGCTAACATTAAAGACTATATTTTTAGTTTGCCGTTGGGGTATAATACAAAAATTGGTCAAGAAGGTGTCGGAATGAGTACCGGACAAAAACAACGTTTGTTAATTGCTAGGGCGGTTTATAAAAATCCAGAAATGTTGTTTTTTGATGAGGCAACTTCCGCATTGGATGCCAATAACGAAAAAGCAATCATGCACAAACTAGATCAGTTTTTCAAAGATAAGACAGTGGTAGTAATTGCACACCGATTAAGTACTGTAATGAATGCTGACCAAATTGTGGTTTTAGATAAAGGTAAAATCATCGAAATTGGAAGTCATTCGGCTTTGGTAGAACAAAAAGGAAATTATTTTGAATTGGTTAAAAATCAATTGCAATTAGGAAACTAAACTATGGAAGATACAAAATTAGATACTTCATTTGAATTGCGAAGTGAAGAAGTTCAAGATATACTAACCAAAGTGCCTAATTGGATGATCCGATGGGGTACAGTATTAATTTTTGGTATCATTATAATGCTTTTTACCGTGTCTTGGTTTTTGAAATACCCAGATATTGTTGGAGCTGAGGTGATTATTACTACCAATATTCCACCCGAAAAAATTATTGCCAAAGCTTCTGGGAGGATCCAGACTATTTTGATTAAAGATAAATATGATGTAAAGGCACATACACCTTTGGCAGTGATTGAAAATTCAGCTGATTACCGCGATGTATTTCGTTTGAAAAAAGCAGTCGAATCGTTTCAAATTGCCCAAAATGCTAATTTTCCGTTCACAGATTTCAAAACAGCACAATTGGGTGAAATTGAAAACGCATTTGCAGTGTTTCAAAAAGATTATCAAGCAAATAATTTGAATGCTAATTTGCAACCGTATCAGGTAGAAGGTTCCGCCCAAAAATCCGAAAACGCACAAATCAGAGAGCGATTGACCTTGTTAAATCAACAGAAGGAAATCAATGAACAGGAATTGCAATTACAACGCAATGATATATCCAGATATACTAAGCTTCACGAAAAAGGAGTAATATCAGCCCAAGAGTACGAAACAAAAAAACTAAGTTATTTTCAGGCGGAAAAAAACTATAAAAATTTATTGACTTCTATTTCACAATTGAATTCTTCCCTAATTGAGAACAATAGAGCTACTAAAGGAACCTCAATCAACGATGTGAAAGAGACCGTGAACCTGGACCGTAATCTTTCGCAATCTTTTTTTCAGTTGAAAAAAGCAATTAAAGATTGGGAACTAGCGTATGTAATAGAATCTGCAATCCCAGGAACGGTAACTTTTACTCAGGTTTGGATTGAAAATCAAACCATCAATGCAGGAGAAAATGTTTTTTCGATTGTACCGTCTTCCAAAAGTGGATTTGTAGGGAAAGTAAAAGCGCCTTCATTGAATTCGGGTAAGATTACTATCGGTCAAAAAGTGAATATTCGACTGAATAATTTTCCGGACAGAGAGTTTGGAATTCTTAAAGGAGAAGTTAAAAATATTTCATTAGTACCCGATAAAGACGGTAATGTGATGGTCGATGTCGCTTTACCGGAAGGTATGCTTTCCAGCTATAAAAAGCAAATTCCTTTTCAACAGGAAATGCGCGGTTCTGCCGAAATCATAACTGAAGACTTGCGACTTATCGAACGAATTTTATACCAGTTTAGAGATATGTTTAAGGTCGAATAAAATTTATAGATTTGCGGAATGCGAATACTGTCAGTTTTTATTTTTCTTTTTTATAATTGCTGTTTTTCACAATTTAAAATTACTCATTATAATTCGGAGAATGGGTTACCCCATGACCTATGCTATCAGATTATCCAAGACAAAGAGGGATATGTTTGGATAGGTACAGATAACGGTTTAGTAAAATTTAATGGAAAACGGCTCCTAAATTATACACAAAATCAAGGTTTAGAAAGTAGCTTTGTAATTGGAGTAAGTGAATCGGAATCAGCAAACAAAAAGCTCATTGCCACCTGGGGTGCAGGAGCTTATTTTTTTGAGAAAAACAAATTTACACCTATTGGTGATGGCAGCTTTAAACACCAAAAGCTGAATCAAATTCTTGAGTTTAAGGATAAGATTTTTGTGATTGAAAACAAGTGTAGTTTACGTTTTTACGGAAAAGGGAAATCAACATCCGAGGTGCTGAATCTTTTTAATATTAAAGGAAAGTACAAATGGTTTACTCCTCGAAATGCCGAAAAAATTACGGAATACGTACGAAAAAATAAAATTGGTTCTGAATTAATTCAAATCGCAAAAGTCAACAATCAGCTTTTTTGTTTACCAGATAAATACAATCCAAAGTTTACTAACATTATCGCAATCGATGGAAGCGACAAAGTGAAATATCCATTTCCTTTTCTTAACGATTATGTTATAGTTGGTTTGCAACGAAAAGAAGATCATTTTTTGGCAGTTACCACAAGTGGCTTGGTCGAGTTCAATAACCAAAGAGTAATTCGAAAGCGAACATTTAACTTACCGAATTTGCGGGTTATACAGTTTGTAGAAAATCAAAAGTATGAAGTGTATTTAGCCGAAAATAAAGTAGATAAAAGCCATGAAGTCGTACTCTTTGATAAGAAAACCAACAACTATACTTTCCTGAATAGAAAAAGTATTAAAGCGCCAGTAAGTGATATTTTAATGTCTAGAGAGGGCATTCTTTGGATTAGTACTTATGGAAATGGTCTGTTTACTGTAACAGAACCTGAGGTTCAGGTTGAAAAGAATTTTCTTCAGAATAATTTTTTTTTCGATTTTATCGCTACTCCCCATTTCAACTTCTATGCTACAACAGATAAAATAGTCTATTCCAACAAATCAAATAGTTTTTTTAATGAAATAGCATGTTCGAGTGTCATGCGTTTCAAGGAATTGTCGAATGATACCTTAGGGATTACGACTAAAAAAATAGATCCTATTTTTAAAAAAGTGGGTCCCTACTATTTGACAAATAAGTACCCAATGTATAAAAAGGCATTTGGTGACTTTGATTTTATATATGGTGATGAAATTTTGTACGTCAGTAAAAAACAAAAACGAAAAGAGGTCAGTTTAAAATTACCCTATTCTCCAGAGGATAATCTAAATATTATTAATATAATCAAAATCAATGCAGAGTATTGGGTAGCCACAAATTTGGGAATCTTTGTTTTAAATGAAGATTTTGAAAACATCAGAAGGATAAGTGATAATGACGGATTGCTTTCCGAGAAAATAATTGGAATGCAACAAAGAGGAAATAAGGTTTGGATTCTGTCTCTTCAAGGGTTGACAATCTACACGAAAGGTAAATTCCGCAAATACCCGTATGTCAACGATAAGAACGATTGTTTCAATGCTTTTATGGTCGATTCCGATGGATCCGGAACGGTCTGGTTTGGAAGTCAAAAAGGTTTGGTTCGTTTTCATGAGGGGCAGTTTTATCGCTATACCAAAAAAGAAGGGTTACCTTCTAGTTTTTATTCGAGAATTTTTTTGAATGGAAAAGGTAGATTACTTTGTTTGGGTAATAAAGGGGTTACTCTGCTTAGTTCGAACCAGCTGAAAAAGACGAAACATCTGCCAATTAATCTTACTTCGAATACAGGTAGTAATATTGTAAAAAAGTCAATTAAGATAGAGCCTGATTCTAATTTTGCGATAACTGCAGAGGTAATCAATTTTAGCGATTCTGAATATACCATGGAATACCAGCTCAATACGGATAAATGGGCAAAATTAACAGGGAATACCATTGATTTTTCCAATTTTTCTTCTGGAAAGTTCTCCCTCCAGTTTAGAGCAAAATATTACTTTTCAGACTGGAGTTATTCCGCTAAAATAACGGTAGATAAAATACCGGTTTGGTATCTCCGATGGTATGTGTTGGTTCCTTTTGTTTTGCTTCTTTCCATAATTCTTTTCTTTTTGGTAAACCGTAGGTTTAAAAAATTAAGAGAAAGAAATCAAATGTTACAAAATCTTTTGGAATCCAATCTGCACCTCGAAAATCAATTGAATGAAATGCGTCACAATATTGCTCAGGATTTTCATGATGAATTAGGAAATAAATTGGCAGGTATAAGTGTGATGTCCGATCAATTATTACATGTAGAACAGCTTAAAGATTCGGAAAATTACACGGTAGTGGAACGAATTAATAGAGATAGTCAGGATCTTTTTCAGGGAATTCGAGACTTTATTTGGGCAATTGATAGTAAAAACGGAACGTTAGAAGAATTGATATTTGCATTGACAGATTTCGGTGAAGAATTGTACCAATATTCCGGGATTAAGTTCATTGTGGAAAATGAAGTAGAGGATGCCAAGTTTTTATTGCCTCACTTCTGGAACCGCCAATTGTTGCTTTTGTTTAAAGAGGCAATGACTAATGCTTACAAGTATAGCCATGCAAGTCAATTGCAACTTGTTTTTAAGCTTGAAGAACAGTTTTTAATTATCGCATGCAAGGATAACGGTGTTGGTTTTGACAAAGAACAGCTTAAAAGACAAAATGGATTGCTTAACCTCCAAAAAAGAGCCAACAAACTTAAATCAGAAGTGACAATTGCATCCAAAACGGGTTCGGGAACAATAATTACTTTTAAAGGACAACTTTAAAAAAAACTCCTTGTAAGCAGTTTCAAAACGAATAGCAAGGAGTTATTACATTAGGTTTAAAGTTATTTTACTTCTACTTCTGCTCCAGCATCTTGAAGTGGTTTAGGATTGTCTGGAGGTGTGTTACCGCCTTTTATCGTTAGTAAGGCATTTTTGTTTAATGAATTGGCATAAAATGTTTCCATAGTTTTCTTGTTTTTTGTGAATAACAAATATAACACGTAGTATATTTTTGAATATCACCCTTTTAGGGTGATATTCAACAGTTTGTTTTCTTTTAATTTTGCCCGGATAATGAAATACGTACTTAAAAGTCGATAAGCATTACTAAAGCATGTAATTAATATAATAGACAAACAATGAAAAGAATTCTACTGTTTTTAATCATTTTATTCAGTGCAATAAGTGGGTCAGGGCAAGTTAATTCTGTTGCCACTTTTTCAGGTAATGGTACGGATCAAATTCTCACAGGTGCGGGTTTGAATAATAGCTATAAATCCTTATCTGGGATTACTAAAGACTCCCAAGGAAATATTTATGTGGTCGACTTTTCAGCCAATAATATTCGTAAAATTACTCCTAGTGGGGTTTCAACCGTTTTTGCGGGAAGCGAACTAGGGTATCCGGGTTCCGCAAACGGAGCAGGTACTGCTGCTAGATTTTATGAACCCTACGATATCGTTGCAGATGCAGATGATAATTTGTACGTAACCGATAGAAGAAGCCATACGATACGAAAAATTACGCCAACAGGTGTAGTTAGTACGATAGCTGGAGATGGTTTTTCAGGTTTCTTGGTAGGTGGGCAACCTGTCCGATTTAATCAACCTCAAGGGATCGATATTTTACCCAATGGAGAACTAATTGTGGCGGATAGAATGAATCGAATAATCAGAAAGTTAACTACCTCCGGTACTTACATCGCTCACTATGGTATCGCCAATAATGCAGGGAATGTTGATGGCACTCTTGATGTCGCAAAATTTTGGGAACCCATGGATGTAAAAGCAGTTTCAAATACAGAATTCTATGTTGCAGAATCGGCTATCCATAAAATCCGTAAAATTGATTTAACAACCAATACCGTTAGCCATTTCGCTGGTAATGGGGCTGCATCAAGTAATAATGGACCGCTGTTAACGGCCTCTTTTAATTCGCCTTCAAGCATAGAATATGATGGGACCAATTTGTATGTGGCAGATCGAAGTGGTCATACCATTCGTAAAATCTCTGGCGGACAAGTGACGACTATTTCAGGAGCAACAGATAGTGGATTTGCGAACGGAACAACGCTGTATGCAAGATACAATACTCCATCAGCATTATTGTTTGTTGCACCCAATTCGTTATATGTGGCCGATTGGTACAATCGTAGGCTAAGAAAAATCACATTGGGTGATTTCTGTGCCAATGCAACCGAAGTTACGGGAACAAGCGGGACTCAAAGCATAGGAGTCATTAATGAAGGAGTACCAAATTGGAATTGTGCAGTGAACAATAGATATTTCGATGCCAATGCAAAATGGTTTGTTTATAAGCCTACACAAAATGGACTTTTAACAATTAGTACCCGAACTGCAGAAAACAATACCAGTACAAATACACTTTTGTCTGTATATGCTCATTCGAACAATATATGTGAAGGGCTTAATTGCTACGCTTCCAATGATAATATTTCGGAAACTGATTTGCGTTCTGAATTGGTTGATATTGAAGTGGCTTATGGTACAAATTACTATATTGTATGGTCTGATTATTATTCAGATGATTATCAAAATGTAAATTTTACATATCAATTTACACCTAAAAATTGTTTCAAACCATCTGCAATGTCTACTACGCAAGTAAATACCGAAACAACGGTAAATTTGGCATGGCAAACAACAAGTATAAATCAAGTTGCTGTTCAAGGTTATGTTTTAGAAATCGGAAATCCAGGTTTTGTTCCTGGAACTGCATCTGAAATTCAGTCCAAGTCGGTTACGGTTCGAAATACTTCCTTCACGGGTTTAACGCCCAATACTACATACCATGTTTATTTAAAATCAAATTGCGGAGCTAATGATTTCTCGCTGTGGTATGGTCCTATAACTGCAATTACAGAATACACTTCTGCAGCATTGCCTCTTAGTGAAAATTTCGATACTACTGCCACCTTATATGATACGGGTTTCACCACCGCTGGACCTTCAAATACACTGTTTAGGACGTATTCTAGTGCATCGGGAAGAGGAGTTTCGGGTAGTGCAAATGAAGTATTGTCACATAGTGGCACAAAAGCGGTTTTTTCACCATTTGCTAATGCGACAACTTCACAAGCCTCACTTTTTACTAGGAAAGTTAATTTGTTGGCAGGGTCAACATATACAATTGGCTATTATGCTAGAATCAATAAAACCTCGGGCTCGAGTTTGATCGGATCTTTATTCGAATTTGTAGTGCCTAATGCAAGCTATACTTCAGAGGCCTCTTATTCTTTTTTGACGTCAAGAAGTGTGGCCACATTGAACAATACCTACACATATATGGAAAGTAGTTTCGTGCCTACGACTTCTGGGGAGTATAGGTTCGGACTAAAGAATAATGGCTACTATTTAGGGACTATCGATGATAATGCACAGTTGTATTTGGATAGCTTCTCTATTACGTCAATGCTTTCTGTAGATGATTTTAAGAAAACATCAATTTTTATGTATCCAAACCCGGTTTTGGATCGAATCGCATTGCTGAACCCGGACAACCTACTAATCAAAAACTACGTCGTTGTCGATATGAACGGAAGAGTAATCATCAGTAAGCCATATCTTGATTCTGACAATACAATTGATTTGTCGAAACTTTCAAAAGGGTTTTATTTTATACAATTAGAAACCGAAAAAGGAATACTGTCAAAAAAGATTATTAAAGAATAAATTCTCTACCGCCTCATCAGAGGCGGTTTTTTGTTAAAATCACCCTGAATGGGTGAAAACTTGACTTTCTTTTTCTTTTATGTTTGTTATAAATAAAACAAAAAATCAAATGAAAAAAACTATTTTATTTTCAGCTTTCACTTTTATAGTGACTAGTGCAACGTCCTATGCACAAAATCAATTTCCTTCAACCGGAACAGTTGAAATCAATAACGTTGATGCCAATAACCGATTGTTGATTCAGCAAACCACAGAAGCGGTAGGTCAAAACCTGGTTTCTTTTATTACTGGATTACAAAGAGGTGTTTTCTTCAAAGACAGACAGAGTATGCAAGGTGGACTTTGGCTTTTGGGAGGCGGATGTTGTTATCCTGAAGGAGATATTAGAACGAATGGTACAGGCTATATCGGAGCTGGAGTTTTCGGCGACGGTGCTACCTTTATACCTACTTCGAATCGTGCTTCATTTATCCGATTTCAAGAAGGAAAAATCGATTTTTACGGTTTGAACAATCTTACTCCTGGAAGTAGTGTTTATCCAACTTCAGATGTGGCGAAGATGACACTAAATACTTTTCCTACTACTCAATTAAATGTAAATGGGGAGGTAAAAGGAAAAGAAATCATTGTGAATACGAATGGAGCTAGTTATAATAGAGGTTTGCGATTAAGTTATGATGATAGATATAATTCAGGTGGAACAGGCGAAGCGTATTTTGATAATAATCTTATGTATGGTGGATTCAGTTGGAGACAATTGAGAGTAAATACCAATGGAGAAAGCTATGGAACCCTGATGCGTTTAGATCAGGCAGGTACATTAAGACTTGATGGAGAATTTAGAGCCAAAGCAATAAGAGTACGAACCAATGTATGGGCAGATTATGTGTTTAATTCAGAGTACAAATTGCCTGCCTTGTCGGATGTGGAACAATTCATTAAAGAAAACAAGCACTTGCCAAATATCCCTTCCGAGAAAGAAGTGCTGGAAAACGGGATTGATGTAGCGCAAATGCAGGAAAAACATATGCAAAAAATTGAAGAGTTGACTTTGTATGTTATTGATCTCGAAAAGCAAAACAAACTGTTACAAGAAAGATTAGCAAAAATTGAAGCTTTGTTGAATAAATCCAATTAAAGCGATGAAAAAGGTATGCTATTTTTTGCTCCTTAATTTCTGTATATGGAATGGAGGTCAAGCGCAAATTTTTCAAGAAAATTTCGAAACAGTAAGCCCTGAATATGGAGCCAATGTAACGTCAAGTGGAATCTGTCCGAGTATCTCTTTCGAAGCTGGTTACCCAGTTAGAAAGGTGGATTGCTTAGCGAATTGGAAAGCCACCAAAGGAACTCCTTCAATTCTAAATGAGAATGGGAATTCTTCATTGACTTTATGGGCACAAAATTTTCAAGGAACTAATAATCGGGTTTTAGCGGAAGAAGTTTATTTGGATGGTTATAGATTAGAACCTCACACGAATTACCGATTGGTTTATTTTATTAAAGCAGATTTTAATGTTCCCAACGGATATGCCAGTTTTAATGTTAAATTGTCTAATTGGAACAAGCCTTATTATTATAAAAATTCAGGTGATTGTGGTGCCGTTTTGGAAGAAGGTGGTGTTAGAGGTAATTTAGAATCATATACTATTCCTTCCACCGGAATTTCGGACTGGGAAATGAGAACCGTTTATTTTTCTACAGAGAATGAGTCGGAGTATTTTTTGTCTTTTTTTCCTTTAGTGTGGCTCTATAACAATCCGGCAAAACAATTAACGGTCCAGCTAGATAATGTTGCACTCTACAAGGAAGGCGTATGTGAATCCAATACAGTTTCTATACAAAACAAAACAATCACTGCCAAAACGGTCTATCCTATCATTAAAGCGAAAAGAATTAATGTGGGTAGAGCTGTTTTAGCTTCGTCTGTAGTGCCGTTTGGAGATGTTGTAGTGAAGCCTAATGCAGTGCTAAACTTATACGGTACTTATACAATAGACTTGGAAGATGGTTGTATTGTTGAAGAAGGAGCTGTTTTTGATGCTTTTGTAGATGATAGTTGCTATCGTTCCTTGGGAAGTTATAGAATGGGTGCTGATGATGAGGTATCCGAAGAAGAAATCATAAGCGATAGTACAGTTGGAACTAGTGTTGAAATTGGAGTATATCCCAATCCATCTAACGGTCAGTTTACCATAAAATCCTCTGCCAATATAGACGAAATTGAAATTTATAACACTTTGGGACAAGAAGTGAATAGGATTCAAGATCTAAAAAATACAACAGTAGTGGAAGTGAATCTAATCAACAAAATGAAAGGGATGTATTTCCTTAGGATTCGCTCAGGTGATCAATGGATCGATAAAAAAATTATCATTGAGTAATTGAAGTTTTTTATTATGTAAGAAAAATCACCCTGTATGGGTGATTTTTTATTTTAATCATAATAGTACTTTTGAATCATAAACTAAAAAACATGTAATATGAGAAATCTAGAAAAATTCCAATCTCAACAATTGAATGATACCGAGTTGTTATCTGTAAGAGGTGGTAATCCTATTTTTGTAGCTGGTATGTTAGTTGCCGCTGTAGTAATTTACATGGAGCATGATGCCAATTCTTCATCTAGCGAAGGTAGTAATCCAGGTAGTACTGCAGGTGCAGGTGCTGTGGCAGGTGTAAAATAGTAGGATAAGAAAATTCGTAACTTATTGAGCAGCTTCTTTTTGAAGCTGCTTTTTTTGTAAAATCACCCTATTTGGGTGAAGTAAAAAATGAGCATAGTTAAGACATTTGCAAAAAACAAATTAGCTATGAAAAAAATTTTATTTTCTCTTTTTGTGCTTGTAAGTATAAGTGCATTAGGTCAAATCGGACAATCAAATACCTATACAGGAAGCACAACCGAAGGATCGCAAGACGGAGGGTTGTTTCAAGCACGTTACTCTTATCCTACTTGTGTAATAAAGGCAGGTTTTTACACTTATGTTGGAGATAATGGAAGGTTAAGAAAAATAGATGAACTTGGTAATGTGTCTACTATTTCAACTGTGATTGGGAATATACACGATATGGCATATGATGCTACAACGAATACTTTTATTGTGTCAACCGTTATCGATTATGAAAAAGTACTACGTATCGATACGAATGGCGCGATTTTAGGACAAATTTATTCGAATAGTTCGACAACCTCTTCATTTGGGGGAGCTTGGGGGGTTGAAGTTGATGATGCAGGGAATATTTACTATTCAGTTCCAACATTTCATGCCATACAAAAGTATGTGCCTTCAACAAATACAACAACTACTTATGCGGGTACGCCTTTTTCTCCTGGAAATGCAAATGGAACTCTACTGGGTTCTTCGTTTAGTTATCCACGTGATTTGGAATTCGATACGAACGGCAACCTATATTTTACCGATCAAAATAATACGGTAATTAAAAAAATTACGGCTACTGCGGTATCTACATTAACCGGATCAGCAGATAATATCAACTGTATAAGTTACGCGGATAACATGTTGTATTTTACGAACAATTACAAATTGATGGGATTTAACCTGTTAAGCAATTCATTACAGGTTATTTCAGGAACTTCGAACACATCTGGTTTTCAAAATGGGAACGCCGCAACTTCTAGATTTAATGGATTAATGGGGATTTTTCCAATAAATTCGTATTATCTTTTGGCCTGTGATTATTATAATCACCAAATTAGAAGAATACAAATCGGTGATGCTTGTGCTAATGCAACTGTTTTAACTAACAATTCAGATAGGGTTTTAATTGGCAGTTACTTTGGAAATCCACCTTCGGGTTCGGGCTTGTGTTATAATTACTCCAATAACAACGCTGCGGCTAATTGGTACAAATTTACACCAACTCAAAACGGAGTTTTGACAGTTACTTCACAAACTGTACAAAATCCTATATCTGAAGATACAAGGCTTTCAATCTATTCAGGAACGTGTGGCTCGTTAACTTGTGTGGCAGGTAATGATGATATTTCTCCTGGAATCAATAAGAATTCATCCGTTCAGAATCTGGAAATAGTTGCAAATACAACCTATTATATCGTTTGGGATAATATACATGATAGTGCTGCCATTGATTTTACGTATACTTTTACACCTCAAACTTGTTTTACACCCAATGCCTATAGCTTAGTGTCTCCTGTAACAACAACAAGTGTTCATTTACAGTGGAATGCGCCAACATTAGGTGATTCGACACCGGATTCGTATTCTGTTCAAATAGGATTACGTAACTGGGGTAGACAACCTGCTGGTTTAATTCAATCCGGGAATCCAACAACGAATAGTTTTCAATTTACAGGTTTAGAGCAAGGAAAAGTGTACGATATGTATGTCAAGTCTAATTGTTCCGTGTCTGATGAAAGTTTATGGGAAGGTCCTATTCAAGTAGCAACTGCTTTTGATCCAGTCGAAGCTCCTTATGTGGAGAATTTTGATACAGAAACCAGCTTTGGTTTTTTAGGTTTAGGTAGATACAGCGATACAACAAATGCAAATTGGAGATTCCAAACTGGTGGACCAAATGCTTTTGTATATAATGGGGCAAATTCAGTGTATTCAATTAGTGACTCAGCAGCGCTAACTAACGCTTATTTGTTTACAAAACCCGTAAATTTAATCGCTGGACAATCGTACAATGTTAATTTTTATTTGAAAGATTATTCAACTTCGGGGAATACCACGCAATATCAAGTTGAAGTACTTGTTGGAACTAATACAACTTCAACAACTCCAGCTGATTATAATATCATTTGGACTGATTTCGATACGCAAGCTTCTAATGTATTTGTGGCTAAAAACGCATCATATACTCCTTCCGTTTCAGGTGCGTATCGTTTTGCAATTAGAAATAGTTCTCAAAGTACAGGAACGGGCACCCATTATTTATTCGTAGATAATTTGGTAATTTCTTCAACTTTGTCTGTCGAGGACTTTAACCAATCGGGCTTGTCACTTTATCCTAACCCAGTGCTTGATGTTATCACTTTGCAAAATACCAATAATCTGACAATTAAAAAGTTTTCTGTTGTCGATATGAATGGGCGTGTACTGCAAACAAATACCTTGTCCAATGACAATAGTATCAATTTAAGTGCATTGTCAAAAGGTATCTACTTTATCCAATTAGATACTGAAAAAGGAATTTTATCTAAAAAAATTATTAAAGAATAGGGTTGGTTGGGTTGTATTAGCCGTCTCGAAAGAGACGGCTATCTGATTTGTCTATTTTAAATAGTAAAGACAGAAATTAAGCAATACTACGTAACAAAATCCTTTTTGGAAATTGGAATTGATTTGTCCTGTTTTTTCGTTTCAAGAAAGTAAATGGGTGCGATTTGATCGAATAATCCAATATCTAATTTTACTGCTTTAATGTTATTTGTTGCAATTTTTAAGTGTATAAAATCACCCAAATCGGGTGATTTTTTTCATTATAGAAATCGATACATTTGAAATCTATACTTAAATTCTTTTTTATGAAACTAGAAAACTTTAAAAGCAAAATGGAAACGGCTGTTTTGAAAAAAATCAGAGTTAAAACACATTGTAGGGGGTGAGTATGGTGATGTGGATTGGGCATTTTGGGGGAGTTATTTCTCAGGTAACCTAACAGCACACCAACTGGGACGTTCAGTCGGAGCAACCATTGCTACTACCCTCCCATAATTTAAAATAGAATTAAAATTAAAATCAAGTGCAAGTATTTTACTTGTACTTGATTTTTTATTTTTGCCCAATGAAAGTTGTATTAATAGAAGATTACGAAATTTTAAGAAATTCCCTGAAAGATATTATCAATCAGGAAGAGGGATATGAAGTGATAGGTGATTTCGAATCCTATGAAATGGCGCTGCCGCTAATCAAAGAATTGGCTCCTGATATTCTCCTGACCGACATTACTTTGCCTGGAATTAACGGTATTGAAGGAATTAAACAAGTAAAACAACTACTACCACACTTAGCGATTATTGTAGTGTCAATACATGAAAATTCTCAGTATGTTTTTGATGCATTGTGTGCGGGTGCTGTAGGGTATCTTACTAAGAACTCCGGAAAACAGAAAGTAATAGAGGCTTTGAATCAACTAAAGTTAGGTGGAGCACCCATGAGCGTTAATATCGCCCGTATGGTGGTGGAATCGTTCCAGCAAAAAAGACATAACGATTTAACCCAACGTGAAAATGAAGTTCTCGACCTGTTGTCTAAAGGGAAAAGCTATGCTTCCATTGCAGATGCCTTGTGTTTGAGTGTCAATACAATCAAAACCCATGTAAAGAATATTTACGAAAAACTACAGGTAACCAGTAGAGAAGAATTAATTAATAAACGATTTTAATGAATAAAGTAGTTCTAGTTTTAGGTTTGCTACTACATCTTGTTGGATCTGCTCAGGATATGGACAATGACGGTTATTTGAATGCTGTAGATAATTGTCCCTCATTGTATAATCCAACACAATCGGATCAGGATGTAGATGGTCGTGGAGATGTTTGTGATAACTGCCCTTATGTGGCCAACAATGCGCAAATGGATGCCGATATGGATGGGGTTGGAGATGTGTGTGATAATTGCATTTATGTCAGTAATCCAGGGCAACAAGATAGCGATGGGAATGGTATTGGGAATGCATGCGATCCCTCGCTAAATAATAATGATTTTGAATGGAGTGGACTAAAAGTCTATGTAAAAAAGAACACAAATCTGATCGAATTAATCGTGGAATCCAAAGCAATTGTTGAAGGAATTCAGATTTTCGATCTCAATGGAAGAATTGCTAAAGAGGTACTGCAACCTAAACAGGAAAATGTCAATTTAGAAGGATTTTCTTCGGGTGTCTATATCGTGAAAATACGCACTTCAGAAAATGTGCATACTCGTAAAATCAGGTTGTAATTACATTTTTAAGTAAAAGTCTTTGGTCAGTGCAACATACTCCGGAGTGTAGTCATGACGTCCAATTTCTATAACTAATTCATCAATAAATGGGGTTTGCTCAATTCTGGTAAAGGCGAGTAAACTCCTTTTGATTTCTGCAGTAGGCGTCCCTTTTACTCGAGTGATTTTCAAAGGAAATAATTGACTGTCCTGGCAAAGTGCAATGATTTTTTCTTCTTCTTTAAACGGAACAATCAAGGCAAAAATTCCATTATCTGATAAGAAGAAATCGGCTGCTTCGACTAACTCATCAAACGGAAGGGAATCTTCAAAACGGGCATTGTCACGCTGATCATCACCTGATTTGTAATCGTCGGTGTAAAAGGGTGGATTGGATACAATCAAATCAAATTCTTCTTCTACTTCTTCCACAAATTCATCGAGTCCGGCATGATAACAATACAAACGGTCATTCCATGGGGAGTTTTCAAAATTTTCGGTAGCCTGCTCGTAAGCATCGTCGTCGATTTCGATAGCGTCAATCTGTTCGGCATTACTGCGCTGGGCTAACATTAAAGCAATGAGTCCGGTTCCGGTTCCGATGTCGAGTATGGAATAGGGATTGTTGATAAGGGGCGTCCAAGCACCTAATAAAACACCATCAGTGCCGACTTTCATCGCGCAACGGTCTTGTTGAATGGTAAATTGTTTAAAGTTAAATTGGCTCATAAAAAATCACAAAACCCAAACTCAAAATTCCAATTTTTTAATCATTGCGGATACTATTTTTCTTATTTCTCCTGCTTCTCTGATTAATGGGTTGGAATCTATTGATTCATTGGGGTTTAAATCATGTAATAATTGTAACCAAAGCATTGATTCTTTGGCTTCTTTTCTTGAAATTTTTAATCGAAATAATAAATCTTTAGCTCCTAATTTCTCATTCCCTTCAATATAATTTGCTGCAACGGAACCGGATGATCTTACAAGTTGTTTGCTGTCTTCAATGTTAGAAATTGTTTTGGGTAATCGGCTAATGTAAATTCTGCAATATTTGGCAAATAAATAAGTGCGCTCTTCTAAATTATAAGGCTTTTCCATGATTGTTTTTTTGGCTTTTAGTCACTGAAAAGTAGTGTTTATTCCTGAGAATTCGAAATTTAGTTTTTGGAATTTAGTTTTTGGAATTTGGAATTTGAAATTTTAACCTAAATAAAGATCAACCAATCCCTCAGGAGTATTCAAAAAGATGGATTTTTTCTCGCGACTTACCTCGATAATGAAATCATCAATCATAGGAACCAAAATTTCAATGCCGTCTTTGTCAATTTCAAATAAAGGTTGTGCAGCACTGTCATTAATGGCAACTATTTTACCAATATTCCCCAAACGGGTATCGATAACATCAAAACCAATGACTTCGTGGTAGTAAAATTTGTTGCCCTCAAGTTTCGGCAACATAGTTAAAGGAAGGTATACTTCACAGCCAATCAATTTGTCGGCTTCTTCCTCGTTATCCACATCTTCAAAACGGACTTTCAGGAAGTCGCCTTTGTGAAGTTGGGAATTTTCAATAAAAAATGGAACCAGATTTTTGTTGAATTCAACAAAAACTGATTCCAAATCTTCATACATTTCAGGTTCATCCGTATCCAAATAGATAAGGACTTCACCTTTGAAACTAAATTTTTTAGCGATTTTACCTAAATAGAAACAATCGTCTTTACGCATTACCGCCAGTTATAATTAAGCTTCAGTTTCTTCGTTGTTAGCTTCTTCAGTTGCAGGAGTTTCCTCTACAGTTGCTTCAACATCTGCAGGAGCTTCTACTTCTTCAGCAACCTCTTCTGTAGCTTCAGCAGCTTTTAACGCTTCTGCTTGTGCAGCAGCACGTTTTTCGTTAGCCGCTTTTTCAGCTTTTAACGCCTCAGCTTTAGCATCTGCTTTCGATTTTGCTAATCCGTCTTTCTTAGCAGTAACTTTTCCAGCTTTCTCGTCTAGCCAAGCGTTGAATTTAGCTTCTGCTTGCTCAGGAGTTAAAGCACCTTTACGTACTCCGCCTTCTAAGTGGTGTTTTAATAAAGCACCTTTGTAAGAAAGGATTGCTCTTGCAGTGTCAGTAGGCTGAGCACCGTTGAATAACCATGTAACTGCTTGATCAACATTTAAGTCGATAGTTGCAGGGTTAGTGTTTGGATTGTAAGTTCCGATTTTCTCTAAGAATCTACCATCTCTTTTTGATCTAGCATCTGCTGCTACGATCCAGTAAAAAGGTTTCCCTTTTTTTCCGTGTCTTTGTAATCTAATTTTTACTGACATAATCTTTATTGATTAATTTGAGGTACTCGACCTCGGTTATTTAAGGGTGCAAATATAGTCAAAATTTTCATTCGCAAACTATTTTATATCAATCGAATAAAATATTTTGTCTAATTTATACTTTCAAAACGCGAAAAGTATACTTTTGTATTCCACAAATACTTCTATTATGAAAAAAATTATACTTATACTTTCAGTGGTAACCACCTTGTTTTCTTGTCAGAGTGAAGTCGAATTCAACGATCCCGCTTTTCAAGCAAGAATCAATAACGAAGTTTGGAGTGCTAACCTAAAATCGGCAACGGTTGTCGATGGTCAGCTAACTTTGAACGGTACATCATCGGGTTATAATTTGATGTTGAAAACTAGCGGTACTGCAGTGGGGGCATATTTACTAGGAACATCCAATCAAGCCAATAAAGCGGTTTTTACTACGGTTAGTAATACTTCCGATGAACAATATACTACCGGTATTAATGCAGCACCGGCTTATGAAATTGCTTTAGCTAACGGTGGTAGTAATTATGTTACTTCAAGCATCGTTGCTACAACAGGAGGGTCGGGTACAGGGTTGAAAGTGAATATCGAAGCAAATCCTAATGGTGTTGTTACGAAAGCAACGATTAATATTCCAGGTACTGGATATGTTCCGGGGGATGTGGTAGCAATTGCTTCAGGAAACAATAATGCGACTCTTGTAATTAAAACGGTTGCAAATAGTAATGGACAAGTGGTGATTACCAAAAATACAGGGACTACCATTTCAGGTAACTTCAAATTTACTGCTTTTGATGCAACAACTGGTGAAGTGGCTTCTTGTAAAGACGGAGTTTTCTATAACCTACCTTTGGAATAAGCATTTACATCTGAATATACTCAAAAAAACCATCCTTATTTAGGATGGTTTTTTTGTTTAATACAAGTATTTTTAAAGAAAAACTTTAATTGTCAGGTATTTACCAATTTAATAGTCTACCTTTGACCAAATTATAAAATTTATATATGAACATTTTTGTAGGAAGTTTGCCGTTTTCAATTGATGAGGCTGACTTAAGAGACTCTTTCGGAGTGTATGGTACTGTAACTTCAGTAAAAATTATTACTGATAAATTTACAGGAAGAAGTAAAGGGTTTGGATTCGTTGAAATGTCAAGCGATGAAGAAGCTTTAAAAGCTATCCAAGAGTTAAATGGTGCTACCGTAGAAGGACGTACGATTGTGGTAAACAAATCGGAACCGAAACCGGAAGGCGAAAGAAGAAGTTTCAGTAACAACCGCCCAGCTGGTGGAAGTTATGGAGGAAACAACCGCGGTGGTGGTAACTACGGTGGTGGTAACAATAGAGGAGGAAGATACTAAGACTATTTTTTATATTATTGTTTGTGAACCATCTCTTTCGAGATGGTTTTTTTGTACCCATATTTTTTTCTTGTTCTAAAACGCTCAAATGAGTGTGATTCTCCGTGACTTTTTACGTTATTGTGGGGTGTGTATCCTTTAGGCTAAGTATTCAGTGTATTTTAAAAATAAATAAGTACGGTTCTCAATTAAGGCTAACATACGCTCATAACTACTTTCGTCGGAATTGTACAAGGCAATCAAATCGGTAGCCAATGCTTTTGCTGCTTCAACTTCTAAGGGTTGCTCTCTTATAAACCCCAACAACGAGGCGCCTATTCCTAAAAAAGTATAACCATAGTGGTCATGTAAATGTCGGGCTAAAGCATAATTTTCAAATGGATCCAAATCGCTGGAAAAATAACCATTCGGAAATCCACAAAGGGCTTCGTAAGAATGTCGTGCCGGAACAATTTTAACTAGCACTTGTTTGTCCAGATAGGTAATGGGCGATTGTTGTATTTTTTCTAAAAGCTGAATCTCCGAATCGTCAATCGTTAGACCACTGTCGCAGGCGTCGGAAAATGAGCACTCTTGCGCCTTTTGCAAGAAATTCTCCCTTTGTATGAAAAATTCGGAAGGGGTCGAAAGATAGCCAAGGTGTTCTCCGTTTTCAAAAGCCGAAGCGTCAATTCCTGTTAAATCATGTCCTTCGATAGTGTCAAGGTCATGGGCTAAGATAGCATGGGTACTGGTATATTCTGCTTGCCCTAAATCATCTAAAGTAATAATCACCGAATGATCTTGATGTTCTCGCTTGAATTGATGATGCACAGCTAGTAAATCGTCAAAAGTAGTATGCCCTTCAATGCGATAGGTTTCAAATAAAATAGGACCGAATTGGTCTGGATCTAAAGGTTGTACTGTCATAGTAGTCAAGTTCAAGCGGTCACTATGCCAAATATACGAAAACGAGTTGTTTTATGATTTTAACCTTTTCTGAAATCATAACACAATCCAATCGAAGTGAAATGCAGTGTTGCTTTTTTGTGTAGTCAACAACGTTCCGATGGTGGTTACCAAACAATATTCTCAGTGTAGGATTGATTTTTGTAGTCGTTGAAATCTTTGATTTTTCGTAGGGATTTAGTTTGTATATCAAACTCCCAAACGGAAGAATGGTCTGCCCAAGGATCAATTAATAGCTCTACTTTATGCGTATCGGTTTGGCGTATTTTAAATGTCCAATTAACGGTATCATCTTTTATTTCTGTTAATTCGTTGGTTGTCCAGAGTGTAAGGGTATATCCTCCAACCAAACACCAGCTATTGTCACTGCCAATAATTCCGCAATTGGGGTCACCATAAAAATGACCAATAAAAATCGAGTCATTTGTGTCTTTGTTGGTCAGATAGGCATTCTCAAAAATATGCCCTAAAACCAATTGGTCTGTTTCATGAAGCTTGGTGTAGCCTTGTTGATTTATCATGGTCTCTGTTCTGTTAAGCGTAGCTGCAAGGGTTAGAATGCAGTTGTTCGTCACAGATAAAATTAATAATTTTTAGACTATAATAAAAGTGAAAGCAAAATATTTTGTAATCTTTTTCTTAATAGTATTAAATTGACTGCTTTCGATGATTTTGCCACTAAGAGGTTGTTATTTTGGTACCATAGGGGGAAAAAAACAACAATTTATATAAAACAACAAATTAACACCCCTAAAAGAAATAAGACGAAAATATGAACAAGCAGCGAACCAAGATGTTCTTTGTTGAGATAAGTTCTCACTGCAGAAACGATTGTTAACAACCCTACAATAAAAGGAGCCAGTACTATCAGAATAGCATTGGGTCCGGGCGCGCAATAACCTCCTGGCAATGTCTTCATGCCAATAATAGTCAGTAAAATATATAAGACATAAAACACGACAGTTTTTGCACTGTTTTTTTGAGTATTCGATAAATTCGTAAACATTCTTTGTAATGATTAGTAAGATTGTGACATTCCACAAAACTAATAAATTAAAAACGATAGAGCTCTTAATGATTTGTGATGTCTGATTTTTTTACTTGTACTTATTTAAGAAGGCAAGTCTAACTTTCCATTACACTGCAAATTGATAATCCATGCCAATAAAATAAGTAACAGGTTCTAAGGATATTTGACGTATCAAAGTAGTATTAAAGTAGTATCAAAGTAATATCAAAGTAGTATCAAAGTAATATCAAAGTAATATCAAAGTAATATCAAAGTAGTATCAAAGTAGTATCAAAGTAGTATTAAAGTAGTATCAAAGTAATATCAAAGTAATATCAAAGTAGTAGTAGAGTATTAAATTATTAGAGGATTTGACTTCTTAGCTATTGAAGTGCTCAGGTTAAAAAACTTTTAAGATTTCAGGAGGAGAAACTTACAAATGAAAACACAAGTGAACGTCAAGCCCGATAGCGCGGATTTGCAATCCGTGCCCACAAAGGGAATAAGCAATTCCCATCCCACAATTTCCGCAATTTTCCCACACCAGTCAATCCGTATTTATACGTAATTTTAGCATCTCCAACACAATAAGAATACCCCATTCCGGTTGACCCTTAAGTGCAGTGTAAGTGCAGTGTAAGTGCAGTGTAAGTGCAGTGTAAGTGCAGTAAGACTATTAGATTATTGGATTTTTAGATTGCTTAGATATTGGTGTACTCGGGTGTAATTCGTGACTTATCGAACGCTACCCTGTCAGCGGTTCTAACCCTGACAAAGAACTGTGCTTAAAAACAAATAAAAAGTATTTTTTTTAAATAAATTTAGGCATGGTACTTCTATAG
>NZ_JBHSHZ010000004.1:0-2375 GCF_042653365.1 Flavobacterium sp. GCM10023249
GAGGTGAAATTGCTTTTGGAATCCACCTCCAATTTAAAGCACAAAACCATGCTGAGTTTGCTTTATGCCTGAGGATTACGAAGAAGCGAATTGCTGAACCTAAAGCTTACGGATATAGATTCGAAGCGAAATATTCTGACTATCCGACAATCGAAAGGAAAAAAAGACCGGATTACACCACTTTCCGTCAAGATTATAGCACTGTTGCGGATGTATTATCAATTGCACAAACCAAAACAATGGTTGTTTGAAGGTATTGAGCACAAGCAATACTCCGAACAGAGTTTGCAAAGTGTTATGAAACAAGCGCTTTACCGATCAAAAATTAAGAAACCGGTTAGTTTGCATTGGCTTCGCCACAGTTATGCCACGCATTTATTAGAAAGCGGTACCGATATCCGTTACATACAGGAGTTACTAGGGCATAGCAGCAGTAAAACTACCGAGATCTATACGCATGTGAGTACGCATAGTTTACAACAAATTAAAAGTCCGTTTGATAATTTATGAAATGTAGTATATTTGAATGCGTATTGTACTAACTGTACCTATCCTGCCCTTTTGGAAGGATATGTATGATAAAACAATACATATAAACAAGTTAGTGGCAATTAGTTCAACTTCGTATGAAAAAAATCATTACAGATACAAATATTTGGTATTCAATAACTCAAGAACAAGTTGGTGAAATTAGCAAATCTTATAGACTTACTTTACCAATAACTGTGCTGAGTGAATTGTATACTAGCCCAAATATGCATAAAAGTCCTGAATCTTTGTTGGCACTAAAAAAAGCCGTAAGAATGGTTTTATACAATGCTAGATTTGTAGACTTCATTCGTTTTGATCCATTTGAGTTTATACTGAGTGATGTGAAGACAGATTTAAAACCAAGATTAAGTGTAGCTTGGTATTTAAATGAATTTGAATCTCTTATGAATCTAGATTACAACAAATTAAAGTCAACACATCCTGAAAGATATGATATCAGTGGATTATCAAATTATGTAAATGAGCAATCAATACAATATAAAAAGAGAGTTGATGCGGATAAAATCAGCTTTAAAAAACTTGATACACGCAAATTTACTGAAAATTATATCCTAAAATTAGCTAACGATAACTTACAAAGTTTGAATTCATCATTTCCGATAATTCCAAATCTTGATTATGAAAAACATGAATTACTGATAAACACTTTCGATGATTTACTCAGAGAAATATCTAAATCAGGAAAAAAAATCAGAAATAATGATTGGATTGATATGTTCAACTTAACGTATGTCAATAATGGAGATTTATATTGGACTAATGAAAAAAGTATAATAAAATCAATTCAAAATGTTGGGCTAAATCATTATTTATTTCAGCCTGACAATCTAACTGCCACTAACAACGGTTTGGCGCAATAGCTACTTTTATCTTTAAAACCACGTTCGATTTTCCGCTGGAAAATCTTATCTTAGCAAGAAATAATCGTTCCACGCAGTCGCTACTGCGCCAAGCCGCGAAACGTTATGCGACATCCTTGAAAAAAAAACGAGTTATGAAATCTAAACTTGAAGTAAAAAAAGAAATAGCCAAAACAATTAGTGATGCAACCGAAATTCTTTTGTATCTTCAAAACAAATTAGAAAAAGAAAAGGCTAAAGACTATTCTTTTCATTTGGAATATCAAAAATGGTATTCAAAAGCTTTAAAAATTGTTGAAACGTTTGGCAAAGAAAGGCTTAATGATTTTAAATCTCATTACGAAATTGATTCGAAAAGAAAAGTGCTTGGATACGGAACGTATGTAATACAGGATTACTTAAAAAACATTGCACCTAATTCGCAAAGATTTCCAGCATTTGATTCACAAAATGAAACTCTGACGAATTTTTATAACCAATATACAATTTTAGTCTCAATTTTTGAAAGATTTGATAGTACTCTCGCTGACATTCAGACGACACTCTTATATGAAATCCAAGAAACTGAATTATCAAACGCAAAAACTTTATTGAAAATAAATTTACGTGCTAGTGGTGTACTTGCTGGAGTAATTCTTGAGTCTCATTTAGAAAAGGTGATAAGCAATCACAATATTAAAATTGCTAAAAAGAATCCAACGTTATCTGATTATAACGAAAATCTAAAAAACAATGACATAATTGACACAACCACTTGGAAAAAAATACTTTACTTAAGTGATATTAGAAACCTTTGTGCTCACAAAAAAGAGCGAGAACCGAATATGACCGAGGTTCAAGAACTCCTTGATGGTGTAAATTGGACACTTAAGAATCTATATTAGCACGTCGCATAACAAAGAACTGTGCTTAAAAACAAATAAAAAGTATTTTTTTTAAATAAATTTAGGCATGGTACTTCTA
>NZ_JBHSHZ010000005.1:0-66531 GCF_042653365.1 Flavobacterium sp. GCM10023249
ATAGAAGTACCATGCCTAAATTTATTTAAAAAAAATACTTTTTATTTGTTTTTAAGCACAGTTCTTTGTTACAAGCTGCCTTTAATCAATAACCAATTCAGTTTTCACCCAATTCATATTGTCGAAGTATCTTTTTCCCGGACCAAGTGAGAACATTTCGGCATTATCAACCGTATCAAGATTGATTAGTTTTGTATGATTGTCGTAAGTAAAATAAAAGTCCTTTATAATTTCATCTCTAGAAAATGCAAATTTAATTCCTTGAGCACTATACACACTGTCATTAATAAATAATTGGAATTCAGATATAAACTCTTTTTTTATTTTAGAATAATCTTTAAGTTCAAGATAAAAATTTTCTACATAGCCTTTTGGATTTTTGTGGCGGTTAAGAACTATTCGTTTGATTTCAATTGTGTCATTATTTGGTTTAAGAACTATAAAATTATCTTTCTGACAACTGATGAAAGATAAAAATGCAAACACTATAATTATACGAAAGTTTGTCATAAGGTTGCTTGTAACTTGTTTATATGTATTGTTTTATCATACCTATCCTTCCAAAAGGGCAGGATAGGTACAGTTAGTACAATACGTATTCAAATATACTACATTTCATAAATTATCAAACGGACTTTTAATTTGTTGTAAACTATGCGTACTCACATGCGTATAGATCTCGGTGGTTTTACTGCTGCTATGCCCTAGTAACTCCTGTATGTAACGGATATCGGTACCGTTTTCTAATAAATGCGTGGCATAACTGTGGCGAAGCCAATGCAAACTAACCGGTTTCTTAATTTTTGATCGGTAAAGCGCTTGTTTCATAACACTTTGCTTTCTCGCTTCCGCATTTTGCTTTTTCGCTTCCGCACTTTGCTTTCTTGCTCCTGCATTTTGTTTTCTTGCTCCTGCACTTTGCTTTCTTGCTCCTGCATTTTGCTTTCTTGCTCCTGCATTTTGTTTTCTTGCTCCTGCACTTTGCTTTCTTGCTCCTGCACTTTGCTTTCTTGCTCCTGCACTTTGCTTTCTTGCTCCTGCATTTTGCTTTTTCGCTCCTGCACTTTGCTTTCTTGTAGCTGCATTTTGTTTTCTCGCTCCTGCACTTTGCTTTTTCGCTCCTGCACTTTGCTTTCTTGCTCCTGCACTTTGCTTTTTCGCTTCCGCATTTTGCTTTTTCGCTTCCGCACTTTGCTTTTTCGCTTCCGCATTTTGCTTTCTTGCTTCCGCACTTTGCTTTCTTGCTTCCGCACTTTGCTTTCTTGCTTCCGCACTCTACTTTTTAACTCCCATCACTCCCAAACCGCAATCCCCAAGAAGACCTCATAGCATACTCCGTTAAAAACAACGAAAGTACGCAGTGAGAGTGATCCGCGTAGTCGAGGAGGAACGACGAGCGGTTCCTATTACGTCATCCCAACCCGACCTCATAGGATACTCCGTCAAAAACAACGAAAGTACGAAGTGGGAGTGATCCGCGTAGCAGAGGAGGAACGACGAGCGGTTCGGGTCACGAAACGCAGTACTGAGTTAGTTTTTAGCAGTAGACTATGCAGTCTTGATCTTTGCCGTGTCTCGTCCCTAGACGAGATTTCTTTTGCATCAAGGCAAAAGAAAAGAACATGAAAAATAATTTGTTTTTAGATTTTATTACGTCACCCCCTTCGGCCACAGATTCGCAGGCGAGGTTCCAATCATTGAAGAATCCGTCAAAAGAAAAGCTGTTTGAGCCTAGAAGGCGAGTTCTTTTCTTTTAGGATTCGAAATGAAATTGGACCGCCGAGAATCGCAGCCTTGACCTTTTGTTTCTTTTGTGTCAAGACAAAAGAAAAGAAACCACGACGAGCGGTTCGAATCGCGTAACGAAATACTGAGGTAGTTTTTAGGAGTAGAATAGGCATTCTTGATCTTTTTTCTTTCTTTTTTGTATCAAGACAAAAAAGAAAATAAAAATTCCTTAATTTTACACTCCAAACACAACTAACTACAATGAGTCAAAAAACTTTGCTCACCGCAACAGAAGTAGACATCATACTTCACCGTTTGGCCTGTCAATTAATAGAAAATCACCTCGATTTCAAAAACACGGTTCTTATAGGCATTCAGCCTCGTGGCACACAATTGGCCAATCGTTTAAAAAGCATTTTGGAAACCGAATACCAAGTCAGTAACATTGCCCTAGGATTCTTGGACATTACCTTCTTCAGAGACGATTTCAGAAGAGGAGAAACGCTGGAAGCCAACAAAACCCAAATCGATTTCTTAGTCGAAAACAAAAAGGTAATCTTTATCGATGACGTATTGTACACTGGAAGAAGCATCAATGCTGCGCTTTCTGCCATTCAATCGTTCGGTAGACCAAGTGAAGTAGAACTACTCGTACTTGTCGATAGACGATTCAGTCGCCATTTACCCATACAGCCCGATTACCGTGGCCGTCAGGTAGATGCCATCAACAACGAAAAAGTAGTGGTAAAGTGGAAGGAAACTTCCGGAGAAGACGCAGTAGAATTAATAACAAAATAAGATGCAGGAATTAAGCGTAAATCATTTATTAGGAATCAAATACATTACAGAAGAGGACATTCAATTGATTTTTAATACTGCCGATCATTTTAAGGAAGTCATCAACCGTCCCATCAAAAAAGTACCTTCACTACGAGATATTACCATTGCCAACATCTTTTTCGAAAACAGTACCCGTACCAAACTATCTTTTGAATTGGCCCAAAAACGACTTTCGGCCGATGTGGTCAATTTTGCCGCATCAAGCTCGTCGGTAACCAAAGGAGAAACATTAATCGATACGGTCAACAACATTCTGTCCATGAAGGTGGATATGGTTGTGATGCGACACTCTTCTCCGGGAGCTGCGGTTTTCCTGTCAAAGAACGTGAATGCAAGTATTGTTAATGCAGGAGATGGTGCGCACGAACATCCAACCCAAGCACTATTGGATGCTTATACCATTAGAGAAAAATTAGGCGATGTAGCAGGGAAGAAGGTCGTGATTGTTGGTGATATTCTACATAGCCGTGTGGCGTTATCTAATATTTATTCTTTACAGAAGTTAGGCGCCGAAGTGAAAGTGTGCGGACCGAAGACTTTAATCCCGAAATACATCAATGAATTGGGTGTTCAGGTGGAACCGAATCTGAGAAAAGCTTTGGAATGGTGTGATGTGGCCAATATGCTTCGTGTACAAAACGAACGTCTGGATATTAGTTATTTCCCTTCTACGAGAGAATATGCCATGCAGTATGGTGTCGATAAACAATTGCTGGATTCGTTGAATAAGGAGATTGTAATCATGCATCCTGGCCCCATCAACCGCGGTGTGGAAATCACCAGCGATGTAGCCGACTCCAAGCAATCGGTTATTTTAGAACAGGTGGAAAACGGAGTAGCGGTTCGAATGGCAGTTATTTACTTATTGGCTTCGAAAATTAAACAATAAGTCTTATTTTTGATATACCAAAATAAACTAAAATAAATGAAAGTCGATCACAAAGGACATACCACTATTATTAAAGATACAGAAGGTAACTCGAGTGTTTTTCTACAAAAAGTTACCGATCAGTTCAATACTTATAAAGAGAATAATATTATCTTGGATATTTCACACGACGAATCGGTGGATATCAAAGCAATCAAAAGCTTCGTGGATTTAGCCAAAAAGTTTAAAAAAGAAAAGAAATCCTTTGTAATTGTTGCCGAAGGAATTGATTTTAACGATGTGCCACAATCACTACATGTAGTACCGACAGTCTTAGAAGCACATGATTTAATCGAAATGGAAGAAATAGAAAGAGACTTAGGTTTTTAATTTCAAAACAGTATAAAATAAAAAAGGAACTCATTGAGTTCCTTTTTTTATTCTTTATTCTTAGTCTTCTTCGTCATCAGAATAATCGTCTGCGATGTCATTGTCATCAGAATCCTCATCGTCGTCGTCAACGTCAGCAGCATCTTTGTCATCATCATCGTCATCATCGGCACCATCTTCGATTTCTAATTCTTTCAATGCGTCCAATGAATCATCTCCTCCTTCTAATTCTTCATCTTCGTCATAATTTTCGATTCTGTCAGCAAGTTTTGTACTTACTTTTACCAGATATATTGTGTCTTCGGTACGGACTTCAACAGCCTCAATCGATTCGTTTTTAGCATTTTTAAATCGAACGATGTCTGAATCATCATAACCGTCAGGAAATTTTTCTACTAATAGATTTAAAATCTCACTTGTTAATTTTGAATAATCAACGATAACTCTTTTCATAAAAATGGGGTATTCTATTTTATTGACCTAATACGTATGCAAATATAAGAGGTGCAACGATAGTTGCATCAGATTCTACAATAAATTTTGGAGTAGTAATGTCTAATTTACCCCAAGTGATTTTCTCGTTTGGAACTGCTCCCGAGTAAGAACCGTAACTTGTCGTAGAATCAGAGATCTGACAGAAATATGCCCAAAACGGTACATCATGCATTTCCATATCTTGATATAACATCGGTACAACACAAATAGGGAAGTCACCAGCGATTCCACCACCAATTTGGAAGAATCCGATTCCTTTTCCTGAACAATTGTCTTTGTACCAATCTGCTAACCACATCATGTATTCCACACCACTTTTCATAGTAGTCGCTTTGAATTCACCTTTGATACAGTACGAAGCGAAAATGTTACCCATTGTACTGTCTTCCCATCCAGGAACTACAATTGGTAAGTTTTTCTCTGCAGCAGCGACCATCCATGAATCCTTAGGGTCAATTTCATAGTATTGCTCCAATACACCCGAGTTAATCATTTGGTACATGAATTCATGCGGGAAATATCTTTCACCCTTTGAATCAGCATTATTCCAGATATTGAATAAATGTTGTTGCAAACGGCGGAAAGCTTCTTCTTCTGGAATACAAGTATCTGTTACACGGTTGTAATGGTTTTCCAATAAATCCCATTCTTCCTGAGGAGATAAATCACGATAGTTAGGTACTCTTTTGTACGAATTATGAGCCACTAAGTTCATAATATCTTCTTCTAGGTTGGCACCTGTACAAGAGATGATGTGTACTTTGTCTTGACGAATCATTTCAGCTAATGATTTTCCTAATTCGGCTGTACTCATTGCACCTGCCAAAGTAATCATCATTTTACCGTTGTCCAATAAATGTTCTTCATAACCCTTTGCCGCATCTACCAAAGCAGCTGCGTTGAAATGAAGGTAGTGTTTTTCAATAAATTGACTAATAGGTCCTTTGCTCATTTTGTTTGTTTTTTGCTTGAAGCAGCAAGTTATTATTTTTTGTTGTATCCTAAAATTTCTAGAATTTGTTCTGCACTTTGTTCTTCAGAGAAAACTTCGTGAGCGAAAATTCCGTTTTTATCTTTATCAATCAGGACATGCCTCGGCTGTGGTAAAATACAGTGGTGTAATCCGCCATGACCTCCAATAGTTTCCTGATATGCACCCGTATTGAAAAAACCAATATACAAAGGTTTTTCTTTATTGTACTTTGGAAGATAAATGGCATTCATGTGCTGTTCCGAGTTGTAGTAATCGTCACCATCACAAGTTAATCCACCCAAGAGTACCCTTTCGTAAGTATCATTCCAACGATTGACCGCCAACATTACAAATCGTTTGTTAATGGCCCAGGTATCGGGAAGTGTGGTAATGAAAGACGAATCAATCATATTCCAGTTTTCACGATCGTTTTGTTTCTTTTGGTACAAAACCTGGAAAATTGCTCCTCCAGCTTCACCCACCGTATACGAACCGAATTCTGTAAAGATATGGGGTACAGGTACTTCAGCTTCATCACAAGCAATCTTGATCTGATTTAGAATTTCTTCCACCATATATTGGTAATCGTAATCAAAAGCCAATGAATTTTTGATAGGGAAACCACCACCAATATTCAAACTGTCTAATGAAGGACATTCCTTTTTAAGGTTGATGTATACCTTCATACATTTTAATAACTCATTCCAATAGTAAGCAGTATCACGAATTCCGGCATTAATAAAGAAGTGAAGCATTTTCAGCTCAACTTTTTTGTTGTCCTGAATGTTTTTTCTGTAGAAAGGAACAATATCCTTGTATCCAATTCCTAAACGCGAAGTATAAAATTCAAATTTAGGATCTTCCTCAGCTGCAATACGAATACCGAT
Organism: Flavobacterium sp. GCM10023249; assembly: GCF_042653365.1. Lineage (NCBI taxonomy): Bacteria > Pseudomonadati > Bacteroidota > Flavobacteriia > Flavobacteriales > Flavobacteriaceae > Flavobacterium > Flavobacterium sp. GCM10023249. The sequence goes on from NZ_JBHSHZ010000005.1 coordinate 6,182, forward strand.
TTTAAATTTACCATCAATTTGTTCTTGAAGTAAATCCAACTCTTCAAAATTATCAATAACCGGTATGGTGTTTTTATGTCCGTTGTTAATTAAACGAGCAATGTTAGTAACATAAGCGCCACGTTTAAAACCGTTACAAACAACAAATGTGTTTTTGTTGATCTTTCCATCTTCCATTAGTTTTTCAACTATGTTGATGTCAAAAGCCGAAGAAGTTTCAATATGAATATTGTTCTTCAATGCTTCATTTAGAATAAATTCAAAATGCGAACTTTTGGTGCAGTAGCAATAAAAGTATTTAGCTTCGTACCCTTGCTTTTCCATAGCATTACGAAACCACATTTTGGCTTTATTGATATTTTCGGAAATTTTAGGCAAGTAGGTGAATTTTAATGGAGTTCCATATTCTTCAACTAACTTCATTAAATCGATACCATGAAATTGTAAATGGTCTTTGTTTAAAGTAAATTCTTCCTGTGGGAAATAGAATGTTTGATTAATTAAATCGAAATATTTTGTATTCATTTAGCTATCAGTAATTTGTAATTAAAATTAATAAAAAATCTAACACAAAATTTTTCAAACTCTAATATTTGCAAATTCTATCTCTAACTCGCTGTAAATTTTCTGATTTGTAGCAAAAAGCCGGTTGGCTTCCCATTTAATAATTGTCACAATTTGTAAAACAACATTTCTCCTTTCAAGAATGTTTTCCTGAAAGGTAAAATTTGTTCTCCATTTATTGTGTCTAAACATGCGGGCAAATTTAAAAAATTAAATTTCGTATTCGAAAACAAAAAAACAAAAAAACGTTATATTTTGTAGTTTTCAAACGCTTTTTTAATTGTTTCGTTATCAGTGGTTTGGTTGATTTTTACACTTCCAATTCCATCTAAAAGGGCAAATTGTACTTTTCCGTACTCATTTTTCTTGTCGTGAATCAGCAAATCGATGATTTCATTTTCATCATTTTCATCAATAACAATAGGAGTGTAAATTTGATTTAATTTGGCTTTAATTTTTGAATATTCCTCTACTGAAATTAATCCTTTTTCTAAAGCTATATAACTTTCCATAATCATACCTGCCGCAATGGCCTCGCCATGAAGTAACGTTTCTCTTTCGGGATCTTCCAAGAAATACGTTTCAATGCCGTGTCCCAATGTGTGTCCGAAGTTTAAAGCTTTGCGGATGCCATTTTCTGTTGGATCCTGCGTTACAATATCATTTTTAATGGTAACCGATTCTCGGATCAATTCGTCGAATTCATCAAATTGAATTTCTTCCAATTTACTGAATTTTTCCCAGTGCGAAGCTTTAGCAATCAAACCATGTTTTAGCATTTCGGCTAATCCGGAACGCATTTCTCTTTGTGGAAGAGTTTCCAGAAAGGAAGAATCAATAAGAATCATCGCCGGATTGGTAATGGTACCAATTTGATTTTTCAATCCGCCTAAATCCACTCCGTTTTTGCCGCCTACAGAAGCATCTACCATCGCTAACAACGTAGTCGGAATATTAACGAAAGGAATTCCTCTTTTATAGGTTGACGCAATAAATCCTCCCATATCAGTAATTACTCCGCCGCCAATATTGATGAACAAACTCTTTCTGTCGGCACCTAATTCGATTAAAACATTCCAAATTTGAGTACAAGTTTCTATCGTCTTGTTTTCTTCACCAGCTTCAAGCTCTATGATTTCAAAAGGTGTTTCGGTTTCAATTAATGGTAAAATCTTGGGTATACAATATTCATTAGTATTCTCATCAACCAAGAAGAAGATTTTAGAAAAATGGTTTTCTTTTAAATAAGCGTTTAAATAACTGTAACTTTCTTGGTTAAAGTGAATTTCGTAACCGTTGGCATTAATTGATTTCATTTCACAAAGGAGTATTAAAATGTTGCACAAAATAAAGTAAAAATTGTATAATAAAATAGCGTGGTGTCTTATATTTGCATAACATTATCATTTAACTATGGACAAAATTTTTAACAACACACAAAATGCATTTTCGCTTAAAAGTGATACCGAACTAGAAAGAGCTTATTTCCTTTTTAAATTAATTGATTCCGAACCTTTAGTAAAGATAGGAACCGCAGTTACCAATTTTGCTTTAAAAGCGCATTTACCAGTGGAAGGTTTAATTCGTGCAACGGTATTTGATCATTTTTGTGGAGGTGTTTCGGAAGACGATTGTATTCCGGTAGTAGATAAAATGTACAGTGTTGGTGGTGTTTCTTCGGTTTTGGATTATTCAGTAGAAGGTAAAGAAGACGAGTCGGCTTTTGATGATGCCATGAATAAAACATTAAAGATTATCAATTTCGCCAAAGAAAAAAAAGCAATTCCCTTTGCGGTATTTAAACCAACAGGGTTCGGACGTTTTGAATTGTATGAAAAGTTAGGTGAAGGTCAAACTTTGAATGAAGCAGAGCAAACCGAATGGAATAGAGTAGTGGAACGTTTTGATAAAGTATGTAAAGCAGCTCACGAAAATGATATTGCATTATTGATTGATGGTGAAGAAAGTTGGATGCAAGACGCAGCCGATGATTTAGTAGCTGATATGATGCGCAAATACAATAAGAACAAAGCAATCGTTTACAATACATTACAAATGTACCGTTGGGACCGATTGGATTATCTGAAGAAATTGCACGCTCAGGCTCAGGAAGAAGGATTTCATATAGGAATGAAATTGGTTCGAGGTGCTTACATGGAAAAAGAAAACAAACGCGCTGAAGAAAAAGGATACAAATCGCCAATTTGCCCTTCTAAACAGGCAACCGATTATAATTTTGATGATGCTGTTGCTTATATGATGGAAAACATAGATACTATGGCCATTTTTGCAGGAACACATAATGAAGATAGCTCGTATAAATTAATGGAGTTGATGGCGCATAAAGGAATTGCTAAAAATGATTTTAGAGTTTGGTTCGGACAATTGTACGGAATGAGTGATAACATCAGTTTCAACCTTGCGGCTGAAGGATACAATGTGGCTAAATACTTGCCTTTTGGTCCTGTTAAGGATGTAATGCCTTATTTGATTCGTCGTGCCGAAGAAAATACTTCAGTGGCAGGACAAACCAGTCGCGAATTGACTTTAATTAAAAACGAAAGAGACAGAAGAAAGGGTAAAAAATAATGAACTTAACCATTTTAGGTTGTTACGCTGCTACACCAAGAACATTTACAAATCCAACTTCGCAGGTATTAGAAATCAATAATCGATTGTTTTTAATTGATTGTGGTGAAGGAACTCAGGTACAGTTGCGTAAGAATAAGGTTAAATTTTCTGCAATCAACCATATTTTTATATCGCATTTGCATGGAGATCATTTGTATGGACTAATCGGTTTGGTGTCTACTTTTAATTTATTGAGCCGAAATAATCCGTTAACCATTTTTGGTCCGGTGGGTATTAAGGAAATTATCAAACTGCAACTGAAATTATCCAATTCATGGCCACAATATGAACTGAATTTTGTTGAGCTTTCTTCAACAGAATCAGAGCTTATTTTTGAAGATGATAAGGTAACGGTGACAACAATTCCTTTAAAACACAGAGTTTATACAAACGGATTCTTATTTAAGGAAAAAAGAAAAGAAAGAAAACTGAATATTGATAAGGTGCAAGAATTCGAGATCGAAACGTGCTATTATCAAAATATCAAAAATGGAAAAGATATTACTTTGGACGATGGCAGGATAATTCCTAATGAAGTGTTAACCTTCGATCCACCTGAACCTAAGAGTTATGCTTTCTGTTCTGATACGATGTACTCCGAAAGTATTATTCCTATTATTAAAGATGTAGATGTTTTATATCATGAAGCAACTTTTTTGGATTCAGAAGAACATTTAGCTGAAAAAACAATGCATTCTACAGCCAAAGAAGCCGCACGTATAGCTTTGAAAGCAAATGTTGGACAGTTAGTTTTAGGCCATTATTCTACTCGTTATGATTCTATTGAATTGTTTAAAGAGGAAGCACAGTCGGTTTTTAAAAATACCATACTAGGAGACGACGGCGCTTATTTTGAATTTTAAATCCAATAATTATGCAAAAGAAAGTCTTAATAACAGGAGGAAATAGAGGTGTTGGACTGGCTTTGGTGAATCGATTTTTGTCTGAAGGGTTTCAAGTTCTTGCAACTTCAAGAAGTGGTAAAATTGAAACGGTAAACCATCCGAATCTTTCTGTATTTGCATTAGAAATTACTTCGTCAACAGCTGTTGCTAATCTTGTTTCATCCCTGAAAGAGCAATTTGGCTCTATTGATTTCTTAATCAATAATGCTGGTGTAGGTTTGGATTTGGATAAATACCAACCGGAGATTGATGTTGTTAAAGCTACTTTTGAAACCAATGTTTTTGGATTGCTCAACTTTACCGAAGCGTGTTTGGATCTGATCAATGATAATGGTACTATATTTAATATTTCTTCGGTTATGGGAATGTTAAACCGTGAAAAAATTATTCCCAATGCTACCGCTTATAGAATGTCGAAATCGGCTCTAAATATGTACACAAAAACACTTTCGGCAAGACTTCAGGAGAGAAACATTAAAGTGCTTTCTATTCACCCTGGATGGGTAAAAACGGATATGGGTGGTCAGGAAGCTGATATAACTCCCGAATTTTCAGCTAATGGAATTTTCGAATTGTATCAAAAAGATTTGCCTACGGGAACGTTTTGGGCAGCCGATAATCAAATGGAATTAAACTGGTAACAATGGAAGATTTAAGTAATTATAGAAAATCATACGAAAAAAGTGAACTCTTGGAATCTACTATTCCTGAAGATCCGATTAATTTGTTCAATAAGTGGTTTCATGAAGTTGAAGATTTTGGAGGAGTGGATGAAGTAAATGCCATGACCGTTTCAACTATTGGATTAGACGGTTTTCCTAAATCAAGGATTGTACTTCTAAAACAATACACTTATGAAGGGTTTATTTTCTATACCAATTATAATTCTGAAAAAGGAAAAGCAATTGAAGCTAACCCTAATGTATGTTTGTCATTTTTCTGGCATTCGATGGAGCGTCAGGTAATTATAAAGGGAAAAGCGAAGAAAGTCGCTGATAATCTATCGGATGGGTATTTTGAATCTCGACCTGATGGAAGTAAATTGGGTGCTATTGCTTCGAATCAGAGTGAAGTAATTCCGTCAAGAGATTTTTTGGATGACAAATTAAAACAATTGGAACAAGAATTTACTGGAAAAGAAATACCAAGACCTAAAAATTGGGGTGGCTATCTTATTGAACCTCAAGAAATCGAATTTTGGCAAGGTCGCCCAAATCGATTGCATGATCGAATTCGATACCAATTGCAGGATGATTTTACATGGAAAATAGATCGATTATCATCCTAAATTGTAGGAAAAGTGTTAAATTATGTTAAAAATTATGCATTTCATCGATTTTATTTTGCACTTAATCGAAAACTCTGTAATATTGTCTCATCAAAAAGGTTCAAAAACAAGTTTGATACCAAAGAGTTCTGAATGTCAGAACCTTACCAAAAGTAGTTTAGAGATAAAATACTTTTAAAACGACTCACAAATCTGATTTGTGATTAAAATAGTTAGTTTTTTAGTTTGTTTATTTGATTGTTAAAGTGCCAAAGGTTCCCCAAACTATGGCACTTTTTCTATTTTAGTACCAACGCTTTTTATTCTTCTTTGCGTTATCTGACTTTCTTGAACTTTTCGGCTTTGCTTTTCCACTTCTTTTATTTGAAGTAGTTTGCTGCTTTTCTGATGTGTCGTTTTTGTCTTTCTTCGGAGTTCCTTTCCATGGAAAAGGATGATCCTCCATTGTTTTTACATTAGCTCTGGTTAATTTAAGAATGTCTTTCCAATAGACTTCTTCATCTTTGGAACAAAATGAAATAGAAAGTCCGCTATTACCGGCACGACCAGTTCTTCCAATTCGGTGAACATAAGTTTCCGGAATATTGGGTAAATCAAAATTAATGACAAAAGGCAATAATTCGATATCAATACCACGAGCAGCCACATCAGTAGCCACTAAAATATCAATTTCCTTATCTTTAAAAGCATTTAAAACTCTTTGACGGGCACTTTGGGATTTGTCACCGTGAATGGCTTCTGCTTTGAAATTATTTTTCTGTAATGATTTAGCAATATTATCTGCACCGTGTTTTGTTCTAGAAAATACCAAAACATTTTTCAAATCTTCCGTTTGCAATAAATGCAGCAGTAATTGTTTCTTTTCCGGTTTATCAACAAAATAAATTTGCTGACGTACCATTTCTGTTGTTGAAGATACTGGGGTTACCTGAACGGTTTCAGGATTAGTTAAAAATTGTTCCGCTAATTCTCTAATGGCTAGCGGCATTGTTGCAGAAAATAATAATGTCTGACGGTCAGCAGGAGTGAGTTTGATTATCTTCTTAACATCATTAATAAATCCCATATCAAACATTTGATCCGCTTCGTCTAAAACCAAATGATGTAAGTGAGTCAAATCTACAAATCCTTGTTTATGTAAATCGAGCAATCTACCTGGAGTAGTTACTAAGATGTCTATTCCTTTTCTGAGTTGATCCACTTGTGGTACTTGTGATACTCCTCCAAAAATTGTTAATTGTGTAGTATTAATATATTTTCCATAGGTCGCAAAAGCTTCACCTATTTGAATCGCTAATTCACGAGTAGGAGTAACGACAAGAGTTCTGATTTTTTTTCCTTTACTAGCTTTACTTACAATAGGATGTAAATGACTTAAAATAGGAATGGCAAAGGCTGCAGTTTTACCCGTTCCAGTTTGTGCACAACCCACCAAATCATTGCCGTCTAGGATAACCGGAATGGCTTTTTGTTGAATAGGAGTGGGAGTGGTGTAGCCTTCTTCAGTAACGGCGAGTAAAACACTTTTGGAAATAGATAAATCTTGGAACTGCATATAAAAAAATTTATGCAAAGATAATCTAAATTAGTTACCCGAATGCGCCTTAATGAAATCGGTTACTAAGTATCCAATAAGTTTACCAATTAAATGATTGTTTTTTTCTTCGCCTAAACTAGGTGCTCCTTCACAAATATGTAAATACGATGCGTTTTTATGTGAGCCAAAATAATGAATGAACTGCCGTAATTCTTCTACAGAAAAACCACTCAGTGTCATTGCACTAGAAGCAATACCGGGAATGGCATCTAGGTCGATTTCAATTCCGAATGTGTCTTGTTTGATGAAATCCAATGCTTGATACAACTCTTGTGTAAATGTTTTCTGTTGTCTGATTTTAATTTCATCATAGGTATTGTAGCGAACCCTATCTTTTAGGCTTTTTAAGTTCTCTATTACACTTTTAGAAGAATAACTTTCGTGTAATCCGAAGATATAATAATTTTTAAGAAACCCTTCGTCATAAGCATAGGAAAAACCATTACCACTATGTCTGCCTTCCAAAATTCTGAAATCGGAATGTGGGTCAAAATTAACTGCGTTGATGGGTTTCCCTTTGGCCAAAGCAGTTCCCTTGATGTTTCCATAGGCATTATTGTGTCCGCCACCAATGATAATTGGAATTTTACCAGCTTTTACAATATTGAAAATGATATGTGAAACTTCTTTGTCAATTTGTTCTACTATTTTGAATAATTTTTTTCGGTCTTCAGGATCGTTTTCGTTTAGATTCTCGGCTGCATCCATTTCTTGTGAAGTGTCAACATGCCCTAATATTAAGATGGAACTTCCTTTGCAAAATTTATTATGTTGGATGTTAGCGATACTTGCAACTGCACTTTTCCATGCAGTTTGTGCTCCAGGTCTTCCCAAATTGGCACGAATTCCTACATCTTCCGGAATCCCCAGAAGTACAAATTTCGCTTCGCAATTCGTCATGAATTCAGCTACATTTTCGTCTTTGGGAACCACAAACATTTTCTCCCCAAACTTGACTTCACCGTTTCTGAAATTGGTAATTTTTGCTAAATCAGATTGCTTAAACCGAATTAAATTCTCCATTGATGTTATAATCTTGTGTTCCAAAAATACTATTTTTATGTAAACTTGCGTTATTATTTGATATCTTAAATAAAAAATATAAATTAGCACGTTATAACAATCCAAAAACCAAAACTTTAATCATGGAAAAACCAAAAAGTAGCAACTCGGGCTTAAAAGCCATTATAGCTATTTTGGCATTATTATTAATGGGAAGCTTAGCTTACATGTACAAATTAAGTACAGATAATACGAATACTATTGCCCTTCTAGAAACAGAGAAAGCAGATGTTCTAAAAGATTTGCAAACTTCAAAAACCGCGCTTGATGATGCCATTGCTTCAAATACAACACTATCAGAAGAATTAATTGCGGAAAGAGATAAAGTGCAGCAATTAATGGCTGAAGTAGAAAGATCGAAGGGTGATGCTGGAGCAATAGCTAGATATAAAACTGAAGCTGCTAAATTGAATAGCCGAATCGCCGCTCTAATGAAAGAGGTCGATGTACTTAAGAAAGAAAATACGAAACTGAATACTAAAATAGACAGTACGAATGTAGTGTTGAATGATTCCAGAAAAGCCAATGATACGCTAGTTTCTCGTAATGACTATTTGACAAAAACAATTGAAAAAGGAGCTAAGTTATCAGTATTGAACTTACAGACTACTGCTGTTAAACAGAAAAGTTCAGGTAAACAAATTGCAACAGATAAAGCGAGTAGAGCAGACGTTTTGAAAGTAAGCTTTATGATTGCAGAAAATCAAATTGCCAAGTCTGGTGACAAAACCTATTATGTTCAAATAATTGATGCTAAGAATAATGTTTTAGGAGATAAGAAAACTGAAATGTTTGGAGAGAAAGCATTAACGTATAGTTTTATAAGTACTGTGAAGTATGAAAATAAAACAGTTAAAGTTGAAAAAGATTTACCAGTAAGTGATATTTCTGAAGGCAATTATTTCGTATATATATTTGATAAAACAGAATTGGTATCGAAATCAAGTTTTGTATTGCGATAGTACGATACAATAACATAACTCACAAACAAAGGGCTGCTTATTTCTAAGCAGCCCTTTGTTTGTAAGAAAGTAATGAGAAATCAGATGTTTGACAGATTTATAGGTTTTGTGTCGATATTTTTATAACAATACTAAAATAAAATGTTATTTTTGTACTGTATTAATGAAGTAAATATTTGATTTCAAGATATAGTAATGTGAATATTAATATGGGTTAGAAAAAAATCCCTCTCAAGTAAATGAGAGGGATTTTTTATTCTGCTAAACTTTTATAGATGACATATTGCATAGCATATATTATCGGCATTGTAAATACCAGACCAATACAAAACGCAATCAATCCAACTAGCGAAAGTATATAAACTATTACTAATAAAACCAATACAATAAAGAATTTAGGAGCAGTTAATCGTATACTGTCTTGAATGGCTTTCAAAAAGTTACACTCATTAAATAATACTAATGGCAAAGCTATAAATGTTAAGATACCTATTGGAAAAGTAATGAGAATAGCTATTTTGTTTCCTATTACTGGAAAACCATAAGTTAAGAAATTTGAGATTAAAGAATTTACTAAAGTTAGTACCGTAACTGTTAATACAATAGGTACAAAACGTGAAGAATTTACATAATACCCAATTGAACTTATTTTTACTTCTTCATTATGATCTGCATCGTGAGCCATTTTTAATATTCCGCCAATGAATGGACTCACTAATGCTGTAATCAAGGTTAGTACACCCGAATACATCAAATTAGTTTGTAAAGATATATTTTCAGGTTTAAAATTTTTCATTTCTTCAGATAACGTTTCTAGATCAACAAAAAAACCAATTCCAGTAAAAAGAACGACAAAAACTACCATCATAATAATTAGTAATGCAATACCGCCTGGAAGTGCTATTTTTTTATAAATTTCAAATGCATCATTGATTGCAACACCAATATCAAGTGCTTTATTAGGGTTTCGTTCAAATTTTTCAAAGTCTTCAAATTCACTCATAGTTGTTTTTAATTATATCCAGTTTAAAATTCGTTTGATCATTTTTAGTTTTCCTTGATATGGTGCATAACGAAGCGGAATATCAATCCAGTTGGGTTTTTTAATCACTGATTTTTTATGAGAAAAGGTATCAAATCCCAATTTACCATGATACGCTCCAATTCCTGAATGCCCAACACCACCAAACGGCAATCGTTTATTGGCAAAATGAATTAAGGTGTCATTGACACAACCACCTCCAAAAGCATATTTTTCCAAGACTTCTTTTATGAAAGCTTTATTTTCCGAGAAGATATATAATGATAAAGGTTTTTCGTATTGTGCGACAGTTTTAGCAATATCTTCTTTACGCTCATACGAACGTATCGGTAAGATTGGACCGAAAATTTCTTCTTGCATCAGTGCACTTTCCAAGAAAGGTTCGTCAACAAGTGTAGGAGCCAGGTATAATGTTTCTTCGTTACTTTGACCGCCATAAATTATATTCTGGTTTTCAATCAAACTTACTTGTCTACGCCAGTTCTTCAAATTAACAATTCTTGCTAAATCTTCCGATTCTTCAGGGTTTTCTCCCAAAGCGCTTTCAATTTCTTTGATAATATGATGAATCAGTCGTTGTTTGATTCGGTAATGTACTAAAAGATAATCGGGAGCAATACAGGTTTGTCCTCCATTGAATAACTTACCCCAAACAATTCTTTTAGCTGCTAATGGTAGGTTTGCGGTTTCATCAATAATGCAAGGGTTTTTTCCTCCCAGTTCCAATGTAACCGGTGTAAGATGTTCTGCGGCAGCTTTGGCTACAATTTTGCCTACAGGAACACTTCCGGTGAAAAAGATATAATCCCAGCGCTTTTGTAACAAATCCTGTGCAATCGTATAATCACCAGTAACCACTAATGCTTGCCTTACATCGAATGATTCTCTCACAATTTTAGAAACCAATGCCGATGTATACGGAGTAAGTTCCGATGGTTTTAATGTGACACTGTTTCCAGCGGCTATTGCAGCAACTAATGGTGCTATTGCCAATTGAAAAGGATAATTCCACGGAGCAATAATTAGCACTTTACCGTAGGGTTCGGTGTAAATATAATCCGATGATGGAAAATTGAGTATCGAAGGTAGAACCCGTTTCGGTTTAGCCCAAGAGTTTAAGTTTTTGATGGTATTTTTAATGTCGGAAATAACATAAGCCGTTTCCGAAATGACACTCTCAAATCGCGGTTTTCTGAAGTCTTTGTGCAAAGCATCCAGAATTTCTTCTTCATGGATGATGACATTGTTAAGTAGCTTTTTCAATGCTTCTTTTCTTTCAGAAACAGAAGGAATAGTTCTCATAAAAGAATATTTTTTCTAAAGATAAAAATTATATTGATTTCCAAATCACATCATCGGGAACCGGAGCGATTATTTCAAGGTTTTCTTTGGATACAGGATGTACAAATGTCAGTTTTCTAGCATGAAGATGAATGCCTCCGTCAGGATTGCTTCGGTCAAAACCATATTTCAAATCGCCTTTTATCGGACAACCAATAAACGAAAGTTGCGAACGTATCTGATGATGTCTTCCTGTATGTAAATTGATTTCCAAAGCAAAATAATTAGTCAGCTTTGCAATGATTTTATAATCCAAGCTCGCTTTTTTGCTTTCCGGAACTTCTTTCAAATGTGCTTTGGAAGTATTGTTCTTCGGATTTCTTTTTAAATAATGTACCAAGTTATCTTCCACTTTTGGAGGTTGGTTTTTCACCACCGCCCAATAGGTTTTTTGGGTTTCTCTTTTACTGAATAGCTCATTCAAACGAGTCAAAGCCTTACTGGTACGTGCAAAGACTACAATACCTGTTGTTGGTCGGTCCAAACGATGCACTACACCTAGAAATACGTCTCCAGGTTTATCATATTTAGCTTTGATGTATTCTTTAACAACGTCGGATAAAGGCTTATCACCGGTTTTATCACCTTGTACAATATCGCCTACACGCTTGTTCACCACTATAATATGGTTGTCTTCGTGAAGAACTTGTAAATTATTTTTATTTGAAATTTCTTTCATTTAGATTATTGGATTGTTCGATTTTTAGATTGTTAGAATGGATCTGAACTTAGAAATCATTTTTACAATATTATCTAGTTTATGTGTTAGATTTTCAGAAACCTCATTCGGAATAAATCCTAAGTCATAAGCAATTAAAAGTTGAGTTTCAATTTCATAACAAGAACCAATTGCTATTTCTAAAAATCTTGAAAAATCTTTATTAGAGGATCTTGAACAACCTTCAGCAATATTTGATGGTATAGAAACTGAAGCTCTTCTTAATTGATTCGTTAATCCAAATTTTTCGTCTGAAGGAAAAGAAGTAGTAGCAGTATATATTTCGGAACAAAAAGTTCTGCTTTGCTTCCAAATTTCTAAATCTTTAAATCGGTGCATAATATGTTTTTTGTATGGCTAATAAGTAAAATAGATATCTAAAAATCTAATAATCCAGCAATCTAAAAATCTAATAATCTAAAAATCTAAGAAGTCTAAACTAATATTGCTCATTCGCATTAGGGAAATCCTGTGACTTCACATCAGTAACATATTGCCCGATAGAAGTAGTCATGTCTTCATACAAGTTCATGTAACGTCTCAGGAAGCGCGGACTGAATTCGTGTGTCATTCCAATCATGTCATGTAAAACTAAAACCTGACCGTCAACACCACCACCGGCACCAATCCCAATTACTGGAATCGAGATGCTTTCGGCAACTTTTTGCGCTAATGCAGCAGGAATCTTCTCTAATACCAATGCAAAGCATCCAATTTTTTCCAATAATTGAGCATCTTCAATTAATTTGTCTGCTTCCGCATCTTCTTTGGCGCGAACAGTGTACGTTCCGAATTTATAAATAGACTGTGGTGTTAATCCTAAATGACCCATCACAGGAATTCCGGCTTGTAGTATCTTCTTGATCGATTCTTTGATTTCTTTACCTCCCTCCAACTTTACAGCATGACCGCCACTTTCTTTCATCACACGGATAGCCGAACGTAAGGCTTCTTTAGAATCCGATTGGTACGAACCGAAAGGTAAATCAACTACGATTAAAGCTCTTTCTGCAGCACGAACCACAGATGATGCATGGTAAATCATCTGATCCAAAGTAATAGGTAAGGTGGTCTCATGACCTGCCATTACATTACTGGCTGAATCACCCACTAGAATTACATCTACACCTGCAGAATCAACAATCTTTGCCATGGTATAATCATAAGCAGTCAACATTGATATTTTCTCGCCGTTGGCTTTCATATCAATTAAGGATTTAGTGGTAATTCTTTTATAATCTTTTTTAGCTGTAGACATAACTCTTGTTTTTTGTTTGAGATGTAAAATTAGTACAAAATATAAAATACCGTAACAATTTTGTTACAATTGCTACTTATGCTAATAAAATCAATCAATATGAAACAATTTATTTTACTGTTAGCGTTCTGTTTTACGATAAGTACTCAGGCACAACAAAACGAAGTGGAAAATACTATCAAAGACTTTTTTATTGGTTTCCACGCCAAAGACACTACTAAAATTAAATCAACTTGCCATGACCGAATGGCTTTGCAATCGATCATTGAAGGAAAAGCGGGTATTAAATTAGTAGACGAGAAAGCAGCCGAATTCATCAAATCCTTTGCCTCATTCCCAAAAGATTTACAATTTGAAGAACGTATTTTAGGCTATTCTATCCAAGTAGATGGTGCTATGGCGCATGCCTGGACTCCTTATGAGTTTTATTTGAACGGTAAACTAAGTCACAAAGGAGTTAATGCTTTTACCTTATTCAAAGAAAACAATACTTGGAAAATCATTCATCTTATTGATACTAGAAGAAAGTAATTCCAAATCTTTATAAAATCTTTATATCTCTTCTCGGATATATTATATTTTACTTACAACTATCGACGTAACTTTGTCAAAAATTAACATTAATGGACAAGTTATTTCAAAAGACAGATCTTAACCAATATGCAATGAGCATTCTATCGGTTGTGGCTGTCTCTTTATTATGTCTTTTCATTAGAGATGTAATAGAGTATAAAATTATAGGGTATATCCTTCTTGTTCTGGTTTCTTTTCAAGCTATTTTCTTTGAATTGAAACCAGTTCTTATGGGTGCAATCTTAAGCGCTCTTGCTTTGAATTTTTTATTCATTAAACCGTACTACACTTTACACATTGACAACGCAGAAGATACTTTTCTGTTAATTCTTTTCTTTATTATCGTATTGATTAATGCGGTGCTGACGAACAAGTTCAAGAGAATGCAACGCGCTATTCAAATCAAGGAAACGAGAATCAGTACTTTAAAATTATACAATACATTACTCGATTCGCTTTCTCATGAATTACGCACTCCAATTGCGGCTATTATTGGCTCAATAGATACTTTACAACAAAAGGATGTTCGTTTACCGGAGGAAATGCAGGATAAATTGCATCATGAAATTGAAAAGGCTTCCATGAAACTGAATTACCAGGTTGAAAACTTGTTAAACATGTCCCGACTGGAATCGGGTTATATTCATCCGAAGATGGACTGGTGTGATGTACGCGAAATTATTTACGGAGTTTGTGAGCGTTTGTCCGATGATTTGAAAGAGCATAAGGTGGTTTATGTAATTGATGAGAATCTGCCTTTGTTTAAATTGGATTATGGATTGATGGAACAAATTATTCATAACTTAGTGTTCAACTTCTCACAACATACACCAAAGGGTGCAACCGTAAAAATCAAAGTAGAATATGATGTGGATGTTGATTATGATATTCATATTGAAATGATCAAACAATGCATCATTACTATTTCTGATGATGGTTATGGTTTTCCTAATGGGGAAATAGACAGGGCTTTTGATAAGTTTTACAGGTTTAAAGAATCAAAAACAGGTGGAACCGGATTAGGATTGTCTATTGTTAGAGGATTTGTTGAGGCACAAAACGGAACGATTTCTTTGCATAATGCAGAAGATGGCGGAGCAGTGTTTACTTTACTATTCAATGTAGATTCTTTACCTATCAATTCTTTAAAAAATGAGTAACGCTTTTTCGATATTAGTAATTGATGATGAAATCCAAATCAGAAAACTGCTGGAGATTTCTTTGGAAGCCAATGACTATAAAGTACATTTTGCAGTTAATGGTAAAGAAGGTATCATTATGGCTGCCAGTCAGCAACCGGATTTGATTTTACTCGATTTAGGTTTACCCGACGAAGACGGACAAAATATTCTCACGCAATTGCGCAGCTGGTTCGAAAACCCAATTATTATTCTCTCCGTCAAAAGTGCAGAAGAGGAAATCGTTAAAGCACTTGATAATGGTGCCAATGATTATTTAACCAAACCTTTCCGAACACAGGAACTATTGGCGCGAATCAGAACAGCTTTGCGTGGTAAAGCAAACAATAGCAATCAATCTATAGTAACTATCGGAGATTTAACCATCGATTACGCTTCCCGATTGGTTACCATTGATGAAGCAGTCATTAAGTTCACCGCAACGGAATACAATTTACTGGTACTTTTAATTAAAAATGACGGAAGGGTTTTAACCCATCAGTACCTACTGAAAGAAATCTGGGGACAGAGTTATTCTGACCAAACACAATACCTTAGAGTGTTTGTGGCGCAACTCCGAAAGAAAATAGAAAAAGATCCTAACCGTCCGAAATACATTATCACCGAATCGGGCGTAGGCTACCGATTTAACTCAGGATAATCAACCTTCCACTTACTGCATAATCTAAATCATTACGAATAAAATTCATCGTGATCAGGCTTTGCTATGCCTTGAAATCACACCAAAAATCACGCAATAAATTAATTAATCTTTTTAAAAATGAATAAGGAAACAATTCAAAAAGTCTCAGCGGCTTCTCTACTTGTTGCTCTCGGAATTATTTACGGAGATATAGGTACAAGTCCGCTATATGTAATGAAATCAATCATTGGTGATCGTCAAATAACCGAGTTACTGGTATATGGAGGAATATCATGTGTTTTCTGGACACTGACTTTCCAAACTACATTCAAATATGTTTTACTTACTCTTTCTGCAGATAATAATGGGGAAGGAGGCGTTTTCTCTCTGTACGCTTTGGTACGACGTTTCGGAAAAGGGAAATTAATCATTCCCACCATTTTAGGCGCAACTACATTGTTAGCCGACGGTATTATAACCCCGCCCATTTCTGTTGCCTCTGCAGTAGAAGGTTTGGAAGCTATCGTTCCTAATTTGCCTACTATTCCAATTGTAATTATGATTCTTTCCGGATTATTTCTCTTTCAGCGATTTGGTACGCAAAAAGTAGGTTACTTTTTTGGCCCGGCTATGGTGGTTTGGTTCACCATGTTGATGGTATTGGGCGTTTCTCAAATTGTGCATCATCCGGATATACTGAAAGCATTGAATCCAATATATGCTTATAAGCTATTAGTAGAGTATCCTCAGGGGTTCTGGTTATTGGGTGCAGTGTTTTTATGTACAACTGGCGCCGAAGCGTTGTATTCTGATCTTGGGCATTGTGGTAAAGAGAACATTCGTATCACCTGGATCTTCGTTAAAATTGCTTTACTGACCAACTATTTGGGTCAAGGCGCTTGGTTGATGCACCAAGGCAGTGATTTTTTAAATGGTCAGAATCCATTTTATGAAATCATGCCGCAATGGTTTTTGTTAATCGGAATTTGTATTGCAACAGTGGCGGCAATTATTGCATCACAGGCATTGATAAGTGGTTCGTTTACATTAATCAATGAAGCAATATCATTGAACTTTTGGCCAAGGGTGGCGCTTAAAAACCCAACCAATTTAAAAGGGCAAATCTACATTCCTTCTGTCAATACTATCCTTTGGATTGGTTGCGTATTAATGATTTTGTATTTTAAGAATTCGGCACACATGGAAGCGGCCTATGGTTTCTCTATCACTATTGCCATGTTGATGACTACTTTGCTCTTGTCGTATTATCTGGTATTCATTAAAAAGATGAAAATGGGCTGGGTGGCTGTAATGCTTTTTGTTTTTGCAGTGATTGAAGTTTCTTTCTTTATTGCGAACGTAGTTAAAATCAAAGAACGATGGATGTTCTTGTTCTTTGAACTTTTCATCTTCATGGTAATGTATGTTTGGTATTACTCCCGAAAAATCAATAACCGTTTCCTGAAGTTTACCAATTTGATGGAGCAAACGCCATTACTAAAGGAGCTGAGTGAAGACGATTCGATTCCGAAGTATTCTACGCATCTAATTTATTTGTCCAAAGCAGACAGAACGTATGAAATAGAAGAGAAAATCATCAATTCCATATTTGCGAAACAACCGAAAAGAGCCGATGTGTACTGGTTCCTCCATATTAATAGAACCAATGAACCTTTTACACTGAACTATGAAGTGGTTGAAATTCTGGATGACAAAGTAATTAAAGTCATATTGAATGTCGGTTTCCGTGTACAGCCTAAAGTTGAGCTTTACTTTAAGAAAATTGTGCAGGATTTGGTAAGCAAAAAAGAACTCAACCTCCACATTCGTCCTGACGGCTCCACAAAGTACAATGCTGAACCCGATTTTAAATTTATCATTATCGAAAAGTTCTTATCTGTTGAGAATGACTTCGAATTCAAAGACGGTTGGTTGTTGACTTCCTACTTCTGGCTGAAACGTTTGTCCATCTCTGATGAAAAGGCGTTCGGATTAGATAAAAGCGATGTGTCCATCGAGAATGTTCCCATGATTTATTCGCCGGTTTCAAATGTTGACTTAAATAGAAAATAAATTTACTTTTGCAAAATGAAAATAAAATTAATCCCCGTTCTATTCAGTTTAAGTTCTTTTTTCTTTACTGAACGTCTTTTTTCACAAGACACTACACAAACCTCGAAACCTAAAATTGAAATCTCTGGTTACATCGATACCTATTATTCCTATGATTTTAGTGAACCGGTTACCAAAGTTAAATTGCCGTTTTCGTACAGCTACAATCGCCAAAATGAATTCAATATTAATATGGCTTTATTAAGAGCGTCTGTTAGCTATGAGAATGTATATGCTAAACTTTCGGTACATGCCGGAACCTATGTGGATGAAAATTATGCATCAGAAGATTTGAAATTGTTGAATGAAGCATACGTTGGAGTGTATCTGAATAAGTCACAAAAAACAGCTTTAGAAGCAGGTATTCTACCGAGTTATATTGGATTTGAAACGGCAACTTCACACTCGAATTTAACGGCAACTCGTTCAATTTCTGCGGAAGCATCTCCGTATTTTATGACTGGTGTAAAATTAAACCATCAGTTTTCTGATCAATTATCAGGATCGATTTTGTTAACCAATGGTTGGCAACGTATCAATAAAGTAGATAAAAAATTAGCACCGGCATTCGGAACGCAATTGGTGTATAAAGCCAACGAAACTTCAACGCTAAACTGGAGTACTTTTGCGGGTAAAGAAGCCTACGGTACTGTTTTCGGTATGCGTTATTTCAGTGATTTGTACTGGGACAAAGCATGGAGTGCTAAGTGGAGAACTATCTTAGGATTTGACTTCGGTGCTCAGGATATCGCAGCGGAAGGTCAAGAATACAAAACATGGTGGACACCAACGTTGATTAACCAGTTTACACTTTCTGACAAGTGGCAAATGGCACATCGTATTGAATACTTCCAAGATAAAGATAACGTGATAGTGGCTGCAGGTGTGCCTTTCGAAACTCTAGGGAATTCATTGAACTTTGACTTTCTTCCGAATTCTAGAATGAAAATCAGAACCGAAGGAAAATGGTACCGTGCAACGGAATCATTGTTCGACTTAGGTACTAAGAAAGACAACTTCTCGGTTACCACTACCATGAGCTTCGAATTCTAATTTCGAAGAAGACACTTTATAAAGTTAGATAGTAACAAAAGGCATCAAAGGAGCAAAACAAGCTGCTTTGGTGCTTTTGTGTTTTATGTCAAAATGAGAACTAGTTATTAAGTAACGTGAACTATAAACTAAAAGATGAGAACTAGTTATTAAGTAACGTGAACTATAAACTAAAAGTTGTGAACTAGTTATTAAGTAACGTGAACTATAAACTTAAAGATGTGAACTAGTTATTAAGTAACGTGAACTATAAACTAAAAGATGTGAACTAGTTATTAAGTAACGTGAACTACTAATTAAGTTTGGTGAACTAGTTATTAAGTAACGAGAACTACTAATTAAGTTTGGTGAACTAGTTATTAAGTAACGAGAACTACTAATTAAGTTTGGTGAACTACTTACTAAGTAATGAGAACTACTAATAAAGTTTGGTGAACTAGTTACTAAGTAATGTGAACTAATTTATCTTTAAACAGCACTAAGGACTAAGTACTATGGACTAATTACTACTAATTCATAACACATAATTAGCTTCGCTCTGTTCGCCTCTTTCTAAGGCGAGGCTCGGGTCATAGCTTATAATTTCTCAGAAGAAAAACATCTGCTACATATCCTAAACCTGTACCTAACGAGTAATAAATTAAATCACTCCAAAGAAACCCTTGTCCAAGTATATACTTACCGGGTAAGGTTAGACGTAAAGTAACCAACCATTCATACTGTAAAGTCTGCTGGAATTCGATAGCAAAGCAGAGTAGGAGAGCGATACTGAAAATGTATGAATACTTCTTATTCGGTAAAAGAAAGCCTACGATGCAATACATCATGACCGCATACAAAACATCGCCCACAAATAAAGGAATACTACCGAATGCTCTTGATGCAATACCTAATACAATAATGAAAAGGATACAACAGAAGTAAGTCAACCGCGTTTTTACCATTAACAATCGGCCATGTTAACTGCTACTGCAAGTCCACCTTCTGAAGTTTCTTTGTATTTATTGTTCATGTCTTTGGCGGTTTGCCACATCGTATTGACTACTTTGTCCAGAGGGACTTTTGCGTTTTTAGGATCGGTTTCCAAAGCCAATTCAGCAGCGTTTATTGCCTTGATTGCTCCCATAGTGTTTCTCTCGATACACGGTATTTGTACTAAACCACCGATTGGGTCACAGGTTAATCCCAAATGATGTTCCATAGCAATCTCGGCAGCCATTAAAACCTGTTCCGGAGTTCCGCCCATTACTTCGCAAAGTGCAGCTGCAGCCATGGCTGAAGATACCCCAATTTCTGCTTGGCATCCGCCCATTGCAGCAGATATAGTTGCTCCTTTCTTGAAGATACTTCCAATTTCTCCGGCTACCATTAAAAACTGTTTGATTTGCTTGTCATCGGCAGTATGGTTTTCAATCACCATATAATACATTAAAACCGCTGGAATTACACCGGCACTTCCATTTGTTGGTGCAGTAACCACACGTCCTAAAGAAGCATTAACTTCGTTCACCGCTAACGCAAAACAGCTTACCCATTTTAGAATCTGACGGAATTTCACTTCAGTTTTACGAATGGTTTCCAGCCATTCCTGAGGCGAATTATAGTTAGCCAAGCCAATCAAGTTTTGGTGCATGTCAAAAGCGCGACGACGAACGTTCAATCCACCGGGTAGTATGCCTTCACTATGACAGCCAATATACATGCATTCCAACATGGTATGCCATACACGAAGGAGTTCGTTATGCACTTCTTCTTCTGAACGCATCGATTTTTCGTTGTCGTACACAATTTCCGATATTTTACGGTTTTGTTGCTGACAATACTCCAATAATTCAGACGCTAAAGTAATAGGATAAGGGAAAGCACATTTGATTTCCGATTTGGCTGAGGTTGTTTCCTCCTTCACAACAAATCCGCCACCGATAGAATAAAAAGTGGATTCGTAAGAACCCTTATCGTGATAGGCGGTAAATGTTAAACCATTGGCGTGAAAGGGAAGAAAATTTTTATTGAAAACGATATCTTTTTCAATATCAAAATCAATTGTGAATTGATTGTTGAGTTGTAGTTTATGGCTGTTCTTAATGTTTTTGATAATACCATCAATATCCTGTACGGGAATGTACTCGGGATCTTGTCCGCTCAGTCCCAGCATTACAGCCAAATCAGTAGCGTGTCCCACACCTGTTAAGGACAATGAACCGTACAAATCCACCTTTACTTGTGTGGTTTGTTCAAGTAGGTTGAGGTCTTTGAGTTCGATTAAAAATCGTTCTGCGGCACGCCAAGGTCCCAAAGTGTGTGAACTTGAAGGTCCAACACCAATTTTTAACATATCAAATACCGAAATACATTCTTCCATACACTACAACGATTTAGTCTACAAAGATAACGGCTATTTGATAACAAAAAAGTTATAATTTTTTAAAAATGTAGTAAGATATGGTTTTATCCTCTACTTTTGCTGTTCGAAAATGCATTCTCAATGACTAAATTTTTTAGAACTCAGGAATATAAAGTCCTAATTTATAGAATCTTTTTAGCGTATTTGTTTTACTCAATTGCGCGATTATTGTTTTTTTTCTATAATTTCTCTTACCTGAAAGTCGATTCGATTTCAGAATACTTGCGTTTGGCGTATCATGGTTTGGTGTTTGATACTACATCGATTTTGTATGTCAACGGTCTCTTTATTTTGTTGTCGGTATTGCCGTTTTGGGTGAATTCTAAAAAGCACTACCAAAGGGTATTGTTCTATGTGTATTTTGCCTTCAATTTTGTGGCCTACGCTACTAATTTTGCCGATTTTATTTATTATAAATACACCTATTCCAGAACGACAATGGCGATTATGGATATCATAAAGCACGAGTCGAATAAAGGGAATATGTTCTTTCGTTTTATAGTGAGTTATTGGCATGTGTATTTGTTGTTTTTCATTATCGCTTATGTATGGATTCGTTTGTACAAACTGATACGAGTGGAAGAAAAACCGGTAGATCATCATGCAAAGTACTTTTTCACATCGACTGTGAGTTTATTGGCTATTGCTACAATTTGTGTGGGAGGAATTAGAGGTGACTTTAAAAAGAGTACGCGTCCTTTGAATATGATTGACGCCAATCGTTATGTTACCAAGCCCCAACACGCCGATATTGTGTTGAATACGCCTTTTTCTTTGATTCGAACCATCGGTAAAACCAGTTTTAAAAAAGTAAGCTACCCGGTTCAAGCCGGTGTTTTGGAGCGTGAGATACAACCGATTAAGCAATACACAAACAATTCACAATCGACTCCGAATATCGTATTATTCATCACAGAAAGTTACGGACGCGAATATTGGGGTGCGTTCAACAAAGATAGAAACATTAAAAATTACGTGAGTTATACTCCGTTTTTGGATTCTTTGGCTCAGCAAAGTAGGATTTATTCGAATGCCTTCGCAAACGGAAGTAAGTCCATCCACGGAATGTCATCCGTAATTTCAGGTATTCCTTCCTTTAGAGATGCTTTTACTTCTTCGCCATATCCAAAACAGAAGATTCAGTCATTAGTATCATGCTTGGAAGAAATGGGGTACGATACTTCATTCTTTCATGGAGCGCCGAATGGTTCAATGGGATTCTTAGGGTTTGGAAATATTTTAGGTTTTGACCATTATTACGGGAAAACCGAATTCAATAATGATGCAGAACACGACGGTGTATGGGGAATCTGGGACGAACCGTTCATGCAGTTTATGAAACAACAATTGGATACCAAGAAAAAGCCATTTTTCAGTACTATTTTCACGGTTTCCTCACACGAACCTTATATCGTACCAAAACAGTATGAAGGCAAGTTCCCGAAAGGAACCAATAAAATGCATCAATGTGTTGGCTATACAGACTATGCCTTTAAGAAGTTTTTTGAGTCGGCAAAGAAGCAACCTTGGTTTAAGAATACGATTTTTATTATTACTGCCGATCATGGTAATTTAACCGGTTATCCGGAATACGAGAAAGTGATCAATCGTCAGGCGGTACCAATCTTGATTTACAAACCTGACGGAAGTTTAAAAGGCGATCATAAAGAGTTGGCGCAGCAAATCGATATTTACCCAACGGTCTTGGATATGGTTGGTTATAATAAACCGTTCAGAAGTTGGGGAAGAAGCTTGGTAGGCGATGCGAAAATCAAACCTTTTGTGGTGAATTTCAGCGGAAACCAATACCAATTTCAAAGAGGAAATTATATCTGTATATTTGATGGTAAAAAGGTTACCGGCTATTATGATATCAATGACAAAGGCTTAGAAAGAAACCTGATTGCCAAACCTAATGCCGAAATGTTGGAGACAGGAGAAGCTTGTAAAGCTTTCTTGAAAGACTATTTTGAACGCATCATCGATCAAAAATTATATTATCAATAAAATGAAAAAGAAATTAGGAATTTTAGTTGTCTTTGTGGTCCTTATTGGAGTAGGGAAGTATGTATACGATATGCATATCAACCATAACTTCGAAACGATTACGGAAGGAAAAGTTTACAAAAGTGGTGTAATACCTCCCGATGAAATTGAAGACTACGTAAAGAAATACAAAATCAAGAGTATTGTCGATTTACGTTTCCCAGGTACGGGAGATGATGTGAACAATCCTGAGATTCCCGAAGAGTTAACAGCAGAAAAGAATGCAGTTGAGAAAATTCCGGGTGTGAACTATTTCAACAATGGTTCAGATCAGGTACCGAAGCAGCACAATTTGGATCGCTTCTTTGAGATTATGGACAAGCCTGAAAACTATCCCGTGCTAATTCATTGTTACCATGGTGTAGGACGTGCTGAAATGTATTCGGCGCTTTACAGAATTGAATACGAAGGGATGGATCGTGATGAAGCAAGAACGAGCACCCGCTTTTTAACAAAATGGAGTTCCTTTGATTTAGGGAAACCCAAAGGCGATTTCCTTCATGCTTATGAATCCAGAAAAGAGAAAGCAAAAAAATAATAAAAAAAGTCCCAAAATTTGGGACTTTTTTTATTGTAGTTGGGAATAGGCGATTAAAGCGATAGACAGCAATGAAAAAGCAATTCCAACATAATTTAGAGGGGAGAGTTTTTCTTTAAAATAAGCAACCCCAATTAAGCTTCCCAATAGTATAACGCCCATATTCATTCCGATAAATACAGTAGAAGGATTCGAGGACAAGGATTGATGTGCTTTTATGTAAAAGAAAATATTTCCGAAGTTGAGAAGTCCGGTTGCAATTCCCCAATACATATTTTGAATGGCAAAGCCTTCCTTTTTGGACACAATGTAATAGCCGGCAATAAGTGTTGCAATGAGAAAGGCACCACCAAAAACAAGAAGAAGTAATTCTGTGAATTGTAGTTCTCCAATGGTAGCCACCTTTTTGAATAAGATGTCTATAATCCCAAATCCGAATAAAACCAATAGCAAGAAATAGTTTTTTCGCCAATCCGATTCGTTTTTTTGTTTTCTATAGAACGTAAAAAAGATAGCGATGAAGGCGAGAGTTAAACCTAAATTTTTATAGGCATTGAACACTTCTTTG
This sequence comes from Flavobacterium sp. GCM10023249, assembly GCF_042653365.1. Taxonomy (NCBI): domain Bacteria; kingdom Pseudomonadati; phylum Bacteroidota; class Flavobacteriia; order Flavobacteriales; family Flavobacteriaceae; genus Flavobacterium; species Flavobacterium sp. GCM10023249. The sequence continues at coordinate 30,665 of NZ_JBHSHZ010000005.1, forward strand.
GCAATAAATAACGAAAAAGAGATGGATATAAATAAGGACAAACGTTGAGCAATGTCTGTTTTTACAATACCGGAATATTTGATGGCTTTCGCCTGAAAGACAAATACAATAGGTAAAAGAAAAATAAGACTTCCAGTTACAAAAGCGGTTTCTATACCAAAGTTGGTTTTTAGTTGTGGTTTAAAAAATAGAACCAAAGAAAGTAAAGCGAAAACATAGTTCCAAGCTATGATTTGATAAATACTCAGGTTTTTTTTTCGGGCGATTTTGAAAAGTACCCCTACTAAAACACTGCAAATAATACTGAAAAGAATATAATACATTGTTAAATTTTATTCAAAGATAGGAATCCATTACACGAAGTGCAATTTTAAATAGTAATGAACGTTATCTGTGCAGTATAACGTAAAAACCTGTAGTTTAAATTGTAAAATTTGGATGAAAGTAATTATTATTGTAAATTGATAGAAATTAATAGGTTATCACGTGAAATTTTCAATTAAAGCAAATGTCAAATTGGGTTTGTCTATGATGTTGCACAGGCTATCATGTTGCTTTTTTCTTATTATTTTCTTTTTTACTTCTTCAGCTTTTGCAAATCAAGAACAAACGGCCATCGATCCTGCCGTTTTGAATGAATTTGAAAAGGCCAAAAAGCTATTGAGTCTAAATGATTATGAACATTATCAGAAAGGTTCTCATTTGATCAATGAATTAGAAAAAAAACTGATTAGGTCCAATAATTACGATCAGTTGCTTTATCTGTATTTAGAGATTTCCTATTTCTATGTATCTACTTTTGATTATGCGACCAGCAAGAAAGTGTTAGACAAAGTAGAACGAGTTTTAGACAAACACAACAATAATTGTATTCGAGGCGAATATTATGAGCATTTGGCAGTGTTTTATAATTCCCAAGGGAATGAAGCCTTAGATGAAAAATACACCTTACTTTCAGAACAGTATTTGAAGAAATATGCGCCATTAGAGAAGCAGGTGGATATGTACTATAATCTGACTTTACTGTATTTAAAGAAAGAAGATTGGAACAAAACATTGGAAAATTCGTTGAAATACCTAGAAGTAAACGAAAAGACCAATGGTGATCCGGACCAACCGGAAACCAACTTGTTTATTGCTGAATGTTATTATCATTTGAACAAAATTGATGATGCATTAAAGTATTTGGCAATTGCTGATAAATCTAAAGCTTTTCAAAAACAAGATGATGATTACTTATTGCATTCCCGCTATTTTACAATTTTAGGGAAGATTAATGAAAAGCTAAAAAACTACAAAGAAGCGACCGAAAATTTCAAAGCAGCAAATGATTTTTTAAAAAAGCGACTTATTTATCGCGTGGTGAAGATGAATCTTTCTTTGAATCAACAAAGAGAATTGGAGATTAAAAACATCGAATTCCAATCTATTATCAAACAAAATCAGCTTAAAAGTGAAAACGTCAAATACAAGAATTATCTTTTGATTCTTTGTTTGTTTACTATTATAACACTAATTGTATTGTTGTATTTTCAGTATCGAAATGCCCGATTCAAAAGTTCAACCAATGATTTACTCAACGAAAAAAACGCAATGCTTCATCAGGTAAATTCCGAATTGGAAACAGCCCTGAATATCAAGAAGAAATTATTGGATACCATTTCGCATGAGTTGAGAACCCCGATTTATACTTTAAATGGTTTGTTGCATTTAATGGAAGAAGACAAAAGCAATTATGATAAGAATATAGAACAATTGCAGGCTTCAGTTCAAAATCTGTATAGTTTATCTGGAAATATAATCGAAATCAATGTTATTGACAGTTTTGAAAAAGAATATGTTCCAAAGAAAGATATTGTTCAATTAAAGGAATTGCTTGGTAAAATTCTTACCCTCGTAAAAAAGAACAGAACCAATAATAATATCGATTCGTTGGTTTTTGATGCGACAATACCATCACAATTAGTTTTTGATGAGGCAAAACTTTATCAGGTATTGTTTAGTCTGATTGATAATGCGTTTAAATTTTCAAAAGACGGAAGCGTAATCGTGGAAGCTAAGAAATTAAGAGACAATGAGGATACAATAGAAATTCAATTCATTATAAAAGACACCGGTATAGGAATTGAAGAAAATATTAAAGAGAAAATCTATGATTTGTTCTTTCAAGGTTCGGATAAAATCAACTACGAATATGGAGGTTCCGGATTGGGGCTGACCCTGGTTAAAAAGACATTGGCTTTATTTAATAAAACTATTTTTATAGATTCGGAGCCAAACAAAGGAACTACCATTTCTTTTTCCCTTGATTTTGAGAAATACCATGAAGATCCTACAACAATTCAAGTTCCGAAAGAGATACTTGATCCCTCTTCGGTCAAAATTCTTTTGGTAGAGGATAATAAAACCAATCAGTTAATCACACAAAAAATCATAACTCGTAAAGGGTATACTTGCGATGTTGCCAATGATGGTTTGGAAGCTTGTAAGATGGTTGAATTGAACAATTATGATTTGATTCTGATGGATATTATGATGCCAATAATGGACGGATTCGAAGCCTCCGATCATATTTCGAAACTAAAACCATCGATACCCATTGTTGCATTAACAGCGATTTCCGAAGAAGTGAACAAGGAATTATTCTCTGCATCCAGAATTAGAAAAGTGCTCAGTAAACCGGTCGATGTGGAGGAATTGTATGAAACAATTGTATATTTTGTAACTAAATAAAAAAAACGCTCAATTTGAGCGTTTTTTTTATTTATTGGGATTACTTATTTTTAGTTTCAATCCATTTACGTGCATTAACAAAGGCTTCATGCCATGGAGTCACTTCATCTTTATGTCCGTTATCTGGATAATATGCCCAGTTCCATGGGAAAGTAGAACGTTCAATATGTGGCATGGTCACCAAGTGGCGTCCAGTTTTGTCGCATAGCATGGCTGTATTGAACGCTGATCCGTTTGGATTGGCAGGATAACTATCATAACCATATTTACCCACAATATTATATTGATCTTCAGAATAAGGTAAGTTGAATTTACCTTCTCCATGTGAAACCCAAACACCCAAAGTTGTACCTTCTAATGAGGATAACATCACAGAGTTGTTTTTCTCCACAGTTACTGAAGTAAAGATACTTTCGTGTTTATGACTATTGTTGTGTGTCATTTTTCCATGAACTTCATGCTCCGGATTGATTAATTCCAATTCCATGAATAGCTGGCAACCATTACAAATTCCCACAGATAACGTGTCTTCGCGTTGGAAGAATTTTTTCAATGCTGTATTGGCTTTTTCATTGTATAAGAAGGCACCTGCCCAACCTTTAGCTGATCCTAAAACATCTGAATTAGAGAATCCACCAACCGCTCCAATGAACTGAATATCTTCTAATGTTTCACGACCAGAAATCAAATCGGTCATATGAACATCTTTTACATCAAAACCTGCTAAGAACATAGCGTTAGCCATTTCTCTTTCGGAGTTACTTCCTTTTTCACGGATGATAGCTGCTTTTGGTCTTGGTTTAGTAGCGTCTATAACTGGAGCTTTTCCGTCAAAATGTGAAGGAAAAGTATAGGTTAAAGGTTGGTTTTTGTAATTGTTATAACGTTCTTGAGCAGTTCCGTTCTTCGATTGTTTTGAATCCAAAAGGAAAGAAGTTTTGAACCAAGTATCTCTTACTTCGGAAACAGCAAAAGTAAATGCATCCGAATGGTTGGTAATGGTTATCGAATTTCCTTCTACAACTGATCCAATGTTGAAAATTTCAATATTGTGTTGTGCAAAAATAGTTTCTACAGCAGCATCAGCTTGGAAAACTACTGCTATATTTTCATTGAACAATGCCTTTACGGTATCAGTTTCTCCCAAAGAAGTCAAATCGAAAGAGGCGCCTAAATTTACATCGGCAAAGCACATTTCCAGTAATGTTGTAATCAAACCACCACTACCAATGTCGTGACCGGCTTTAATTTTACGTTCTTTGATTAAATCCTGTACTACATTGAAAGCTTTCTTGAAATACGCGGCATTAGTTATAGTAGGAACTTCTGAACCGATTTTATTTAAAATCTGTGCCAATGAACTTCCTCCTAATTTAAAGTCATCTTGAGATAAGTTCAAATAGTAAATATTTCCTCCGTTGCGTTGTAAAACGGGTTCAACTACTTTGGTTATATTAGAACAGTTCCCTGCTGCAGAAATAATTACTGTTCCAGGAGCAATTACTTCGTCGTTAGGATATTTTTGCTTCATTGAAAGTGAATCTTTTCCAGTTGGAATATTGATTCCCAATTCGAGAGCAAAATCGGAACAACCTTTTACCGCTTCGTATAATCTAGCATCTTCTCCTTCATTTTTACATGCCCACATCCAATTAGCAGATAATGAAACCGATTTCAATCCATCTTTTAATGGAGCCCAAACCAAATTGGATAAAGCTTCTCCAATAGAATTTCTGGATCCTGCAACAGGATCTACTAATGCAGCAACTGGAGAGTGACCAATTGTGGTTGCAATTCCTTCTTTTCCTTTGAAATCAAGCGCCATAACCCCTACATTATTCAATGGTAATTGTAGTGGTCCAGCACATTGTTGTTTAGCAACTCGGCCACCAACACAACGATCCACTTTGTTGGTTAACCAGTCTTTACAAGCTACCGCTTCTAATTGAAGCACTTGGTTCAAATACGAAGGTATATTTTGTGCCGTATAATCTAGATTTGAATAATTGACAGCAACAGTTGTATCGGTCATGATTGTCTTTGGTGAACTTCCGAAGAAGTCTTCCAGCGCATAATCCATTGGTTTTGCACCAGTAGTTTTGGACTCGAAAGTAAAACGATGGTCAGCAGTTACATCTCCAACTTGGTACATAGGAGATCGTTCTCTATCTGCAATTTTTTGAAGGATGTCAATATTTTCTTCACCAATCACCAATCCCATTCTTTCTTGAGATTCGTTTCCGATGATTTCTTTAGCAGAAAGGGTAGGGTCACCTACGGGAAGTTTGTCTAAATCGATTAAACCACCTGTATCTTCCACTAATTCTGAAAGACAATTTAAGTGTCCACCAGCGCCATGATCGTGAATGGAAACAATAGGATTCGCATCACTTTCTACTAAACCACGAATGGCATTGGCAGCGCGTTTTTGCATTTCGGGGTTGGAACGTTGAATGGCATTCAATTCAATTCCTGAACCGAAAGCACCGGTATCTGCAGACGAAACAGCAGCACCACCCATTCCAATTCTATAATTTTCTCCACCAAGAATTACGATTTTATCGCCTTCTTGAGGTTTCTTTTTGATCGCTTGATCTAATTTTCCGTAGCCAATTCCACCGGCAAGCATGATAACTTTATCGAAACCTAATTTACGAGCTTCTTCTTCGTGTTCGAAAGTTAGAACAGAACCAGTAATTAAAGGTTGTCCGAATTTATTACCAAAATCAGAAGCACCATTAGAGGCTTTGATCAAAATATCCATTGGAGTTTGGTACAACCATTTTCTTTCTTCCATACCGTTTTCCCATGGTCGATTCTCTTCCAATCTTGAGTAAGACGTCATATATACTGCAGTACCTGCTAAAGGCAATGAGCCTTGTCCGCCAGCAAGACGGTCACGGATTTCTCCTCCTGATCCAGTTGCAGCTCCGTTAAAAGGTTCAACAGTGGTAGGGAAGTTATGTGTTTCCGCTTTCAAAGAAAGAACCGAATCAAATTCTTTTTCGGTGTAGAAATCGGGTTTGTCGGCACTTTTTGGAGCAAACTGCGTTACTTTTGGACCTTTAACGAAAGCAACGTTATCTTTATAAGCTGAAACAATATCATTCGGATTGGTTTCAGAAGTTTTCTTGATTAATTTGAATAGGGAAGTAGGTTTTTCTTCTCCGTCTATTACAAAAGTTCCATTGAAGATTTTATGACGACAGTGTTCTGAGTTGGCTTGTGAGAAAGCAAAAACTTCAGAATCGGTAAGTTTTCTACCTAATTTGTTCGCAAGACTATTTAGGTAATCTACTTCCTCATCACTTAGTGCTAATCCTTCCTGTTTGTTGTATGCCGCAATGTCATCAATATCAAGAATTGGTTCCGGCTGAATATTTATGACGTAAATGTCCTGATTTAATTCCGAGTATTTTTGTGATATCATCGGATCGAAATTGGTAAAATCAGCGGCTACTTTTTCAAACTCCTCAATTCTGATAATACCTGAAATTCCCATGTTTTGGGTTATTTCGACGGCATTTGTACTCCACGGAGTAATCATGGCGGCACGAGGACCAACAAAAAAATCCGTCAGGACGGATTTTTCTATTTTATGTGCGTTGCCAAAAAGCCAGTTTAATTTTGAGATATCTTCTGTCGATAATCCGTTTTGCGTCTGAACGGCAAAAACGGTATTGGTTGAGTTACCAAAAAAATGAATCATTGTTATTGTGTTGTTGTTTTGTGATGCAAATTTAGTATTTCAATTTTGAAATAGAAAAAAATAAAGCGCCAATCGGCGCTTTATTTTTTTAGTTCACAATAACTTTCTTGACAACGGTTTCTGATTCCTTAGTAATCTTTACTAAATAGACACCAGATTGCAGTTGTGAGACAGTATTGTTTTGTGTTGTAATGGCTGATTTTTCAAATACTTTTTTACCTAAAATCGAATAGATTTCCATTGAATATCCTTTTTCGAAGTTAGTAAAATAAACAGTAAAGTTACCATTTGAAGGATTTGGATAGATATCGAAATCGATTGTTGTTAATTGATTTGGATTTGCAGTTCTGTTTCCTAATCCGCTACAAGTATCTATGCCCAGTACATTCCAATCGGCAGTTTTATTGAAGGTTGTAGAAGGAACTGTTGCTGTAGTTTTTCTTTGTAAGGTTTCATCAGCTGAAAAATTTGCTGTACCTCCATTGAAAATACCAATAACATCAATTAAAACTCCATTTTTAAATAGACCAACTGCGTCATTACCATTGAATGTCATTTCTCCAGCTGCTGTAGAAATATTGGCAGTTGTAGTAGAATAGCATGCTGAAGCTATTGTATTGTTTACAATTACATATTTACCATTATTGGCAAGTGTTCCTGTTAAAGCCAAACCTGTACTCCAAGCACCTGAACCATTGGTTTGTTTTTTTATGGAATACGTACTCAAACTCACAGAAGCTCCTGTTCTATTGGTTATTTCAAGTGCTTTATTGTTTGAAGAACCTTCTAGGTATTCTGAGAAGTATAAATCTGATACGGTTGGAGCCGCTGTAGAAGTTGTAACATTAAATGTTGCACTATTAGCGGAAGAATTTCCTGCGGCATCTTTTGCTTTTACGGTAAAAGAATAAGTTGTAGAGGCAGTTAATCCAGTTATAGAACTAGTGGTACTAGTCACAGAAGTTTTAAAGCTTCCATTCATATAAACATCATAACCTGTTACACCAACATTGTCGGTTGAAGCAGACCATGATAAAGTCAAGCTAGTTGAAGTTACATTAGAAGCTGCTAAATTGGTTGGAACAGAAGGTGCCGTAGTATCAGGCGTTCCTCCCCAAATCATACTTACATAATTTGGATTGTCTATAAAAGGATTTCTATTTCCTTGACGTGCATAGATAGCATTGTTTCTTGCAATTTCACGAGCGCTTACTGGATCGGCAGCATGCCAAGCTAAGAGCATATCACGGAAAGCAGTAGTGAAAACTTGATTGCTTGTACCGTTGAACATATCGAATGTGTAACCGGCAACAGTATTTTCATAACGTGTAGCAAAATAGAAATACATGCGGGCTATATCTCCTTTGAAAGCGGCATTAGGTTCAAAAACTGTTCCAGTGTAACCAGAAACGGCACTCGTACCTAACTTACTTCCGTTCTGAGATGTCCACGATGCTGAGGCTACATTTCCATGGGGATAATCGGAACGCATTCCATTTACTTTTCCATCAGTTGGAGGAATGAAGTGAGCATCGGAAACCATTGGAGCACTAGAATTGAATACTGATTGCGGAATCATGTGTTCACGGTTGTAGCAATCACCTTCTACTGCATATGTACCGCATTGACCAGTACTGTAAGCGAAGTTATAAGGATCTGCACCAGATTGATTTTCTGAATACAAATCGAAAATAGTGTTGTCATTTTCGTTCTGATTGTCTCTGTCTGAAGTTTGATACGTAGTCCAGAGTCCAGCGTAGCCTCTGTCTGTATGACCTTTAATAATGTTGTATAATTGGGTTTTTAGGGTATACCCTGTTCCCGTTGCCGAATTGTAATATCCTGCTGGTGCTTGCGCGAAACATCCTGCTGATAGTAAGAATACCAGTAATTGTAATTTTTGTTTCATTTGCTTTGGGTTTTTGTTTTTTGTTTTTGGATTTGTTGTTACTCTGTTTTACTCTTTTTCTTTGTTTTTAATTTATAATTGAACTCCTATTTAATTTTTGTTCTTTATATATAATCTTTTACTCAGATAGTATTCAAAACGCATCACCAGTTTCCCACTTACACCCTTGGCAAGGATCAAACATTAATTTACTCTTTACTCTTTACTCTTTACTCTTTATTCTTTATTCTTTATTCTTTATTCTTTATTCTTTATTCTTTATTCCCATTTATTTAAACTCGGCGAAAGTACTTCTTCAATTGAAGAAAAATAGCGTTTAAATATTATTATATTGTTAACTCATTGAAAACGAATTGCTTTGGAAATATAGAAATAAAAAAACAATATGAATCTTATTTTATTTAATATTTTATTAACAAATCGTTGATTTACAGTTTATTGATTGTTAAATAGAAAAATTCTCACAGTTTTTATTGCCAATTTGATAATTTTCTTAATTTTTGATTTGGATAACTATATAGTCGTTATAAGAATTTATGGACATAAAAAAAGCGGCCGTTAAGGCCGCTTGCATTGTATTAGTTGATAACTATTTTCTTTACGATGGATTTGGAATCTTTGTTAATCTTGACAAGATACATTCCGCTTTGAAGTCCATTTGTTGAAACCGTATTGTCGTTGATATTTTGTTTTTCATACACTTTCTGACCAACCATTGAGTAAATTTCTAAATTGATATCTCCTATTGTAGAATCATATTCGATTCTGAAATTTCCGTTAGATGGGTTGGGGTAAATTTTGAATACATTTTCAGCAAAATCTTCATTACTCAAGGCTGCACATTGTGAGCTCCAAATTTGACAAACATATTCAGGATGGTCAATGTACGGATTACGATTCCCTTGGCGTGCATAAATTGCATTGTTACGGGTAGTTTCATATTGACTCACTGGATCGGCTATGTGCCAACTTAGAAGCATGCTTAAAAAAACAGGATTAAATACTTGATTACTGGTGTTATTAAACATTTCGTAATTGTAAGTAGCCACAGTATTTTCATAACAAGTAGCAAAGTAAAAATACATTCTCGCAATGTCTCCTTTAAATGCTGGATTAGGTTCGAAAACTGTGCCAACATACCCTGGAACTGCACTTGTACCAAGTTTTCCTCCATTGTTTGTTGTTGTTGATGCTGTTGCTACATTTCCATGTGGAAAATCAGCTCTTAGAGCATTAACTCTTTTGTCTGTAGGTGGAATAAAATGAGCATCATTTCTCATCGGAGAAGCTTGAGCGAAAACAGATTGAGGAATTATATGTTCTCTATTGTAAACTTGACATTCACTTCCTCCTCCAGAGCCAGTGTCTTGGCTTGTACCATAAATAAATCCACATTCTCCAGTGCTCCCAGTGGGATTTTCGGTGTAGATATCATAGATTGTATTGTCATTTTCATATCCTACTCCAGTAAATACATCTCTATCAGAAGTTTGATATGTTGTCCATAAGTTTGCATAACCTGTTGTACCTGAGACAATGGTATGATTACTTATTATGTTATAAAGATTTGTTTTTAATGTGTATCCTGAACCGGTTGCTGTATCGTAGTAACCCGCAGGAATTTGAGCAAATCCTAAAAAGGAATTCAATAAAAATAGTAAGTAGATTTTTTTCATTTTTTGATAATTTAAAAAAATTGGGGATTCAAATGTAAACATTTATTGCAAATAGCAATGAAATATTAGTAATTTTCTTATTTTAAATTAATTAGCGTAAGAAAAATAGAACAAAAAATAAATTTGGGTTTGGAAATTTTTACTTGGTTTTTACGGTTTTCTTTCTAATAGAGCCATATAAAATCCATCGAAGCCTGACTCATGTGCCAGAATTTTGTGGTCTTCTACAAAGGTAAAGTTTTTTCCGCTTTCTGTGGTTAAAAAATTTGCTATTTGTTCTTGATTTTCAGAGGGTAATACCGAACAAGTCGCATAGACTAATTTTCCACCAGGTTTAACTATTCTGGAATAATTTTCTAAAACTTCGGCTTGAATTTTTTTGATATTTTCAATAAACTCCGGCTGTAATTTCCATTTGCTGTCCGGATTACGTTTTAAAACACCTAAACCACTACATGGCGCATCAATTAAAACTCTGTCCGCTTTTTCATGTAGTTTTTTGATGGTTTTCGAGTTATCGATAACGCGCGTTTCAATATTGTGTACTCCGTTACGGCGCGCACGTAATTTTAACTGATTTAATTTACTTTCGTACAAATCCAAAGCAATCAATTGCCCTTTGTTTTCCATGATGGAAGCCAAGTGCAATGTTTTTCCACCGGCACCAGCACAAGTATCTACAACACGCATTCCTGGTTTAACATCCAAAAGAGGAGCAACCAATTGGGATGAAGCGTCTTGCACTTCAAACAAACCGTCTTTAAATTCCTGCGTTAAGAACACATTAGCACGTTCTTTTAACACTAAAGCTTGCGATTGATTTTTGATATACTCGGTTTCGATATTAGCGTCCATTAATCGGGCACGCAATTTTTCGGGAGTTGTTTTTAAAGTATTCACACGTAGAATAACTTTGGCCTGCTCATTTTGAGCTTTAATTTCTTTGGTCCAAGTTGCTTCTCCTAATTCTTTTACACCCAATGCATCCATCCAATCTGGAATCGATTCTTTGATGGCTCTGTTTTTTGATAATTCGTCAAAACGACCTTTGATTTTTCGAACAGGAGTACCTTGTAATTGTGTCCAATCGGGAATAGGATATCCTCTAAGTACAGCCCAAGAAGCAAACATTCTCCACAAGTTATCTCGATCAAAAGGTTCTTTTACCTCTGCGATTTCTGCATACAAACGTTTCCAACGTACAATTTCATAGATGGTTTCTGCAACGAATTTACGGTCGGCACTTCCCCAACGTTTGTCTTTTTTTAGTGCACGAGCTACTACTTTATCGGCATATTCACCTTCATTAAAAATAGCATTTAAAGAGTCTATTGTTGTGTAAACTAAGTTTCTATGTAATCGCATGATGTTAATTTTGAGCGTGCAAAGATAGTGTAAAGTTGGAAGTTAGAAGTTAGAAGTAGGAAGTTTTTTTAATTTACGAAGTTGAATTGGTGGTGAATCTTCATTTCAAATGCGTTAACGGGTGTAGCGAGCTACCGTGTAGCGCGGAACACGTGACCCGAAGGGAAACGCCCAAATAATTAATAGAATATTTGAGTACTCTATATTTATTATGTATTTTCGTGCTCTGAAATTTAGAAAATTTTACGTTATGAAATACGATATTATTGTTTTAGGAAGTGGTCCTGGTGGATACGTAACTGCCATTAGAGCATCACAATTAGGCTTTAAAGTAGCCGTTATCGAGAAAGAAAATTTGGGTGGAATATGTTTGAACTGGGGGTGTATTCCTACGAAAGCGTTATTGAAATCAGCTCAGGTTTTTGATTACCTAAAACACGCATCTGATTATGGTTTAAAAGTAGACAATGTTGATAAAGATTTTGGCGCTGTAATTGCACGTTCTCGCGGAGTAGCGGAAGGAATGAGTAAAGGAGTTCAATTCTTAATGAAGAAAAATAAAATTGATGTTATCGATGGTTTCGGAAAAGTGAAACCAGGAAAAAAAGTAGATGTTACTGCTGCTGACGGAAAAGTAACCGAATATACCGCAGATCACATCATTATTGCAACTGGTGCGCGTTCAAGAGAATTGCCTAATTTACCTCAGGATGGAGTAAAAGTAATCGGATACCGTCAAGCAATGGTGTTACCGGAACAACCAAAGAAAATGATTGTTGTGGGTTCAGGTGCTATCGGAGTGGAATTTGCACACTTCTACAATTCAATGGGTACCGAAGTTACTATCGTTGAGTTCATGCCAAATGTGGTTCCAGTTGAAGACGAAGATATCTCCAAACAATTTGAGCGTTCTTTAAAGAAAGCAGGTATCAATGTAATGACAAATGCTTCTGTAGAGAAAGTGGATACTTCTGGAAAAGGTGTGAAGGCTACAGTTAAAACAGCAAAAGGAGAAGAAATTCTAGAAGCGGATATCGTTCTTTCAGCTGTTGGTATTAAAACAAATATTGAAAATATCGGTTTAGAAGAAACGGGTATTGCTACGGATAGAGATAAAATCTTAGTAAACGCTTACTACCAAACAAATGTTCCTGGTTATTATGCTATTGGAGACGTTACTCCAGGTCAAGCTTTAGCACACGTTGCTTCGGCGGAAGGAATTTTGTGTGTTGAAAAAATTGCTGGTTTACATGTTGAACCATTAGATTACGGAAATATTCCTGGTTGTACTTATGCTACCCCTGAAATTGCTTCTGTTGGTTTAACGGAAAAAGCAGCGAAAGAAAAAGGTTACGAATTGAAAGTGGGTAAATTCCCATTTTCAGCTTCAGGAAAAGCGAAAGCAGCTGGAACTCCTGATGGTTTTGTGAAAGTAATCTTTGATGCTAAATACGGTGAATGGTTAGGTTGTCACATGATTGGTGCCGGAGTTACCGATATGATTGCAGAAGCGGTTGTAGCACGTAAATTAGAGACTACAGGTCACGAAATCTTAAAAGCGGTTCACCCGCACCCAACAATGAGTGAAGCGGTGATGGAAGCGGTAGCTGATGCTTACGGTGAAGTAATTCACTTATAAGATAAACATAAAATAGTTTTGAAGCGTCCCAATTTTTTGGGACGCTTTTATTTTATTGATAATCAATAGGTTTTAAATTGTATAAAAATATTCTTTTTGTTTTCTGTAACAATTGATTTCTTCTAACGTATAATTATCGATTTTACTAAGAAATTAATATCCTAAAATGACACAAAGGTGTTGTATCTTCAAAATAACGACTCAGGCAACTGCGCAATCCTGAAAGTTAACTTTTAATCGGATTCATGATTATACTTCATTTTTCATATTAAGCATTTCTAAAATCATATTTAAAATCATTTAAAATCTATTGTAATGGAAACAATTACTAATTTTTGGTGGCTGATATTAATAGTCGCTTGCTTTATTTTTTACAAGTTTGTGTTACGAGTTTTCTTCGGGATGGTTATAGTTCCTGAAGATAAAATTGGTCTGGTAACCAAGAAATTCGTTCTTTTTGGTACAGATAAAGCGTTGCCGGATGGACGTATTATTGCGACAAAAGGAGAGGCCGGATTTCAGGCTCAAACTTTGGCTCCTGGTTTGTATTGGGGTATGTGGATTTGGCAATATTCGGTTGATATGTCGCCTTTTACAATAATACCGGAAGGGAAAATCGGTTTGGTGCTGAGTAAAGACGGTAAGGAAATACCAACCGGTAGAATACTTGCACGTAAAGTAGCCTGTGATAATTTTCAAGATGCTACTGCTTTCTTGAATAATGGAGGACAAAAAGGACGTCAAACTGCTTTCATCACTACTGGTTCGTACCGTATCAATACGTTTTTATTTGATGTGGTAATGGCAGATCAGATCAAAATTTTTGAAAACATGGTGGGTGTTGTGACTGCGCTTGACGGTGAACCTATTCCAATCGGTCAAATCGCTGGTAAATATGTGGAATCACACAACAATTTTCAAGATTTTGATAAATTCCTGGAAGATGGCGGTAATCGTGGACTTCAACCTCAAGTAATGTTGGCAGGTTCTTATTATATCAATTCTTGGGCTGTTCAAATTGAACAAACTCCTATGACAGATGTGCCTATCGGTTATGTTGGTGTTGTGATTTCGTATATAGGGGAAGACGGTCAGGATGTTACAGGTGAGCATTTCAAACATGGAAATATAGTGTCTAAAGGACAGCGTGGTGTTTGGATGGAACCACTTGGGCCTGGTAAATATGCTTTAAATAAGTATACAACAAAACTGGAATTGGTGCCAACAACCAACTTGGTATTAAACTGGGCGGATGCCAGAAGTGAATCACATAATTTAGACCATAATTTATCTACCATCACGGTTCGTTCTCAGGATGGTTTCCCTTTCAATTTGGATGTGTCACAAATTATCCACGTTCCAGCTAATGAAGCTCCAAAAGTTATTGCGCGTTTCGGTAGTATGACAAATTTAGTTTCTCAGGTTTTGGAGCCTACCATTGGTAACTATTTCCGTAACTCGGCTCAGGAAAGTGATGTGATTTCGTTCTTGAGTACGCGTAAAGAACGTCAGGAGTCAGCTAAAAACCATATCAAAGTAGTATTGGATGAGTACAACGTGAATGCGGTGGATACTTTAATCGGTGATATCGTGCCACCGGATTCTTTGATGAAAACGTTAACTGACAGAAAGATAGCAGAAGAAGAACAAAAGACGTATCAAACGCAAAAAATGGCGCAGGAACAGCGTCAGGGTATGGAAAAAGAAACGGCTATTGCTGATATGCAGAAGGAAATTGTCCGTGCTTCGCAAAGTGTGGAAATCGCACAACGTACTGCTGATGCTACGGTTAAAAAAGCGGAAGGAGATGCAACTAGTCTGAAACTGAACGTGAATGCGGAAGCGGAGGCTACTAAAATGAGAGCGCAGGCAGAAGCGGAAGCAACTAAAGCAAGAGCAGGTGCTCAAGCAGAAGCTACAAGATTGAATGCTAGTGCTGAAGCAGAAAAGATTTCGAAAACCGGTTTGGCTGAGGCTGAGAAAATTATGGCGATCGGTAAATCTACTGCTGAAGCTTATCAATTGCAGGTTTCGGCAATGGGTGGAGATAACTTTACGAAATATAAAATCACAGAGGAAATTGGTAAAGGAAATATTAAAGTGATTCCTGATGTCTTGATCTCCGGTAATAACGGTACCGATGGCGGTATCAGTGGTTTACTGGGAATGAAACTCATGGAAATGATGGATTCGAACAAGGAAATACCAAAAAATCTTCCGAAAAGTAAATAATTACGGATTTAATACTTGAAACCGTCCTGTTGTAAAATGGGACGGTTTTTTTATGCTAAAAGGGTAATCAACAATCGGTTCCTTTTAGTACATTTGAGAGATAAACACTACAAGAATGACGACAACTAAAATTGTAACGACTTTGTTTATGCTTTCTGCGATTTCGGGTTTCGCTCAGGAAAAGCATCTTAAGAATGTAAAAAAACTCACTTTCGGTGGCGATAATGCCGAAGCGTATTTCAGCCCTGATGGTAAAAAACTTACACTTCAAGTCACTAATCCGGAAATAGGTGCACAATGTGACCAGATTTTTACGCTTGATTTATCTCAAACCTCAATCGATTCGAAAAGTCTTCAATTGGTTTCTACCGGAAAGGGACGCACAACCTGCTCGTATTTTATGCCTGACGGTAAGCACGTTCTATACGCTTCGACTCATAAAAGTAACGAAGCTTGTCCTGCTCCTCCAAAGCCTAAAGATGGTAAATACCTGTGGGCCATTTATCCCGAATTTGAAATTTATATGGCCGACCTGAAAGGGAATATCGTCAAACAGTTAACAGATTCTCCTGGCTATGATGCCGAAGCTGTGGTGTCACCCGATGGTAAAAAGATTGCGTTCACCAGTATCCGTTCCGGGGATCTGGAAATATATACAATGGATATCGATGGCTCAAATGTGAAGCAGGTGACTAGCGGATTGGGATACGATGGTGGTTGCTTTTTCTCACATGACAGCAAGAAGCTGGTATTCCGTTCTTCTCGTCCCAAAACGGAAGCAGAAATAAAAGAGTACAAAGATTTACTGGCTGAAAATTTGGTAATGCCGACGAGTATGGAAATTTATACATGTAATGTAGATGGTTCCGATTTGAAACAAATTACATATTTGGGAAAGGCCAATTGGGCACCTTTTTTCCATCCTTCTGATAAAAAAATTATTTTCTCGTCAAATCACCATGCAACTAAAGGCTACGATTTCCAATTGTATATGATTAACACTGATGGTACTGGATTGAAGCAAATTACCTATCAAAGTGAATTCAATGCGTTCCCAATGTTCTCACCTGATGGAAAGAAACTGGTTTTCTCGAGTAATCGGGAGCAAAGTAAACCACGCGAAACGAATGTTTTTATTGCCGATTGGGTGGATATCGATGAAAACGAATATGCCAATCCTCAAAACCTCAAAAAACACATTTCTTACTTGGCTTCTGATGCCATGAAGGGAAGACTGACAGGATCTAAGGAAGAAAAACTGTCAGCTGATTATATTGTTTCTGAATTCAAAAAACTAAAACTTAAGCCTTACAATAAGCAATTCCTACAGTCTTTTAATTATTCAGTTCGCCTGAATCCGCATGACACGATTTCAAAAGGGAAGGCTAATTCAGGTAACAATGTGATTGGCTATTTGGATAATGGTGCGGCAAAAACAATTGTGATTGGTGCGCATTATGATCATTTGGGATTGAACGAACATTTGCATTCCACTAAAATGAATTCGGAAGGTGAAATCCACAATGGTGCCGATGATAATGCTTCTGGAGTAGCGGGTGTATTGGAGTTAGCCAGAATGTTGTCGCAAAATAAAACAAAGGAAAAAGCAAATTTTATCTTTGCTTTATTCTCAGGTGAAGAAGATGGTTTGATTGGTTCTAAAGAAATGGCTTCAACCATTAAAACACTTTATCCAAATGTAATGGCAATGATCAATATGGACATGATTGGTCGTCTCGATGATAAAAAAACATTGATAGTTGGCGGTGTAGGAACTAGTCCTTCTTTCCCTGAAATTATTGAAAGAAATAAACCGGCAGGGTTTGGTATTACTCAGGAATTGAGCGGAGTAGGGCCGTCTGACCATACTTCTTTTTATTTGAAAGATATTCCGGTATTGTTCTTCTTTACTGGTACGCACACCGATTATCACAAACCAAGTGATGACGAAGGAAAAATTAATTATTACGGAGTGGAAAATATCGTGAATTATATTTTCCGAACGGTTAATGCAATAGCTGATGCAGAGAAACTGGAATTTACCAAAACGAAAATCACTTCCGAAAAGAAAGCGCCTAAATACAAAGTGACTTTAGGTATTATGCCAGACTACACAGATCATGGTGATGGTTTGCATGTTGATGGTGTTACTGAAGGACGTCCTGCCCAAATTGCTGGAATCTTGGAAGGCGACATTATTACTAAGATCGGAGATTGTCAAATAAAAGAGGTCTATAGCTATATGGATTGTTTGGCCAAATTGAATTCTGGTGATGAAAGGGAAGTGACAATTCTGCGAAAGGGAGAGGAAATAAAGGTAAAAGTTATTTTTTAAGTTTATAAATTGATAGTAAATCCGCTTTAAACAAAGCGGATTTTTTTTATTTCTGTTTAGTAGTCTTTTTCTTTTAAAAAGCTTTAAATTTATCTAAGATTCTGATTTTTAATTGTTAATGCATTTTAAATTGTAAAGATGAAACTCCAAAAGCTACTTTTTATGCTCGTGTTATTCTGTTTTTATAACTGTAAAAGCAAAGAAGAGCAACAAGCCGAAGTCTTAAATTTTATAACCGAAGTTAATTTATTGGTGGATAAAATTGAAGCTACCAAAGAAAAAATGCAACGCATTGAAATTTTATCAAAAGATTTGAATAGTGACCAAATAAAGGAAAAATGGTCTAAAATCCATTTTTATTTGGAAAAAGGAAAGGTTTGCCGAATTAAAACATATCCACATGAAGAAAATTCAAAGCAAACGGATGAGTTTTATTTTGATAACGATCAGCTTGTTTTTGCCATATTACAAGATAACGGAGATCAAGACACAAGTAAGCAGGAACTGAATTTTGGGAGAATGTATTATTTTAAAGATGATGAATTGGTCAAAGAAGTTATTCATTCAGAAAAAAAGGATAATGAATTAAAAAGTGCTGAAAGTAAAAGATTATTAGAGGAAGCAAATGAATATTTGGAACTATTAAAAAAACAACGAATAGTTTAATTTCTAAGACAAAGTCATAGAAGTATTGTGAAGCCAATAGTAACGCTTGTGGAGCCATCAGTAACTCTTTTGAAGCCAATAGTAACGCTTGTGGAGCCTATAGCAACGCTTGTGGAGTCAATAGTAGCGCTTGTGGAGCCATCAGTAACGCTTGTGGAGCCTATAGCAACGCTTGTGGAGTCAATAGTAGCGCTTGTGGAGCCATCAGTAACGCTTGTGGAGCCAATAGTAGCGCTTGTGGAGCCTATAGCAACTCTTGTGGAGCCAACAGTAACTCTTGTGGAATCAATAGTAACTCTTGTAGAGCCTCTAAATTATTGATAATTACCTAATGCAGTTCAAAATATCGGTTGGGATAATCCGAAATAATTCCGTCAACCTTCATTTTGATGATTTGCTGCATGTCTTTCTTGTCGTTAACAGTCCACGGAATTACTTTGATGTTTTGTTGGTGAAGTTGATTTACTTTCTTCTTATTAAGAAGTTTATAGTACGGACTGTAAACATCTGGTTTAAAGCCTAACAGTTTTAAGTTTTCATCAATACTGGATTCATTTTCAACCAATAAAACAGTTCTGAATTCAGGATAGGTTGTATGTAAATGTTGTAATGTTCTCACATCAAAAGATTGGATGTAAACCCTATCTTGAATGTTTTTTTCTTTAATCACCGCAATCATTAAATCTACAAATGCTGCTGGTTTAGGATGAAATAGCGCATCCGTTTCACTAGTTGTTTTGGTCTCAATGTTATAGTGTATTTTCTTGCCAGGATGTTTAATTTTTATGTAATATTCGACTGAATCAATTACTTCTGAAAGCAATGGTTTGTAAGTCTTAATTTTTTGTTGTTCTAAAAACCTCGGATGAACTTTGCTGCCACAATCGTATTGTTTAATTTGCTCATAATTCATTTGATACAAATTGTAACTTTTTTCATTTTTCTCTTCAATTTCCTTTCCGTTTAAATCCAATGCTATTTCATACGATAAAAAAGGTTCGTGCGACAACACTACTTGGTTGTCTTTTGAGATCACTACATCCATTTCTAGAGTGGTAACACCTAAGTCAATTGCTTTCAACATGGCTTGAATGGAATTTTCAGGAAGTAGTCCTCGACAACCGCGATGGCCTTGAATGTCAAAATCTTGTGCCAATGCCAAATAAGGAAGTAATACGAAAAGGTAAATGAATTTCATTATAATTTTTTTAATACGTCAATCAAATAATCAATGTCTTCGATGGTGTTGTAATGGGAAAGTGAAATGCGAATATTGGGTTTTCTCAATAATTCTTCAGGAAGAAAAGCTTCTAAAACATGAGAAGGTTTAACACTGCCAGATTGGCATGCGCTTCCTCGGGATACCGCAATTCCATTCATGTCCAATTGAAACAATAGCATGCTTATTTTACTTTCATCAAAGGGTAAAATGGCATTAATAACATTGTAGAATGTTTCTGAAGGATTTCCAGCAAAAGTGACTTCGGGAAATTCCAATTGCAGCTGTTGAATTAAGTAGTCTTTTAATTCTGAAACTGCACTTTTCTCAACGGGCATTGATTCGATGGCGATATCCAATGCTTTGGCCATGCCAACGATATTATGAACACTCTCGGTACCGGCACGAAGTCCTTTTTCCTGTTCTCCGCCCAATAAAATAGGGTGCAGAACAATTCCTTTTCGGATGTAAGCAAAACCAATGCCTTTCGGGCCATGAAATTTGTGTGCACTTGCCACTAGAAAATCGATGGGCAAACTAGTTAAATCTATTGGCGTTTTGCCTATAGATTGAACAGTATCGGTATGAAAATAGGCATTGGATTCTTTACAAAGCTGTCCAACTTTTTCCAAGTCCAATAGGGTACCAATTTCATTGTTGACATGCATTAAGCTTACCAATGTTTTTGTATTCTGGGATAATAATTCCTTTAAATGATTGTAGTCGATTGTTCCGTCTGACAAAATTGCAACGAAATCAACTTGAATACCGAATTGTTTTTCAAATACTTCAACAGTATGTAAAACAGCATGATGTTCTATTTTACTGGTAATGATTCGCTTTACACCTAAATCACGAATGGAGGACAAAAGAATAAAGTTATTGGCTTCTGTTCCGCAGGAGGTAAAGATGATTTCTTGTGCGTTACAGTTTAAGTTTTTGGCAATATTCTTTCGTGATAATTCAATTAGATTTTTAGAATTTCTTCCAAATGAATGAGATGATGACGGATTGCCGAAATTTTCGGTGAGCACTTTGGTCATTTCCGTAATGACTTCATGACGCAACTGAGTTGTTGAAGCGTTATCTAAATAGACGTTTTTCATAAGGTTCAAATTTAGCAATTTTATATCTTTGGAAACAAAATCTTCGAATTGAAAAAAATACTTCTATTATCCGATACGCACAGTCATATTGATGATGCTATACTGAAACATGTAAATTGGGCCGACGAAGTTTGGCATGCCGGTGATATTGGCAATTTGGCAGTTACTGATTCGATTAAAAAGCACAAACCATTACGTGCTGTTTATGGTAATATTGATGGGGCAGAGGCTCGACTGGAATTCCCTTTGCATAACCGTTTCTTGAGTGAAGGTGTTGATGTTTGGATAACACACATTGGAGGTTATCCCGGAAAATACAATCAGGAAATTAGAGATGAAATTAAAAAGAATCCACCTCAATTGTTTATCTGTGGCCATTCACATATTTTAAAAGTGCAATTTGACAAGTCACTTAATTTATTGCATATGAATCCCGGTGCAGCAGGTAAAAGTGGGTTTCATCAAGTACGAACGATGCTTCGATTTGTGATAGATGAAGATAAAATTAAGGATCTTGAAATTGTAGAATTAGGAAAAAAATAATTATTCCTGGACTTTTACAATGATGTTGGTTCCTTCTCCTTCTTTGGATTTGATCGTCATTGTACCATTCATGTTTTTAACACGTGCACGAATTTGGGTAAGTCCGAAACCTTCCGATTGTCTGATATTGTCTACATCAAATCCTTTTCCGTTATCGGTTATGGTGAATGTAAAATCATTTTCTTCTGATGCTAATGTAAGATAAGCTTCAGTTGCGCCACTATGTTTGATGATATTATTGATTAACTCGGAAACGATGTAATAGATTTTTATTTCAAAATCCGGATCAAACTTTTTGTCTTCTGAAATGGTAGATTTATAGTAGAAAGTTAATAGGGAATTGGAATTGTTCTCACATAAGTCTTTTAGTGCGAATTGTAAACCGAACTTGACCAATAAAGGAGGTATTAACTCGTGGGATAAATCCCTTACCTTATCGTGTGCTTGTTTCAGTAATGAACGTGTTTTTCTTAAATCCGATCGTTGTTCCGGTGTTAAAGAAGATTCGAATGCCGAAAGATGCAAACCAACTGAAGAGAGGGTTGCACTTACGTAATCATGTAATATTTGTGAAATTTTATTTCGCTCCTGATCTTGTCCGTCCAAAGTAGCACTAATGATATTATATTGAAGATTACTGTCGATATCTTTAATTCTGTTTTTTTGTTTTAACAGTAAGTTTTGGTAATAAAAATAAAAGATCACTCCAGATAACAATAGCAAGAACGCAAGTAATAAAGTAATCTTCTGGTTACGTTTCTGTTTCTCTAAAATGTTCTTTTCTTTTTCTTTAAATTCATTGGCCGCTTTATCGAGCTGGTATCTGGTTTCAATTTCTTGTGTAGCTTGTTCCACTTTTCCGTTGAGGATTAATTCCACAAAATCCAAATACCTATTAGTGTACTCCAAGGCATTTTTATAGTCGCCAATTTTTTCATAAGCATAGGAAATGTTCAAAAGGCATTGTGAAACATTTTTGTGGTCTTCGTTATTGGGATATAACTTCAATACTTCTTTGTAAATTTTAATGGTTTCCTGATAGTTTTTATCACCTTCCATTAAACAAAGCGCATAGTTGATTTTTCCAATAGCTATTTGTTGTTTGTTTTTGCTTGACTCAGCTATTTCAAGCGATTTACGACTGAAAAACTTGGCAAGTTGATATTCTTTTCTGCCAAAGTGGTATTTGAAAAAGTTGTTATTAACTTTAAAATGTTCCGATAAATCAGTTGATCCTTTACTGTAAAAAGCCACTTTGTCCAAATAGTATTTTGCACTATCCGACTCAATCATAGAGTGAAGTCTGTACAAGCCTTGATAGGCTTTAGAAAGCAAATCTTTCTTATTTACTTTTTCGGCAATGTTCCGGGCAAGATACAAGTGTTTTTTTGCCTTATTAAAGGCAAAAGTAGTCGTGTATAAGTTTCCTATTTTCCAATGGATGGATACTTGTTTGTCTTTCAGGTTTTGGGCTTCGGCAATTTCTCTGGATTCGTAAAGAATTTTTATGGCATTTTCATAATCACCGAACTCTTCATAGAGTAATGCCTGTTCCAATTTCATGTCGCAATATTTTTCAAACTGATTCGTTTTTAAATAACGTTCTGTTTGTTTTCGAACATAATTGATGGCCTTTACAGGTTTGTTTTTTTCCTTGTAATATATAATAGAGTCTATCTCGGGTTTCTCCTTTTGAAACCCGAAACAGAATGTATTTAAAAATAAAATTATGTAGATAGAATTTTTCAGAAGTAAGAATTAGTCAGTTACAATAGCTGAAGGTTTTTTGATAACTACACCTGATGCTTCATACTGTTCAAATTTGAAATCCAAACCATTACCTATCATGTTTACGATTTCACTTTGTTCGATGAAAGTGCTAGATGGTTGAGTTTCTTTAGGGTTTAATCTAATTTCAATGGTGTATTTTCCTCCAGACAAATCTAAATTGTAATTACAGTTGTCGGGAATGTTGAAAATGATTCTGAATTGTGAACTGTTTTCTTTTTCATAGGTGTAATCACCCAGCATTGTGTAAGTAGCCATGCAATTTTTGGTTTTAGTTAATATTAATTAGATTGTGTTTGGTTGCGAAAAGAACTAGTCCAACTGAACTTTTGACTTTTAATTTTTTCATTAAGTTCTTACGGTGTGTTTCAACTGTGTTCGGACTGATGTTTAATAATTCCCCAATATCTTTACCGCTTTTTTCCTCGCAAATATATCCTAATATTTCTAATTCACGTGTGGTAATATTAGAAATAACATCTTCTATTCTTAAGGATTCACGGTTATTGTTTTCGGTAAAAATATCAAATATTTTATCCTTTATATTGGCAGAAAAATATTGACTTCCTTGTGCTACCGTCATGATGGCATCCAAAATACTTTCACCGGCACTTTGTTTTGTTAGATAGCCACTAGCACCGAGTTTGATTACTTCTTTAATGAGTTTGGGATCATCATAGCTTGATAAAACAATTACTTTACAGGTAAATCCTTTTTCGTTGAACTCTCTTAGCACTTGAATACCATCTTTTTCCGGCATGTTGATATCCATTACTAAAATGTGTGCGTCGTTTTGAGCCACTCTTTCTACCAAACCATCACCGTTGAGAGAAAAGCCGACAACTTCAAAAATGGGGTTGGTTCTTAGAACCGCTAACAATCCGTCGATTAAAACTTGGTGATCATCAGCCAGGTGTATTTTGATTTTGGTATCCATAGTATGTTAAGTATGTTTTTCAAAAGTAAACGATTAATAGTTTACTTGAAATACTCTTAATTAATGATTTTTATATCACTAATTTTAGTGAGAAAACTAATTAAAATTAATGAAAAAAAACAAGGTAAAATAAAAAAGCTAACCAAATTTGGTTAGCTTTTTTTTCGCACTAATAAACTAAGATGATAGGTTTATCTTAATCGATCCACAGATTTTACGAGATCTTCGTCCTTTTTGATGGCTCTATTAGCTAAAGCTAACAGAAAGATAGATAGAACAGGCAAGAACATCCCAATACCCTTCTCCGAAACCGAAGTTTCTCCAGATACGCTTAGTGTACGATACACAAATAATCCTAGTAAAATTAAGTTCAATATCATATTCAGTCTGTTCATCACAAACTGTTGTTGTCTCTTTTTATAAGTCATTAAACTCATGATTGCTAAAGCGGCACTCAAGCCGAACAATACCGTATAGATTATGTTTGACATAAAAAATACTTTGGTTGCTTTAGCACCATTTTCAATCCATAAATAGAATACAAATGGTAGTACAGCACTTACCACAAATGCAAAAAACAAATAAACGCTTTGAATTCTTTGTAACATTTTTAAAAATTGAGAAGCAAAAATAGCGTATCTTTTTATAAAAAACTATTGTTTACTGAAATAAAATTCGTAATATTGCCCTAACAATCCGTAAGCACTTCATACTTCGGAACATAGAATTCAAAAAAACCTCATACAATTTATTCCCTTAATTAAATCTAACAACATTATATGTTTGATATTTCTGTTTTAAAAGAAATGAAGCTTTCTGAGCTACAGGAAATTGCGAAGATTGCCAAGATTAAAAGCTTTAAAACTCTTAAAAAAGAGGAGTTGGTATATCAAATTTTAGATTATCAGGCTGCTAATCCAGATAAAATCGCACCCGAAGCTACAGCTAAAGTTGAAAAAGAAATACCTTCCAAATCAAAAAGAGTCAGAATAACCAAAGAGGCTAAACAGGAAAATAAACCTACAGAAGCGAAACCTCCGGTTGAAAAAGTGACTGAACCTCAAGTTTCTCTTTTTGAAGAACCCAAAGCGGAACCAATTGAAAAGAAAGAGAAGGAGTTCAGAAACAACAAAAATCAAAAGAACAATCGTTTTCAAAAAAACAAACAGAAGACTACTGCAACAGAAAACGATACTCCAAAAGTAGAATTACCTGCTACTGAAACTGAACAAGAAACACCAGTTGTTCAAGTTGCAAAAGAAGAAACTCCTGCTTCAGAAGCAGAAACACCACAAGCTTCTAATAATCCTAAATTTAATAAACACAAAAAGACAACTAATTTCAGAGAACCCGATTATGAGTTCGAGGGAATTATTGAAAGTGAAGGCGTTTTGGAAATGATGCCTGATGGATATGGATTTTTGCGTTCATCAGATTATAACTATTTAGCATCTCCCGATGATATTTATTTGTCGACTTCACAAATCCGTTTGTTTGGTTTAAAAACAGGAGATACTGTAAAAGGAGTGGTTCGTCCTCCTAAAGAAGGAGAGAAGTATTTTCCATTAGTGAAGGTATTGAAAATTAACGGACACGATCCTCAAGTGGTTCGCGATAGAGTTTCTTTTGAGCATTTAACTCCAGTATTCCCAACAGAAAAATTCCGTTTGGCTGAAAAAGGGAGTTCAATTTCAACTCGTATCATTGACTTATTTTCCCCGATTGGTAAAGGACAGCGCGGTATGATTGTGGCGCAGCCTAAAACGGGTAAAACTATGTTATTGAAGGACATTGCCAATGCAATTGCAGCGAATCATCCAGAAGTTTATTTATTGGTTTTACTAATTGATGAGCGTCCTGAAGAGGTTACCGATATGCAACGTAGTGTGCGTGGAGAAGTAGT
This sequence comes from Flavobacterium sp. GCM10023249, assembly GCF_042653365.1. Lineage (NCBI taxonomy): Bacteria > Pseudomonadati > Bacteroidota > Flavobacteriia > Flavobacteriales > Flavobacteriaceae > Flavobacterium > Flavobacterium sp. GCM10023249. Next base: position 56,425 of record NZ_JBHSHZ010000005.1, read on the forward strand.
GGCTTCAACATTTGATAGAGAACCACAAGAACACGTGAAAATTGCCAATATTGTACTGGAAAAAGCAAAACGTTTGGTAGAATGTGGGCATGACGTAGTTATTTTATTGGATTCAATTACTCGTTTAGCACGTGCTTATAATACAGTACAACCAGCTTCAGGAAAAGTCTTGAGTGGTGGTGTAGATGCCAATGCATTGCAAAAACCAAAACGTTTCTTCGGTGCGGCGCGTAACGTTGAAGGTGGAGGTTCATTAAGTATTATAGCAACAGCATTAACCGAAACAGGTTCTAAAATGGACGAAGTTATCTTCGAAGAATTCAAAGGAACCGGTAATATGGAATTGCAATTGGATCGTAAGATTGCCAATCGACGTATTTTCCCTTCTGTGGATCTTACTTCATCTAGTACTCGTCGTGACGATTTATTATTGGATGAAAAGACAATTCAACGTATGTGGATTATGCGTAAATATTTGGCGGATATGAATCCAGTAGAAGCAATGGAATTTATCAATGATAGATTCAAGAAAACAAGAAATAATGAAGAGTTCCTCATTTCGATGAACGATTAAGTATAAAAATCCCGAAGAGTACCTTCGGGATTTTTTATGCTTTATTTTTTCTCAAAACCTTTTCGAGTCATTTCACCCCAACCTTTGTTTCCTTTAATTTTTTCCCAATTCCCTCTTATTGCAGCATAAACCGTGAATGGATGAAAAATGATGGCTTCTAGATGTGCAATAAAAATTAGTTTTCGTAAATCTTTGAATGTATTGTATTTTCTGAAAGTTGCTTCTTCGGTATAAATGGCTAACATGGAAAACATAACAGAAAATACATATACCATTAGAACCAATAAAAGAAAGAAATGCCATTTTAAGGCTCCAAGGCAAATGAATAGGATAGTAATTAGTAATCCAAAACATTCAATTATTGGAGCTAAATATTCGTATAAAAACCAATAGGGATAACTCAACAGACCAACGGTTTTGTATTTTGGATTTAAAAACATTTTGCGATGAATCCATAATGTTTCCATCGTACCTCTTGTCCATCGACTTCTTTGTTTTCTTAAAATTTCATAGCTTTCAGGTGCTTCGGTCCAACACAAAGGGTCGGGAATATACTGTACTGCATATTCCATTTTCCGATCCATCATATACCGTCTCATACGAATCACTAATTCCATGTCTTCTCCAACCGTTTTGGTGTTGTATCCTCCTGATTTCACAACAATCTCTCGATCAAACATTCCAAAAGCACCGCTAATTAATAGTAATCCGTCTAATTTTGCCCAAGCCATTCTTCCTAAAAGGAAAGCTCTTAAATATTCTAATACCTGAATGCGAGCCACCCAATTTTCGGGAGCATTGACTTTAATTAACTTACCGGATTTGATTACACAGGAATTGGCTATTCGTACTACACCACCAGTAGCAATAATCCTTTTCTCCGATTTTTCTAAAAAAGGTTTTGCTAATTTTAACAATACATCCTTATCCATAATACAATCGACATCGATACATACTACATAAGGATTTTTAGAAATATTAATCCCTGTATTAAGTGCATCAGCTTTACCACCATTATGTTTATCAACCACCACTAATTTGGAGTAGGAAGGATTTGTAGATTTATAGATCGCTTTGACTTCTTTAGTTGGTAGTATAGCTTCGTATTTCTGATCTACAGCTACTAATTCAAAGGCATGGATTAGAATTGGTATAGAATCATCTTTGCTACCATCATTGACTACAATCACATCAAAATTATTATAGTTGATAGAGAGTAACGATTTTACATTTTCTTCTATAGTTCTTCCTTCGTTATAGGCAGGAGCTAGTAAAGAAACTTTGGGTGTATCTGGTAAAGCCAAAAGTGCATTATAATTTACAAAGCGGTTTTTCTTATGATAGGCTTTTAAAGCATAGGCAGAAATAAGTGCCAATAGGATATAAGAAACCATTACCGAAATCGCAAAAAGCAAAATCAGATAATTAAAAATATGGATCGTGGTATCTAACCAATGGATTCCTGTCATAATGCTTCGTGTATAGTGTTTAACTGTGTGGTGATAGCACTTATTTTAGATTGAATAATTGAATTGGGATTTTTTTGAACCCAATGTTCCAATGCATTAGAATGTTGTACCAACTGGAAATACTGAATAATCCGTGCAGCCAATAAAACAATACTTTCATTTTTACTTGTAAGCAGTAATTCAATATTTTCCGGAGCTTTCATTTTATCACGTTTCACAACATATAAAATGTTACTCTGTGTCCAATCATCGATATAAATAGGGGAATCTTTCAACTTGATTAATTCATTCAATCCTTTCAAAAGAATCACACCAATGAATGCTTCTTTCTGTACAATTTTTTTGGAATGATCTAGTTTAGAATAAATACTTTGATACGCTTCCTGATAGTTTAAATTGGAGAGATCTCGTATTGCTTCCACTACTTTGGCCCAGTTTAAGGAATCCATTTTTTTTAAGGAATACTGAACCAAATTCGATTCAACATAAAACTCCTCCAGTTTTTGCTTCAATTCGCCGGTATAATTTCGGTGAAGCGAATTGATTGACTTTAAAGTCATTTTTTTTATTAACTTGGTTGGAATGATTACGTTTTTAAAAACATCGGATGCTTCTGTAACTGTTCTATTTTCTTCAAATAGTAATGTAAAAAAGAGTTGATCTATTTTTTTTTGGTACACCGCTTTCAATTCTGTTTTTTTGATTCTTTTATAACGATTGATATAAGTAAGAACAAAAAACAACAAAAATGTGACCGCAAACAAAGCGATTAGTGTGAGCAGTAGTTGAACTTGAAAGTCGTAATGTGAAAAATCGGTTGTGAACATTATCGATTCATTAAAAGCGTTTACTTAAATTGATTTGAAAAGAATATCTGTTGCGGTACTGATTTGGAATAAACTCTTCTCTTTCATACATAAAAATTGGTTGTATGAAATAATTTTTTTCTATTCTGAATTTACCATTTATTCCTAATCTGTAAGCATTTAAACGTTGAAAAGTTGCATTATTTAGAAAGAAATATGGTAGCGATCCGTATTGTAGATCAAATTGTAGGTAAGATTCTGTGGTTTCAAAATTGCGTCTGACGTTTAGTATACTCGATGACAACCAATCGGTATTCGTTTCTGCCAAATAGTGACGGTATTCTATTTTCCAATTTTTAGCATACAAGCCTAAATGTCCGGTAACCAATAAAGTTTTGTTGTCTTTATCGAAAAAGAAGTATCTGGAACCAATAGACGTACTTATTTTTTGGAAATCCTGAAAGAATTCGGCCCCAATTTTATACTGTGGGAAAATACCATTGTCTCCAGCAAATCCTGAATTTAAATACAAATAACTTTTGTTTTTTATTTTCAGATAAGCCTCAATTTCCGTTTGAAGTTCCTTATTGAAATTGGTTATTCCGTAATTAATTCTACCTATTAATGTATTTCGGCCAATTTTTCTTCCATATTCAATAGTTGAACTATGTAAGGCTGAATTAGAATCCTCAAAATCGGTAAACAAATGACCAACAGTGATTGTGTTTTTCTTTTTCTTTAGAATTTGTGTTTCTAAATAAGCAGCATCTTTTTTTAGTTTTGAATCCCCAGAAATTGTTGCTAATTCATCTAAAGCTTCACTATTTCTATCTTGTTTTTCTAGTGCTAAAGCTTCGTGTAAACTATAAAAATCACGATTGTTGGGAAATTTACTTTTGCTTTCTCTTGACTTTTGAATTACAGCATCATATTGTTCTAAAGCCAATGCAGTTTTAATCCATAAATCATTAGCTTCAATAGAATTGGGGTTTTCTTTTAAAAATAGATCCAATTCTTTTTGCGCCGTTACTGTATCACCGGACCAAAAATACAATTGACATAAGTAGAATTGATAATTACTATTTTTTGGAAACATTGCAATGTTTTTCTTGGTCGATGCAATTGCGTCTAAAAAATCTTGTTGAGTTGGTTTTGCAGTAATGCCATGCGGATCATCCTGTGACCATGAACTGGAAGAAATAAACAAACAAATTAGCAGTGGAGTAATGGACGTTAATAATTTACGAAATGACATCAGGAAGAAATTAGTTTTTCTATTCGTTTTAACAATACTTGAGGACTAAATGGTTTAGCAATAAATTCATCGGCACCCAAATCAAATACTTCCAATTCTGTGTTTTCAACTCCGGAAGATGTCAATACAATAATTGGTATTGCACTTTCAGGAATTTGTTTGCAGGCATGAATCACTTGTTTTCCTCCGGCAAAAGGTAAATTCAAATCCGTTATAATGATATCAATATCAGTAGAATTGTTTTTAATATAATCAATAGCATCAAGTCCGTTGTCAAATTCTTCAACATCAAATTCTTTCGATCTCAGAAAAAACGCCAATGATCTGCGTAACATATCTTCGTCTTCAATAATTACAATTTTCATATATTTTTAGTTCTTAATAAGTAGTTTATTTATCTCTAGGTTAATGGTGTTCAATTGATTTTTCAGTTGTTGAATATCCTTGTCAAGAGTATCCAAATCAGATCCGGTTTCAATTGTATCTAAAATGGAAACATCGGCTCCTATAACACTAAATGACGATTTCAATTTGTGTGCTGTTCTTTGAATGTGCTTTAAGTTGTTTTCGGATAAAAAAGTAAGCATCAGTTCAAGATTTTCACCGCTTTGTTTTTGAAATAAACGAAGCATTTCTTTTAAGAAATTAGTGTCATGCGCTGCTAATTCTTCAAGATATTCCAATGAAATAACAGATTCGGAACTTTGCGTTTCGATACTATCATTGGATTGATTTGGATTGGTTTTCCCGAAAGCCCATGAATCGATTTTTGCTAACAATTCCTCTTTTTTGAAAGGTTTGGAAATATAATCATTCATATCCAATGCCAAACATCGCTCTCTTTCTTTTATAGTTGAGTGAGCTGTGATGGCGATAATGGGCGTCTTTAGTTTTAATTCGTTTCTTAGTATTGCTGCTGTTTCGTAACCATCCAATTCAGGCATCTGAATATCCATTAGAATTACATCATACTCTTTTTCTTTGAGTAGTTTCAAACCTTCAATACCGTTATTGGCGATGTCCAATTGATGATTGGTATTCAAAAAAATCGCTTTCATCAAATTCTGATTCATTTCATTGTCTTCACACATCAAGACCCGGGCAATTTTTTGAGTATTCGTTGCTGTCGTTAGATGAGTCAAAGTTTTTTCTTTTGCAGTGGCACTTTCGGAAAATGGAAGGCTGAATGTAAATGTTGATCCTTTGCCCAAATTACTTTTTACAGCAATATGTCCACCTTGTTTTTCAACAAGAAGTTTACAGATGTTCAATCCGAGTCCGCTTCCACCAAATTGTCTCGAAGTATTTTCTTGTGCCTGTGAGAAGCGTTCAAATATCGAAAACAATTTATTCTCAGGTATACCAATACCGGTATCGGATACTTCAAATTGTAATAGAGTTGGTTCCTGCAGAAATACATTTAGATGAATGGTTCCTTCTAAAGTAAATTTGACAGCGTTACCCAGTAAGTTCAGCAAAATTTGAGTAAGTCGATTTCGGTCGCCAATGATATATTCGGGTACGCTGGTCGCAATCGATTTGGAGAATATTAAATTCTTTTGTTCTGCTTTGAGCATGAGAATAGAGAAGACATTCTCAATGGTTTCATACAGATTAAAAGAATTGGAATCTACCTGAAATATCCCCGCTTCAATTTTAGATAAATCCAAAATATCATTAATTAAAAACAATAAATTATCTCCGGATGTTTTAACCGATTTCAAGTAGTTCAGCTTTTTCTCATTGGTTTCCTCATCCAAAAGCAAATCGGTAAATCCTAGAACAGCATTAATAGGCGTTCGTATTTCATGACTAATATTGGCTATGAAATGGTCTTTTTGGATATTGAGCTCATCAGCTAATAATTTTGCCTTTTCCAAAGCCCGTTGCGCATTGATTTCCAAAGTAATATTTTGGGCAATTTTTGTAATCTTAACAACTTCGTTTTCAGTATTTAGAATAGGGCTATATGAAGCTTGAATCCAAATTTCATTGCCATTTTTATGTTTTCGTTTGAATCGTCCCGATTTAAAAACACCTGCATTTAATGAGTTCCAAAACAAATAATTGTTCTTTTCTTCTTCTGTATCATTTAAAAGTATTTTATGGTGTTGTCCTATTAACTCTTCTTTTGAATAGCCTATGATTTCTAAAAAACTATCATTTGCATATTCAATAATACCTTTTGGAGAAAATTCAATAATCGCATTTGATTTGTCAATGGCTTTGAAAAGTATGTTGTAAGCCGCTTCGGTAGTTTTGATTGTTTCTTGAGCTTCTTTTATTTTCTGCTCCAGAAGATTTTTTACTTCACTAATTAATTGGTTGTTCTTTTTCGAAATGTCCAATAAGTGCATTACCTGTTTGGCAATAATATCCAGCGCTTTTTTTTGTTCTTCTGAAAGTTTTTTTGAAACCCCGTCAAATGAACAAACAGTACCAATTGTGTGTCCTGTATCTGAAATCAATGGGACTCCGATATAAAATCGTACTCCGTTTTCGATATGTACGTGTGGATTATTAATCAATCGATCATCTTCGAGAGTATTAGAAATTTCAAGCATGCTGCCACTTGAAACAACATATTGACAAATGGTTTCTTCATACGGAACTTCGGTGTCGTTAGTTCCAATTTTGGCTTTATACCATTGTTTTTTATCGTCTATAAAAGAAATTATGGCAGCGGGTGTCTCACAAATGATTGATACCAATTTTGCTAAGCTGTCAAAACTATCTTCAACAGGTGTGTCCATTATATCGTAGGATAATAATGCCTTTAGTCTTTCTATGTCGTTTCTGGAATCACTCATTGTGATAGGCTGAAATTTTATTATTTGGGCGTGTCCCTTTGGGCCGGGCTGTTCGTTACAATCTTTTTTACTTCGGCTTCGCCTTCATAAAAAAGGATTTTCACTGCCATCCCTCACGCATACTATCTCGTAAAAACCAAAGTAGTTCCCTTGGACAAGTTGGCATCAAATGCATAGCCTTCATAGTTGAAGCCTTTCAATTCGTCTAAAGTTTCTACATTATGATCAATGATATATCGTACCATCATTCCTCTGGCTTTTTTAGCAAAAAAAGAGATCATTTTTAATTTACCGTCTTTATAATCTTTAAATTCAGGTGTAATTACCGGAACTTTCAATTTTTTCGCATCGAGTACACTAAAATATTCGTTACTCGCCAAATTGATAAACAATTCGTTTTTTTTCAATTCTTTGTTTATGGCAGTAGTTAGTGTTTCTTTCCAATACCCGTAAAGATTTTTTGATTCGCCAATTGCTAAAGAAGTTCCCATTTCCAATCGATAGGGTTGAATTAAATCCAAAGGCTTCAAGATACCGTACTGACCTGAAAGTATTCTGAGTTTGCTTTGTAATGTTTCTAATTTTTCTTCTGGAATAGAGTAGGAGTCCAATCCTTGGTATACATCTCCATTAAATGCAAAAACTGCCGGACGAGCATTTTCTGGGCTAAATGGAGTTTTGAATTTTTTATTGCGTTGCCAGTTTAATTCTCCCAAAGCTGGTGAAATATCCATCAGTTCCGACAAATCCTTGGGCTTCAAAGTTTTTAAAACCTTTACAATTTCTTTCGATTGTTTCAGGTAACTAGGTTTGGAGAATTTTTCAGTAGGAAGATTTTTTTCAAAGTCTAGCGATTTAGCTGGAGAAATAACAATTTTCATGAATGTTTTTTAAATGTTTTCGTTTCACAAATATAAAGATACCGGTATTTATAAATTCTATAATTACAATATGAAAAAAAAATCCCTAAATAGGGATTTTTTATGATGGGGACAAAAAAGTATGGGATTAGTTTGGTAATACAACCGTATCTACAACATGTATCACACCGTTCGATTGATAAACATTGGCAATAGTAACCATTGATTTACCACCTTTTTCATCTGTGATGACCAAGTTTTTACCTTCCATAGAACATATTAATTTACCACCTTGAACTGTGGTTAAATTAGCTTTTCCTTTGCCTTCTTTTATAGCTTTTGCAATTGCTTTACTATCCATAGAACCAGCTACCACATGGTATGTCAAAACGGCTTGTAATGTCGATTTGTTTTCAGGTTTTAATAAAGTTTCTACTGTACCTGCAGGTAATTTTTCAAAAGCGGCATTGTTAGGAGCAAAGACAGTAAAAGGCCCTTTACCAGACAATACTTCAACTAATTCTCCCGCTTTTACTGCAGCAACAAGTGTTGTATGGTCTTTAGAATTAACCGCATTTTCGATAATGTTTTTGGTCGGATACATTGGAGCTCCTCCTACGATTACATTTTTTTGAGCATTAGACGTTGTACTCATCATTAGGATAAATCCTAAAATAACCATTGATGCAAATTTTTGTGTTTTCATGTTTTGATTTTTTTTATTTAACTCATTTACGCCAAGAGGTTACTTTTGGTTTTTGATAATTACCGTTTTAACATTTATTTAAGAATTTGTAGTATATAAGATGTTTCTTATAATTGTTTTATGCAGTTATTTTTTATCGCTTCATCGAGTATTTTAAAAAAAGGATAAATACTACAAATCAAAATGGTAAATTAGTTGCTAAATGATTGATTTTCATTTTCTTTTGCTCTAAATGTAACGCCACTAATTGCATAGCGAGTATATCCATACATCTTAAATTCGGGTATTGTTTTCCAAAAACAAACAAATAAATTTTTATGAATTTAATAGATTTGTTATGGATGTAAACTTACCTCAAACCAGTCGCTTTTCGAGCTTTTTTTATTTTAGTATATTCTTATTTTCTTCTCTGATCTACGGACAGGCATCTGTTTTTACGGATAGAGATGATTACGTACCAGGACAATATGTTGTTGTAACTGGTTCAGGTTGGCTTCCTGGAGAAACTGTTCAGTTGCATTTTGATGAAACACCACAAGTGTGTACTGCAGACCATAATCGTTATACAATTGCTGATGAAAATGGAAACATTAATTATGCTCAGTTTTTGATCAATGAACGTCATTTGGGCGTCACATTCATATTGACTGCAACCGGTGAAACTTCAGGATTAACCGCTCAAACAATTTTTACGGATGGTAATGTCAGAATAAAAACCAGCGAAAGTACAGCAAGTCTGATTTGGAATGTTTTTTCAGGTGGATCATGTTCTGGATCATCAACTTCTTCAGGATCGGGAACTGCAACAACTTCAAATGGTTCTACTTTTACAAAACTAAATAATTCAACAAGTACTTCATTAAGAGTTGAAGCTGCGGCCACTGCTGCAAATGGTAGTGTTTTCAGTTCATGGAGCGGACCGGCCGGTGAGTTTACCGTAGATGCTTCTAATCCAAGAATAATCTGTATTCCATCTACAGCTAATAATGGGATACAAGATTTCACTATTAATTATATTTCATGTATTTCACCTTCTATAGGTACTCAACCTATAAATCAGGTTATAACCTACGGTTCGAATGCCAATTTTTCAATAGTTGCCAATGGAAGTGCTACACTTTCTTACCAGTGGCGTTTAAGTACAGATAACGGGCTTAATTATAACAATATTACAGGAGCTAATAGTTCGACTTTATCAATTAGTAACCCTTCTGTCTCAATGAGTGGTTATTTATATAGAGTAGTTGTTTCCAATAGTTGTGGTACTGTTACAAGTGCTACAGTTTCATTGACAGTCAACAAAGCCGATGCGAACATAACTGTGAATGGTTACACTGGTGTTTATGATGCTCAGGCGCATGGTGCTTCGGGCTCAGCAACGGGTGTAGGCGGAGTGGCTTTAACCGGATTGGATTTGGGAGCTTCGTTTACTGATGTTCCAGGAGGAACGGCACATTGGACGTTCTCGAATCCGAATTATGAAGACGAATCGGGCGATGTATCCATAATGATTAACAAAGCCGATGCGAACATAACTGTGAATGGTTATACTGGTATTTATGATGCTCAGGCGCATGGTGCTTCGGGCTCAGCAACGGGTGTAGGCGGAGTGGTTTTAACCGGATTG